>NZ_JAUTAU010000001.1:3592280-3901315 GCF_030818775.1 Bacillus sp. SORGH_AS_0510 | reverse complement strand
CGAAGGAGCCTTATACGGAATATAGCTCGGTAACGGTAGAATTAAAACCAGAAGATGCACTTAAGCTTGTGAATGCTTCAGAAGAAGGAAAAATCCACTTGATTCTAAATAAGCGTCCAATAATGGATGAAGGTACTATTACAAGAAATCAATAAATAATGGAAGGTGACGATTCATGACAAGCCAGGATAATATGCAAACAGCACAACAAAATATGGGTCCACAACGTGGAAAGATGCTTGCTGTCTGCAGTGCAAAAGGCGGGATTGGTCGTACCACACTAACCGTAAATTTAGCTGTAGCATTAAAAAAGAAAAATGCCTCGGTCGCTATTTTAGATGGGGATTTTCAATTCGGTGATGTAAATCTAGCTATGGATTTAAAATTCTCACTCACGATTAAGGAAGTTTTAGAAGGAATAGCCTCAATCGATGAGCATAGCCTGACTAATTATTTGGCCGTTCATGACAGCGGAGTGAACGTTTTGACTGCTCCAGAAAGGCCGGAATTTGCAGACTTAGTGACTAACGAAGCTGCCAATAAAATAGTAGACCTTCTTTTGGCTAGTCATGATTATCTTGTCGTTGATACGCCTGTGGGTTTAAACGAACCATCAATTCGTTTCATTGAGAGGGCGGATCAAATCCTAGTGGTGACAAATTTAGAGATGGCTTCTTTAAAAAATACTAAGCTATTTTTGGAAACACTCGATATTCTTGGACTGAAAGAAAGGGTACGAATCATTATTAATAGAGCGAATATGGAAAGTGTCATTAATGCAACAGATGCTGCGAAAATATTAGCAGCAGAGAATCCAATAAATATTCCTAATGATTTTCAGATTTGTTCGCAATCTATTAATCTCGGTGTTCCTTTTGTCATCAAACATGCGAAATCAGATGTGGCAAAAGGCATATTTAAGATGGCTGAGTCATTAACAAGCATGAATAGCATAATTTCTCCGAAAACGAAAAAAAATCATTCAATATCCAAATGGTTTTCCAAGAAACGATCGTAAGGGGGTTGATTGGATAATGGGTCTATTAAATCGAATCCAAGAAAAGAACAATCAATTCGTTAGAGAACCAAAATTAATAGATATCACGCATGAAGTTCCGATTCCTTCACAAGTGTTGGAAGTTAGACAAGTCTTTAGGGAACAAAAGCCCAAAGAGACAAAGAAAGAAAGTAAAAGAGAGACCGTAAAGGTTCGTCAGGTTGACAAAAACCAGGAACTGAAGAATGTTCTCCATAAAAAAATATTACATGAGCTAAAGGAACAGGAAATTGACGAAATCATCCCTCAATTAGATGGAATGGCTGTAGAAATTATTAAAGAGGATGAGGATTTCCGTGGACAAATCGATAGAAAAAAAGTCGTAAATGAACTAATTAATGATTTAACAGGCTTTGGTCCAATTAATCCTCTTCTTTTGGATGAGGACGTATCCGAGGTTATGGTAAATGGACCTAATCAAGTGTATTGTGAGCGGAAAGGAAAGCTAGTATTAACATCAGTACAATTTCGTGATAATGAACATGTTATGAGCGTTATTGAAAAGATTGTTGCTCCACTCGGTCGAAGGATTGATGAAAGCTCACCGATGGTAGATGCCAGGCTTCCGGATGGATCTCGTGTGAACGCGATCATTCCTCCTTTGGCATTAAATGGACCAACCATTACCATACGTAAATTTTCTAAGGACCCGTATCAGATCGAGGATTTAATTAATTTTGGAACTGTTACAGAGGAGATGGCTATTTTCCTTGATGCATGCGTAAAAGCAAGATTAAATATGTTTGTAAGTGGTGGAACAGGTTCAGGAAAAACAACCACTCTTAATGTCTTGTCCAATTTTATCCCTGAAGATGAGAGAATTGTCACTATTGAGGATGCTGCCGAAATTCAGTTAGGACAAGAGCATGTGGTATCGCTAGAATCGCGTCCGCCTAATATTGAAGGGAAAGGTGCGATTTCCATTCGTGACCTTGTTAGGAACTCATTAAGGATGAGACCAGACAGAGTCATAATTGGTGAGGTCCGTGGAGGAGAGGCCCTCGATATGCTTCAAGCCATGAATACGGGACATGACGGTTCGCTTGCTACAGGACACTCAAATAGTCCAAGAGATATGATTGCCAGGCTTGAAACGATGGTTTTATTAGCAGGAGTCGACCTGCCAATTAAAGCGATTAGGGAACAGATAGCTGGTGCAATTGACGTCATCATTCAACAATCACGATTAAAAGATGGTTCTAGAAAAATTACTAATATTACTGAAGTACAGGGGATGGAAGGCGATATCATTGTTCTTCAAGATATTTTTGCCTATCAACAGGAAGGCTTGAGCCCTGAAGGTAAAATTATTGGCAGGCTGGTCCCAACAGGTGTAAGGCCGAAATTTTATGAGAAGCTGGAGGCCTCTGGTATTCATATTCCAGCATCTGTGTTTATTGATCAACAAGAGGAGTGGAGAAAATGATGCCCCTGCTAGTACTTTTCTTTTTACTCACTTCCACTTTATTTTTTCTATTTATTTTAAGGTTATTTTTTCGCTCGGAAAATAGGTTGCAAAGTCGAATGCAACACTATCTGTCCATTGAGGAAGAAAAGGTAAGCAGAGAAAAAGTGGAAGGCAAACAAATCTCTTTTCTAAAAGTGATGAAAGAAAAAATTCAGAAGAAAGTTTTAACGAAGGAAAAAAACAATCGACTGGAATTAAAAATTGCTCAAGCAGGTTTGCCGTTAAAACCAGAAGAATACATTCTTTTTCAATGGATCTCAACGGCATTTATGGGTGGGGTATTCTATCTATTGACTGATAAATGGATATTCCTTCCTTTTGGTGGTGTTATTGGTTTCTTCCTGCCAAAATGGTATCTGGGAAAGAAACAACGGGAACGAATTACAAAATTCAATGAAGGTCTTGCAGACATGATCACTACCATTGTTGGCAGTTTGAGAGCAGGTTTTAGCTTTCCACAGGCATTGAAGTCGGTGGCAGAGGAAGCGGCATCTCCAATAAAGGAAGAAATTGATTATGTAATCAAGGAAATGCAATTTGGTAAAGGAATTGAAGATGCTCTCAAAGACTTATACGAACGAATGCCCAGTGAGGATTTAGATTTGATGATTCAGGCAATCTTGATTCAAAGACAGGTTGGCGGTAATCTTGCTACAGTACTCGACAAGATTACTGAAACCATTCGTGACCGAACTAAAATTCAGCGGCAAATTACAACTCTTACAGCTCAGGGGCGTTTGTCGGGCTATGTCATTGCCTTATTACCAGTAATTCTCGGTTTTCTTCTTTACTTAATCCAGCCGGACTATATTGGTGGACTTTTTCGTAATCCCATTGGATTAGCAATGGTAGGAGCTGGGGTTATTTCGGGTATTATTGGGTTTGTACTAATTAAAAAAATCACTACTATTGAGGTGTAGAAGATGATTTATCTTTCATTCTTTTTAACTGTCACCTTAAGTATCTATGGTATTTTCAATTTAAGAACCGAGAAAAAAGGTTCGATTCAAGAACGGTTAAATTTCTTTTTATTAAATACTGAACAAGAAAACAAACCTGGTTTACTGGTAGAAACGCATCTGTCCTTTTATAAACGATTCATTTTACCGTTGTTTGTGGAGTTTAAAAAGAGCTTTAAAAAGAGGATGCCAGGGGAAAAGGAAGCAAAAATTGATAAAAAGGTTCAAATGGCTGGAAGTCCTTTTGGTATGACTGCGGTTGACTTCCGAATCGTTCAAGTGATATCCATTATTGTTCTCCCACTGATTTTCTTTGGATATGGTGCTCTATTAGAGGCTGGGAAAGGAATCGTGGTGATATTCGTTTTATTTGGAATCCTAATTGGTTTTTTTACCCCTCATTTTTATTTAAAACAGAAAATGAAGACAAGGAACCATTTGGCATTAAGAGAATTCCCGGATATTTTAGACCTTTTGACTGTTAGTCTTGAAGCAGGACTCGGGTTTGATGCTGCGATAAGTAAAGTGGTCGCAAAGAAAGAGGGTCCTCTCGCAATGGAATTGCACCGATGTTTAGAGGAAATTCGCTTGGGAAAAACGCGGAGAGAGGCTTTGTCGGGAATAAAAGAAAGACTTGATGTGGATGAAATAAAATCATTTATTGGTAGTGTTTTGCAGGCGGAAAAGCTTGGAATTGGGATGGTTCAAATGTTAAGAGTTATATCGAATGAAGTAAGAGAACAGCGAAAACAACGTGCAGAAGAAGAAGCAATGAAAGCACCAATTAAGATGCTATTCCCTTTAGTACTTTTCATTTTTCCTAGTTTATTTATCGTATTATTGGGTCCTGCAGTCATTCAAGTTATTGAAACTTTTAAAAATGGATAACCCCTTTGTTGTCGATGCAAAGGGGTTTTTGTGCTTTTGATTTGTTAGATTCTTCTGTTTATTCTATTATTAAAGTAGTAATGAATTCATTTAGAGGTGATAACCATGAGATTTGTAACTGTTCAGCAAAATAATGAAAATTTTGTTGGGGTGGTAGATGCTGAGAATACAAAGGTCTTATTATTAAATCCAACAGAAGAAGCAAGGACTGGTAATAAAGTATTTCCTTCTACAATGCAGGAATGTATTGCACTAGGTGACACTTTCATCAACCAAGTTCAAAGTTTGCTAGATTGGGTAGAAACAACTGGAAAAGTTGAAGCGTATTATCTTCCTATTGAAGAAGTTACCTTCCTCGCTCCTATTCCAAGGCCAAACAAGAATATTTTTTGTGTAGGCAAGAATTACGTGGAACATGCACTTGAATTGGGAAGTGTTGATGATATTCCAGAACATGTAATGGTCTTTACGAAAGCCCCTACATCTGTTACCGGACCAAGTACTGCTGTTTTAAATCATAAGTCTATTACAAATCAATTGGATTATGAAGGGGAACTGGCTGTAATTATTGGTAAAAAGGGCAGAGGAATCGAAAAGGATGAGGCACTTGATTATGTTTTTTGGATATACGATTATTAATGATGTGACGGCTAGAGACCTTCAATCTAAGCATAAGCAATTTTTCATTGGAAAGAGTTTAGATACCACCTGTCCAATGGGACCCTGGATTGTGCATAAAAGCTTAGTTGAAAACCCAAACCGCTTACATATTGAAACAAGAGTCAATGGGGAAGTAAGACAAAGTTCAAATACAGACAAGTTTATTTTTCCTGTTGAAGAAATTATTGCTGTTCTATCAGCGGGTATGACGCTAGAGCCTGGAGACATTATCGCGACTGGCACCCCAGCGGGAGTAGGAAAAGGGTTTAAACCGCCAAAATTTTTAATGCCAGGAGACCAAGTGGAAATCTATGTAGAAAATATAGGAACATTAATAAATACAATTGAAGAATAAAGGTATTCGTGTTTGTTACTATTTTGACATACTAATCTTCGTAATTTTGTATCGCCTATGGTATGATAGTCTCTAATAATACTCTTAAGGAGGCCACTAAATGATTCACGGTCATATTACAGCATGGGTTTTAGCTCTAATTTTATTTTTTGTTGCACTTTCCCTACATAAAAGTGGAAAAGAAAAAGGCGCAAAAATTGTACAAATGATTTTACGCGTATTATACATTCTTATTATTGCATCAGGTTTAGGACTTCTTTTCATGGTGAATAAGATTGATGTCTGGTATATTTTGAAAGCGGTAGCCGGACTTTGGGTAATTGGATTATTAGAAATGATCCTTGGCCGAGTTAGAAATAACAGAAATACATCCGTTTTTTGGATTCAGTTTATTGTTGCTTTCCTACTTGTTTTATACCTAGGCTTCGTAAAACTGCCTATGTCATTTTTACATCCGTAAAAAAATGGGGACAGTCCCCCAGCGCTTTAGCGCAGTGGGGGACTGTCCCCCCTTTAATAGAGAGAGGAGAGAGATGTATGATTGTAAAGGTTTTTGCTAATCTCCGGCAAATATGTGGTGGGGTAACTGTTGAAGTGCTGCCTGACGGTGACCGGGTCATTGATGTTCTTGATAAAATGGTTGAGATGTTCCCAGATATACAAGCCGAGATATTTACACCTGAAAAAACCTTATTACCATTTGTTCATGTGTATGTAAATGGACAAAATATCATCCATCTTGCCGATCTGGAGACAAAAGTGGATGAAAAGGATCAATTTGCACTCTTTCCCCCTGTTGCAGGTGGATGATATGGTAACAAAAGATTTAGAGTTTCGTGGAATTAACCGCAAACATCTTGGGATGTATTTTGAAGAACTTGGTGCAATGTTAGTAACTGACACCTTTCCATATATTTATCTTGCTGAGGGGTGGGGAGGGGAAATAGTAGCTGAAAAAGAAATTGCTTTTACCCAGGTCTTTAAAGTGAATTCAGTCTACATTCGTTTTTCTGCCCCAAGCGAAAGAGAGCTAGAAGAACTCATTAAAAATTACCGCTATAAGACTACTAGAATTGGTGGTTAGAAAAAGAGGAAGAATCCCATTTTGGATTCTTCCTCTTTTGGTGTTAGATTGTCTGTGTGAGTTCAGGCCCAATTATCCCTAGTTCACGAAGTTTTTCTTCTGTTGCAATGCCATCTTTCCAACCACGGACTTGGTAATATTCTTCAAGCATGATATCCATACGGCTTACATGTCCGGCACTATTGCCGGTTGCTGGTTCTTCAGTAAAGCGTTTTGGCAGGAAGTCATCTTCCGCCTTATTGAATCCTGCTAAGTTATTATAATAGCGTTCAAGATTATAAATTCTTTCTCCTGCCTTCATGACATCTTCTGCTGTCATTGAGATGCCAGTCATAGCACTATATTGCTCGGCATAATGCTCTGCATTTTCAGAGAAAGAAGAGAATTTACAGATGTTCATAGAATCAGAGAATGCAAGCATATCTTGGAAAATCTTAAGTAGTTCACCTTTTCCTTCTGGTTTTAGACGGTCGGTTGGCTCCGGAATACCGGCAATTTCGCTGGCTACGGTATAACCGCGCAGGTGACATGCACCGCGGTTACTAGTTGCATAGCCTAAGCCAATTCCTTGGATCCCACGTGGGTCATATGCTGGAATAGATTGGCCTTTAACAGACATCGAAAGCTCAGGTACTTCCCATGCTGCAGTAGCACGGGCAGGACCTTCGGCTAGGATACCGCCAAAGCCTTCACGGTAAGCAATTTTCTTCGTTAAATCAATCATAGAATCGGCATCTCCCCAGACTAACTCTTCGGAAATGATACCTTTCTCGTAAGCTTCCATTGTAACAGAGAAGCAATGGCCAAGTTCAATCGTATCAAGACCGTATTCATTACAACGATCGATTAAATATGAAATCGCTTCTGCATCACTTAATAGACAGTTAGAGCCAAGTGACCATGCAGACTCAAATTCAACGCTTTCTACACGTGTCTTATACTTACCATCTTTCACTTCAACCTCAATTTTACAACCAACTGGGCAGGCATGGCAGGTATTGTTGGCTACACGTAAATGTGTGTTAACGTATTCACCACTGTGCTTTTCTGCTTCATCCCAGTGTGTTAATTGAGAGTTCTTCGTAGGAAGTGCTCCTACCTCATTAATAAGGTTTGTTAAAACGTTAGTTCCATAAACAGATAGTCCACCCTTATTAGGTGCAGTTAAACCACCATCTAAGATTGCTTTTACAGCTTTTTTGTTCGCTTCTTTGTACTCACTGTCTAATTTAGGTTGAGGCATATTTCCTTTTTGTGCAGCTTTGATAACAATAGCCTTCAATTTTTTATAACCAGCAACTGCAGCTGTTCCACCGCGTCCTGCTGCACGGTCGTGTTCATTAATAAATGATGCAAAGCGAACGGTGTTTTCCCCGGCTTGACCAATGGCCATCACACTAAGGTCTGTTTCACCAAACTGATCCTTCATTGCTTTAATAAATTCTCTAGTACTTGTTCCCCAAAGGTTTGATGCATCGCGAAGCTCGGCTTTTCCTTCTTCGATGTAAAGATAAACAGGCTTATCACTTTTTCCAGAGAAGATGATATTATCAACACCTGCCCATTTAAGACGTGCAGCAGTCCAACCGCCAATGTGAGAATCAGTTACCGTTCCTGTAAGCGGAGATTTAGTAACGACACAAAGGCGTCCGCTCATGGAAGAGCGTGAACCAGTCACAGGGCCTGTCATAAAACATAAGATGTTTTCTTCTGAAAGCGGTTCCACTTCTGGTCCGTTATCAAGTACATATTTTACACCAAGGCCACGGCCCCCTATGTACTTAATCGCATCCTCTTCGTTGATAGGTCTGTAATCAACAGTTCCACTTGTTAAGTCAACTAACACTTCTTTGTTCTTAAAACCACCTAAATTCAAAGCTTTTCCCCCTCTTTCAATTTAATTGAATTAATTATTAATCTCTTATAAATCCAAAATTTAGATATATATCCAATTTTATTATAACGCTTAATGAATTTTTTTAAAATTAAAAATTTTTAAGAGGCAGTGAAAATAATTTGATAAGATAATAGTATAAAAATGACCGTATCAATAGGGACAAGGTATCTAGAAAAGGGGTATAGAATGAGTAGTTTAGATCGTTATTCCAGACAAATTCTTTTTAAAGCAATTGGGGAAGAAGGGCAAATGAAGCTGTTAAAAAGCCGTGTGGCTGTTGTTGGAGTAGGTGCACTAGGGAGTGTCATTGCCAATCATCTCGTCCGCTCAGGTGTGGGGTACATAAGGCTCATAGATCGGGATGTTGTTGAATTATCTAATTTACAGAGACAGACTCTATTTGATGAAGAGGATGCTAGACAACATTTTCCGAAGGCAGCCGCAGCTAAAAGAAGATTAAATATGGTTAATTCAAGTGTCTCAGTCGACGCGGTTATTACCGATTTAAATTTGGATAATGCAGAGGAGTTGTTAAATAGCTTTGATGTTATTGTAGATGGTACAGATAATTTTAGGACTCGCTTCTTAATCAATGATGTAGCTGTGAAATACTCTATTCCTTGGGGTTCATGGGGGGGCTGTAAGTTCGAGGGGGATGTTTGCGGTCATTAAACCGGGAGAAACCCCTTGTTATCGTTGTCTTTTCCCACATGTTCCTACCACAACAGGTGAAACTTGTGATACGGTAGGAGTGTTATCACCTTTAACAGATATCATAGGTTCCTTTCAGGCCATGGAAACAATCAAACTATTAGTGGGGGCAAAAACCACTCCAAATTTAGAACAAATCGACATTTGGGATCTTTCTTCCATGCAAATGGATATATCCAATGGAAGGAATCCTTCTTGCCCTTGTTGTGTAAAAGGACAATTTGATTTTCTTGATCGATCTTCTGAGCATCAGCTGGCATACACGACACTCTGTGGTCGTGAGACTGTTCAAATTAATCCAAGGGATAAGCACGAACTGGATTTGAAAAAGGTAGCAGATCATCTTAAGAGTACCGGGAAAGTGGCAGGTAATAGTTTTTTACTGCGCTATTCACCGGGGGAAGAGATAACTATGGCTATTTTTAAAGATGGTCGTGTTCTTATCCATGGGACAAATGATATCATACGAGCAAAACAGTTGTACGCAAAATATATTGGCAGCTAACTAATGAAAAAAAAGAAAAGGCCTGGAATTCTCCATGCCTTTTTTACATATTAGAAAGTATAAAATTCGAATTCGAGAATTATCCAGCTCCAGCGCCTAGCCCCTCGGGTCTGACCAAGGCGCTTTCGCTTTTCTTTATGAAATAATTTTTTCAATAATTAATCGTTTGCCGGTGTTGATTGTGAACTCGAACCGGTCATTTACTTTTTCGTAGTAACAAAAATGATGCTGTACATTACAAATCTGTTCTTGATTGTCAAATACCATAAAGTTAACCCCATCTTTTCGATGTTCGTCAGATAAGAAGGATAAATGGTTATAACAATAGATGCAATCGTAAATGGAAAAATTCAATGAGTTTAGCGTGGTGATAAACTGAAAAAAGGCATCATCATTTACCCCATCTAAAAGTCGCTCAAGAGAATATACTAAATGCTTTCTTATTCTTATTAAATCGTGGTCACGGAACAAAATAATTTCCTTTCCACATTGGATCTTACCAGGTTCATTTAAAATACCTTTCCTCCAGCGATTAAGGCGGAAGATTTCGACTTCTTGATGAATAAAATCATCTAACATAGTTGCTTCATCTGTTTCCTCATCGAAAAATATCCATTGATTATTGATTTGCTCTACTGTTCCTTCGTTAAAGGCCCTATGTTGAATATCATATAGTTTGAGTCGTTGTTGTCGATTCATCATTAACCTCCATGCCATTTACGTTCATTCTACTTTGTAGACATCTTTGAGTCTTTTTATAACCGTTTATAGTAAAAAGGAAAAAATTAAAATTTTTTTACTTTGTTAATTAATCTCACATGAATAAGCCCAGGGAGTAATCCTCTCCTATTCCCAAAATGAGTGAGTTTTTACGAAGCGTGCTTTCGATTTTATAGGACAATTAACCAATGAACATGGGCTGAATACAATGAAGCATGTAATCAAGGTTCACAATTCGAAAGCAGGGAAGTGAAAGAAATGTGCGGAATCTCGGGTTGGATTGATTTTAATAAAGCAATTAAAAAAGAAACTGAAACCCTTAAGAAAATGGTTCATACATTAGAAAAAAGAGGACCTGATGAAACGAATATCTGGTACGATACGCATGTCGGATTTGGGCATAAACGATTGGTCGTGGTCGACCCTGAAGGGGGAAGACAACCAATGACCAAACAAAAAGACGGTAATAATTACACCATTTGCTACAATGGGGAATTATACAATACTGAGGATATCCGCAAAATACTCCTTACTAAAGGATATTCGTTTAAGGGGCATTCTGATACAGAAGTACTGTTAACAGCCTATATAGAATGGGCGGAAGAGTGCGTAAATTATTTAAATGGGATATACGCCTTTGCCGTTTGGGATTCCAAAAGAGAATTACTCTTTATTGGACGAGACCGTTTAGGGGTAAAGCCCTTATTCTATAAAGAACATAAACAAGGAATTATCTTTGCATCAGAAATTAAGGCACTACTTGCACATCCTGAGGTAAAATCAGAAATTACCTATGAGGGGCTTGCCGAGGTTCTTGGTGCGGGGCCGTCTAAATCACCCGGATCAGGAATTTTTAAAGGTATCAAAGAATTGAGACCTGCCCATGCTCTTACTTTTTCAAAGAATGGATTGAAAATGTGGCGGTATTGGAATGTAAAGAGTGAGGAACATAAGGAAAACGCTGATGAAACGGCTGAGAGAGTCCGCTATTTGGTAACAGATGCAGTAACAAGACAGCTAGTGTCAGATGTGCCGCTTTGTACTTTTTTATCAGGTGGTCTGGATTCAAGTATTATTACAGCCATCGCTGCAAAGGGGTTTGAAGAGCAAGGGAAAGGGAAGCTTCATACTTATTCAATTGATTATGAGGGCAATGATCATCATTTCTCTTCGAATGAATTCCAGCCAGAAGCAGATGGGAAATTCATCCAAATGATGACTGATCATTTTGGTACCACACATACTAATAAGACTATTTCACAAGCACAATTAGTTAACGATTTATTGGAAGCAACCCATGTGAAAGACCTTCCTGGTATGGCGGATGTAGACTCCTCGTTGCTTTGGTTTTGTAAGGAAATTAAGAAAGATTTTGTCGTTAGTTTATCAGGAGAATGTGCAGACGAGATCTTTGGCGGTTACCCATGGTTCCATCGGAAGCAGGATTTGGAGAGGGAAGGATTCCCTTGGATGCGTTCTGTTCATGAACGGCAAGCGTTGTTACAGCCTAAATGGCAGAAAAGGTTAAGATTAGATGAATATTGCTTGGAGAAATATAAACAGGCAATTGCTGAAACACCTAAACTAGAAGGGGAAAGCTTAGAAGAGGCTAAAAGAAGAGAATTATTTTATATTAATATGACATGGTTTATGACAACACTACTTGATCGAAAAGATCGGATGAGTATGGGTGCTAGTCTGGAGGTCCGTGTTCCTTTTGCCGATCATCGCCTTGTTGAATATGTTTGGAATATCCCTTGGGAAATAAAGATGTATCGTGGCAGAGAAAAAGGCATCCTTCGGAAAGCATTTGAAGGAATTCTTCCTGAGGAGGTGCTTTACCGAAAGAAAAGCCCATATCCAAAGACACATAATCCGGAATATACGATGGCCATTCAAAAATGGATGGAACAAATTCTTCAAGATAAATCTTCTGTTCTACATGAATTCTTCCAAAAAGACCAGCTAGAAGGGATTGTTAGCTCCGGCGGTAAATCCTTTCAAGAGCCTTGGTTTGGTCAGTTGATGACAGGACCACAATTATTAGCCTATCTAGTGCAACTTCATACATGGTTTAAGGATTACAATATCAATATAGTAAATTAATAGAAAAAACGTAGTTAGGTGCTTATTCCATTTGGAATTAACCCTATATTAGATTAAAATGATTGTAGGGAAGGGGAAATCCTCTTCCCTTTTTATAGGGAGGATAGGTAATAGTATATGAAAAAAACGATACTTATTTTAATGGCGTTCTTGTTACTTTCTTCGGTTCCTGCAGAGGCAGCGGTAAAAAAGGAAAATCGCCTATGGCAGGATGAAACGGTTTATTCCATTATGATTGATCGCTTCAATAATGGGGATATTGCAAATGATGTGGATGTAAATGCTAAAGATCCTTTAGCCTATCATGGCGGTGATTTTCAAGGAATTATTGATCGGCTTGACTACATACACGATATGGGATTCACAGCAATACGCTTAACTCCCATTTTTGATAATACTGCTCAAGGATACGATGGCTTCTCGGTAAAAGATTATTATAAAACAGATGAGCATTTTGGCAGCATAAAGAAGTTTCAGGAGCTTGTTAAAGAAGCGCATGACCGGAAAATGAAAGTATTAATTGATTTTGTTACAAGTAATAAAGCTTCTGTAAACCAAATGGATGAAGGAAACTTAATTGATGCAGCAAAATGGTGGGTTAAGAAAACGGATATTGATGGCTATAGTCTACCTGATGTGGATAAGACAAAGTTAAGTTTCTGGAAGAATTTTTCAAAAGAAATGAAAAATACAAATAGGAACTTGTTCTTACTTGGGATTTTTTCAAAAGGTACTTCATCAGATATAAAGCAATATAAACAAGCGGGAATTGACAGTCTATTAGATTATTCTAATCTTGCAAGTGTAAGAAAAATCTTTGCCACTACAGATGAATCATTCGGACCTCTATCTATAGATTATGAAAAAGGAGAAGATTCATTTTTAAAAGCATCATTAATGGATAACGAGTATACCACTAGATTCACTACTGACATTGTTGAAAAGAGACAGTTTCCTGGTTCACGCTGGAAAACAGCATTAACTTATATGTACACTACTCCAGGGATTCCCTTCGTTTATTATGGGACAGAGATAGCCTTAATTGGCGGAGATATTCCTGATAACAGAAGGCAAATGAATTTTCGAGCGGATAAGGAACTGATTGACTATATTACAAAAATAGGTGAATTAAGAAATCAGCTGCCATCCTTAACAAGAGGAAGCATGGAAATGCTGTATGAGAAAAAGGGAATGGTTGTTTATAAACGTACCTATAAAGGCGAAACATCCATCGTCGCTATTAATAATACGAGTAAATCACAAAAGGTAATTTTAACGAAAGAGCAACTAGAGGGCGGAAAAGAACTTCGTGGGTTACTTGCAGGGGATATTGTTCGTAGCCATGACAACCAATATATTCTAATACTCGATCGTGATAACTCTGAAATCTATGTCTTAACTGAAAAGAGTGGAGCTAATATTCCGCTTATCTCATCCATGGTTATTGTATATATTTTGGTTTCTATCTTTCTTTTCATCATAATAAAAAGAAGAAAAAGTAAAAAGACTGAATAAACGCATTGGGGTTACCCCTAAAGGGTTCACGGTGGGGTGGTCGAAGACAAATTGACAGATGAAATGGCATGTAAATTGACGCATGCCATTTTTTTGTTATATAGGTTTAATGTCAATTTATATGTCATTTAGAATGCCAAAATAAGTGCGAATTAGAGGTTAATGAGAGAAGGGGAAGGAAAATTAGAGCTTCGGTCGTTGAGACGAGTTCATAACGACCGAAGCGTTAAGAAAATCAGGGCTTCGGTCGTTTAAAAGGGTTATTAACGACCGAAGGGGTAAAAAAATCAGGGCTTCGGTCGTTTAGAAGGGTTCATAACGACCGAAGGGGTAAAAAAATCAGGGCTTGGGTCGTTTAAAAGGGTTCATAACTATAAATGCTAATTTTAATATGTACAGAAATGATTGTATAAGAATGTACAGTTTTGGGTAGTACATGGCATACTCTTATCGAGGTGGAGAGTATGTATGTTCAACTAGATATTACAACAAATTTTGAAATCAACAGTCTTACAGACTTACCAAAACTTAAACTTCTTATGGAGAATTTAAATATGAAAATTAACAAGAGTAAATTAGCTAGAGAATTAAATGTAGATCGGAGGACAGTTGATAAATATATTAATGGATATGTGCCTCAAAAGAAACGAGATAGAGAATCTAAGATAGATGATTATTACGGAGTAATAAAGCTACTGCTTTCCCGAGAGTCTAAGCAGAGATTTTTTTATAAACGTGTTCTATGGCAGTATTTAAAAGATAATCATGGACTGGAATGTTCCCAGTCAACATTTCGAGCTTATATAGCTCGTAAACCAGAGTTTCAAGCATACTTTAGTGAGGGGAAACGTACAGAAACTGTTCACTCCGTAATTCGTTATGAAACCCTTCCGGGTGAACAAGCTCAAATAGATTGGAAGGAGAATATCCGGTATATAACGAAAGATGGAGAAATTCTTTATGTAAATGTGGCTGTTTTTCTTTTGTCCCATTCCCGTTTTAGAACCTTTCATTTAACAATATCAAAGTCACAAAGCGTATTGATGTCCTTTCTGACAGAAAGCTTTGAAGCCATTGGGGGAGTGCCTAAAAACCTTGTGACGGATAATATGAAAACAGTAATGGATGAACCACGAACCGAGTATTCAAAGGGAGTAGTGAATGAACGCTTTGGTCAATTTGAAAAGGATTTTGGGTTTAAAGTAAGGCCTTGTATTGCAGGACGACCAAGGACGAAGGGGAAAGTTGAAAGTCCTATGAAATTGATAGACGAGATTCATGCCTATCAGGGAAAATTTGATTATGAGGAGCTTCATGCGTTTGTGCAGAGCCTTTGTGAACGGATTAACCACAGTTACCATCAGGGTACAGGGAAAATACCTATTTTGGCCATTGAACAAGAAAAAAATCTCTTATTGCCCCTACCAAGAAAGCAAATAAGAGATTCTTATAAGATCCACCATAAACTTGTACAGGTCAATTCCGCTTGCATGATTACTTATAAATCAAACCAGTATTCAGTTCCAGCTGAATACAAAGGGAAAACCGTTGGTTTACAAGTATATGATAATCAAATCCATATTTATTATAACACGGAGTTAATCGCGAAACACGAGGTCAGTGAAATCAAACTCAACTATAAAAAAGAACACTACGTTGAGGCACTCTCAAGAGGGCTTCCGCACTTTCCGGATATTGATGAGCTGGCTAAAAATAACTTACGAGCGATTGATGAGGTGTATAAAAATGAATAGTAGTTATCAACAATTAATGCAAAACCTTGAGTATTTAAAATTAAAACAGATGATTGGTCATCTTGGTGAAACGATTGATTTTGGTATGAGTAATCAATTATCTTTTGTAGACACACTCTTAAAACTAACAAATTATGAAATCGATATGCGTGAAAAAACCATGGTTAATTCAATGGTCAAGGTGGGGGCCTTCCCCCACCGTAAAGAGATAAAGGATTTTGATTTTAATTTCCAACCATCAGTAAACAAGCAGCAAATACTTGATTTTACAACATTACGATTTCTCGAAGAGAAAGAGAATATCGTATTCTTGGGACCTAGTGGAGTCGGAAAGACACATTTAGCAACAGCCATAGGGATAGCAGCAGCCAAGAAACGAACCAGTACCTATTTTATAAAATGTAATGAATTAATCCTGCAATTAAAAAGAGCAAAATTAGAAAATCGCTTAGAAAGTCGATTAAAGCATTATGGAAAGTATAAGTTATTAATTATTGATGAAATTGGATATCTACCAATTGATCGTGAGGATGCCAAATTGTTCTTCCAGCTAATTGATTTAAGATATGAGAAAAAAAGCACCATATTAACCACAAATGTAAGCTTTAAGCAGTGGGATGAGGTCTTCCAGGATACAAAAATAGCAAATGCCATATTGGATCGTGTATTACACCACGCAACAGTTGTGAACATAATTGGTGATTCGTATCGTATTAAAAATCATTTGGAAAAGGAAAACGAGTAATTTTTGTACATTCTTAAACAATCAAAAATGTACATACTTAGCTTGACATTTACATCATAACGACCGAAGGGGTAAAAAAATCAGGTCTTCGGTCGGTTAGAAGGGTTCATAACGACCGAAGCGTTAAAAAAATCAGGGCTTCGGTCGTTTAAAGGGGTTCATAACGACCGAAGGGGTAAAAAAATCAGGACTTCGGTCGATTAGAAGGGTTCATAACGACCGAAGGGGTAAAAAAATCAGGGCTCCGGTCGATTAGAAGGGTTCATAATGACCGAAGGGGTAAAAAAATCAGGGCTTGGGTCGTTTAAAAGGGTTCATAACGACCGAAGGGGTAAAAAAATCAGGACTTCGGTCGATTAGAAGGGTTCATAACGACCGAAGCGGTAAGAAAATCAGGACTTCGGTCGTTTAAAAGGGTTCATAACGAACGAAGGGGTAAAAAAATCAGGTCTTTGGTCGATTAGAAGGGTTCATAACGACCGAAGGGGTAAAAAAATCAGGACTTCGGTCGATTAGAAGGGTTCATAACGACCGAAGGGGTAAAAAAATCAGGACTTCGGTCGTTTAGAAGGGTTCATAACGACCGAAGGGGTAAAAAAATCAGGACTTCGGTCGTTTTAAAGGGTTCATAACGACCGAAGGGGTAAAAAAATCAGGGCTCCGGTCGTTTAGAAGAGTTCATAACGACCGAAGGGGTAAAAAAATCAGGTCTTCGGTCGATTAGAAGGGTTCATAACGACCGAAGGGGTAAAAAAATCAGGGCTCCGGTCGTTTAGAAGGGTTCATAACGACCGAAGGGGTAAAAAAATCAGGACTTCGGTCGATTAGAAGGGTTCATAACGACCGAAGCGTAAAAAAAAATCAGGACTTCGGTCGTTTAGAGCAAAAGAGCGCATATACAATTTATTCAGTGACTCTCCTTAATGTTGATTTCTTAGTAAAATAGACTGTCATTTACGCTGCCGAAAAGCGGTCAGGCACCTCTTAAGTAAATCCATTAGGTTACCCCAATGCGGTTGTTTTTATCCATTCACAACTTTTCCACCGTTGACATGAATCATTTGACCGCTAACAAACGAAGAGTCGTCAGAAGCTAGGAATACATAACTTGGTGCCAGCTCATAGGGCTGCCCCGCTCTTTCCATCGGGGTATTGGAACCAAAGGTAGCCACTTGATCAGCTGAAAAGGTAGATGGAATGAGTGGGGTCCATATCGGTCCAGGAGCAACCCCGTTTACACGGATTCCCTGGGTTGCAAGAGACTTGGCTAAAGAACGAGTAAATGAAACGATAGCTCCTTTTGTAGCTGAATAATCTAATAGCTGTTCGTTCCCTTCATAAGCGGTAATAGATGCAGTATTAATAATGGAAGCTCCTTTTTTTAAAAATGGAAGGGCCATTTTTGTCATATGAAAATAGGAAAAAATATTGGTTCGAAATGTTTTTTCAAGCTGAGCTGCTGTGATATTTAATAAACTTTGTTGCGGGTGCTGCTCGGCTGCATTATTCACAAGGATATCCAGCTTTCCAAAATGATCAATGGTTTGTTTGACAATCTCTTTACAATGGTCTTCTTCCCCCACATCACCTGAGAAAAGGAGACACTGACGGCCTTCTGACTCAATTAATTGCTTTGTTTCTTCTGCATCCTGCTGTTCATTTAAATACGCTATGGAAACATCTGCCCCTTCCTTAGCAAAATAAATAGCCACGGCTCTTCCAATGCCACTGTCACCTCCAGTGATAATCGCTGTTTTTCCAGATAATTTACCTCCTGCTTTATAATTCGGATCGACGAAAATAGGACGAGGATTCATCTCACTTTCTATACCGGGCTGATGGTTCTGATGCTGTGGGGGAAATGTCTGCTTTTGGTTATTTTGATTATTACTCATTTATCAAACCTCCTAAGATTATTATCATGTTATTTTTTGATCAAACAGCGAATTTATGAAACAAAAATAAAAAAAGACGAGAAGGACTAGAATCCTTTTCGTCTTGTATACACGATTCAGTGATAAATAAAACCTGTCACGATTATTGAACTTTTATCTATAGTTAATAAATTGTACATCTACCGTTAAGTCCGCGTCCCGTACCAAGGATATAATTTTTTGTAAATCATCCCGATTTTTGCCACTTACTCTTACTTGGTCATCTTGAACCTGACTTTTTACTTTTACCCCACTGTTTTTAATAATGGTATTGATTTTTTTCGCATTCTCCTTATCAATCCCTTGAATAAGCTTCGCTCTTTGACGAACAGTCCCACCTGATGCTTTTTCAATTTTTCCATAATCAAGGTTTCTAATAGGAATTCCCCTTTTAATCATCTTTCCTAGTAAAACATCCTTTAATTGGTCCAACTTATATTCGTCATCAGAAATGAGAACAAGCTCTTCTTTATCTAAAGAAACTTCACTTTTACTCCCTTTGAAGTCATAGCGTGTACTAATTTCCTTCATTGTTTGCGTAATAGCATTGGTGACTTCGGAAAAATCAACTTTAGATACAATATCAAATGAACTATCTTTAGACATAATACAAACCTCCGAGTTAATAATTGGTTTTTAGAAACAATACCTGCTAAAGTTTCCCTTTATGGGTACATTATAGTAAAATAAATCAGTTCAAACAACTTTATTAAAAACGGCTATATTATCCAAAATAGTAGATGAGTTATAAAACGCTTCAAAGGAAAGGAACGTTATGATGTCAATAAATGAATTAATCGGGCAAACAGCCACACTAACTGTAGCAAGAAAAGCAGCATTTGGCTATTTTTTAACAGATGGCAATGATGATGTGTTGTTGCACTTTAATCAAGCAAAACAAGAATTAGAGGAAGGCGATGAAGTGGAAGTCTTTTTATTTGTTGATTCAGAAGGACGTGTCTCCGCTTCAACTAACATTCCAGAAATAGCAGTCGGCCGTTATGGTTGGGTTAAGGTAACAGATACAAACCCTAGAATTGGTGTTTTTCTAAATATTGGACTTCCTAAGGACATTTTATTAGGGATCGATGATTTGCCAGTACACAAGTCTGTTTGGCCTAAAATCGGAGATTTAGTTTATATTACATTAAAACTTAGCAGCAATAATCTTTTATATGCCAAACTTGCGACTGACCCCATTATTGAATCCATTTCAGTAAAAGCTACTAGACAACATTTTAATAAAAACGTTCAAGGACATATTTATAGAACAGCTAAGGTAGGTAGTTGGATTTATACAATTGAAGGCTTTAAAGGCTTCATTCATGAATCGCAGAGAGGACAAGAGCCTCGGTTAGGAGAAAAAGTAGAGGGCCGGATCATCGATGTGAAGGAAGATGGCACGGTAAATGTTTCCCTGCTGGCAAGAAAAGCAGAATCTCAAGATATCGACTCAGAGCGTATTTATGAATATCTACTCAGTAGAAATGGGGCGATGCCTTATTCTGATAAAAGTATGCCTGAGGATATTCAAGAACGCTTCAATCTAAGCAAGGGTGCGTTTAAGCGGGCACTTGGAAAGCTAATGAAGGAAGGAAAGGCCTATCAAGAGGGAAGCTGGACCTATGTAAAAAAAGATTAACAAATTTACATACTCTTTTTCGTTATGACAGACAATAATGATTGAAAAGGAATGACGAAAGGGGTAACAATATGCCGCACACTTCTGATAATGATAAAAAAGCACAAGATAATAATGCATTAAGACATGAAAAAAATATGATGCGCGAAAAAAATCGCCAAGCAGGTAAAAATCAATATTCTAAAAAAACAGATCATAAATAAGAACAAAAAAACAGAGCGGGAATCCCCGCTCTGTTTTTTTGTTTTTGAATATAAGAATTTAAAAAAATCCTTGAGAATTGTCCAGCTCCAGCTCCTAGCCAGTTTTCATCCTGAATAAGCTACCTTGAGTATCTTGTAACAATCATGGCTTGATAAAGCGATGATTGTTAGAGCTCGGGTCAAATGTGCAAGTAAAGTCAAAGAGCGACTTTTCTTGCCGAAGTACATTTGCCTGTCGGGGCTGACCAAGGCGCTTGCGCTTTTCTTATGGAAGTTGATTTAAGAAGAAGATGGAAATAGTTCCTGCACCGGTATGAGCCCCAATGGCTGACCCAATGCTTGAGATATACACGTCTTTAGGATGAAACTCCTCTACGATCATTGCTTTCATCTCTTGTGCGGTTTCCTCATTATCTGCATGGCTAATACCTATGATTTGGTCACTCAGATGGGCTCCGCGCTCATTTATAATTTCAATGATTCGACGAAGTACCTTCTTTTTCCCTCTTATTTTTTCAATTGGAACTAGTTTTCCATCTTCAACATTGAGAATGGGCTTAATATTTAGCAGTCCACCCAGGAAGGCAGAAGCTTTGGAGACACGGCCGCCTCTTGCCAAATAATCTAAATCCTCAACCGTGAACAGATGCTCCATATGCTCACTTCTGAAGAGAACATCCTTTAAGATTTCCTCTTTGCTAGCATTATTATGAGCAAGCTTTGCTGCTTCTTGAACAATTAGCCCAATTCCAAGGGAGGCACATTTGGTATCGACAATCGTTAAATTAAAGTTTGGATATTTTTCCTTCACTTGGTCAAGAATCATAACAGCGGTTGAATAAGTTCCTGATAATTCAGAAGAGAAGGCTATGTAAATTCCATCTTCATTTCTCTCTGCCATTTGTGTGAAGACCTCTTCGAACAAAAGAGGAGAGGTTTGTGAAGTTTTAGGTGTTGAACCATTTCTAATGGCGTCATAGACCGCTTTTGGATCGATATTTTTAACATCTTCATATTCTTCTCCATTGAGATGGACTTTTAAGGGGAGAAGTGTGACATTGTTTTCCTCATAAAAACTTTTAGGTAAATCGCACGCGCTATCTGCTAGTATTTTTACCTGCATAAAGCTCACCTGCTTTCAAGCGTTATTTTAGTTTCAGTTTATCGGTTTAGCATAGAAATTACAATTATGTAATTTAATTAAAGGGGGAATCATCATTGCTTTGGCAAGAAACAAAAAAGATTACTATTGTTGTGGCGGGTGCCTTATTAAATGCACTGGCGATGAATTTATTTCTAATACCGGCCAATGTATATTCAAGCGGTTTTACAGGTATAGCCCAATTACTTTCTAAGGTGCTTAGTGATTATACACCAATTCATGTCTCAATGGGGTTTTTATTGCTTTTATTAAATATTCCAGTTGCTATTCTTGGCTGGAAGAAAGTAGGCAAGTCCTTTACCGTGTACAGTTTCTTAAGTGTATTAATGTCCTCCTTTTTTTTAACCATCGTCCCAATCAAACAGGTTTCTCAAGATATACTACTGAATGCCGTATTTGGTGGAGTAATTTTAGCTATTGGTGTCGGGATAACATTAAAATGGGGAGCTTCGACAGGTGGTGTGGATATCATTGCCATGGTTTTATCGAGAATGAAAGATAAACCGGTAGGGCCTTATATGTTTGTGTTAAATGGTGTAATCATTATTACAGCAGGTTTCCTTTTTGGTTGGGAAAAAGCACTCTACACGCTGGTAACTTTATATACGTCAACAAGAGTAATAGATGCTATTCATACAAGGCATGCGAAACTCACCGCGATGATTATTACCAAAAAGGCTGAGGAACTGAAGCAGGCAATCCACGGATCATTGGTCAGAGGGATTACGATGATTCCAGCTAAAGGTGCATTTTCGAATGAAACAAGGGACATGCTCATGATTGTCATTACCCGTTATGAGCTTTACGATTTGGAACGAATAATAAAGGAAGTAGATCCTAATGCATTCACCAATATTATCCAGACTGCAGGAGTATACGGTTTTTTTCGGAGAGAATAAAGGAAAAAGGAGATCAGCATGCGAATACTATTTTGTATCATAATGTTACTCGTTCCATCAATGACAAAAACAGTGACAAATGGGGTGAACGAACTGGATTATCGTTTTTATGTTGTCCCTACTGTGGAACCTGAAATGGTGAGATTAGAAATTGTCCTTGAAAACACCGGGGACGTCCCGCTTCATTTTGAATTCCCGACATCCCAATTAATAGAAATGACCATTACAGATGATTCAGGCAAGGAAGTATATGACTATTCAAAAGGACGATATTTTTTACAGGCTTTTCAAACAGTTAGTATAGAACCACATCAAACCTTTAGACGGATTGAAAAATGGAATTATCAATTTAAGGGTAGACGGATTCCACCCGGAGAATACACCGTTCATACTACTTTCCGTCCCATTAGGTTGAATGAACAACCAATCACTAATCGAGTCAAGCTAAGGAATGTTCAAAAATTTACCGTTCCAGAAGTGAACCAGGTTTTTCGTAATGTTAAGGTGTCAGGTACCAAAGGAGAGTATGTAGTAACCGGTGAAACAAAAGCAGCAAATGGTAATGGTTATTATACAGTTGAGGACGGCCATAAGCAGTACATTAATGAAACAAGGATTGAGGTACCTAAGGAAGAGGCAGAATGGAGAACATTTCAGCTTAAGGTTCATCTTCCTAAAGAAAATCTTCCACCGAACGGTTCATTAATAATGAATTTATATGAACGAGGCAAGGAAGGGGCAATCCTTCATCCTTATCCGGTAGTCCTAGAACAATTTAGGTAATAAAAAAGCAGAAGCACCCGTAATGGGTGCTTCCGCTTTTCGTGCAGCTATCTGATCTGTTCAAGCTCTTGTTGCATTTGTTGGAGCTGTGCCTGTTCTGCTGCTGTCGAGTTGGCAAAGGCAGAACTAAGTGCATTCTTCGCCTTTGCTACAGAAGAATCAAGTTCAGCTGGGTTGGCAGACTTCGCCATTTCAACAAATCTCCGTGCTTCCTGGAACAATTGGTTTCCCATGTTATATTCCTCCAAGCGAGGATTCATGCACATTGGCCATTTTCTGAGCTTCCGCTTCAGCGTAGGTCATGTGATAGGGGATACGTTCGTCATGCTTGCTGACTGTATCCACTCCTTGCTGGACAAAGCGTTTTGATTTGTTTCGTTTACCCATTCGAATCCCTCCAATATGCTCAAGCTTTGATTGAAACAGCACCGCTGCCTCAGGTAATAGTATGCTCAAAGAGAAGGATGTTCATTTAGGAAAACAATGGGGAATTGGCTTATATTTTTAGATTTAACAAATCTGCTAAATATTCTCCTACACCATCTTGTTCATTGCTTAAAGTTACATCATTTGCAATGTTTTTTACTTGGTCTATGGCATTCCCCATAGCGATTCCGTGGCCAGCATATTCAAGCATTTCAAGATCATTATCCTCGTCCCCAAAAGCAATGATTCTTTCTGCCGGAATACCAAAATAATCCGATGCCTTCTTTAAACCAACAGCTTTATTTAATCCAATCTTAATAATTTCAATCACATGCCAAGGTGCAGCCCAGCTGCGGTGATCAATTACTTCTGCATGGACATCTGATAAGTGCTGACGGATCGTTTGCAATTGATCTTCTTCTGTGTGAATTAACATACTCGTTGGAGAATCTTGTAAGAATTCAGCAAGGTCACCAGTCGTAATCTTTGGATTTCCAAAGCTGAATATATCTAAAAGCTTCTCATCATGATAATGAAAATACACATCATCTATTACTTCTGCAATGATGTTATGAAAATGAAAGCTTCTGCAGGCTTCCACGATGTCCTTTGCCACTTTAACATCCAGTGGTTCATGATAAAATCCCCAGTTAGGGTCCAGAGGATGGTGCATAAATGCTCCGTTAAAATTAACAATAGGCGTGTCCAAATTTAACTCACGATAATACATTTCACTTGAACGATATGGACGCCCGGTTGCAATCATCACAATATGACCTTCTGCTCTCGCCTTGTTAATAATTTGTTTGGTTTTTAAAGAGATGGTTTTATCATCTTTGAGCAATGTCCCATCTAAATCTAATGCGATTAAATGTCTCTCTGCCATGTGAACTCCTTTTATCCTAATGAATTTCTCGATTAAATGCATACTTTTAGTAAAATATTGGACTGCATGATACACTACATTTAATGAGTTTCAAAAACAATGGACTTTTATTTCTATATTTACTATGTTAACAATTATATATCCAACCTGTAAAAAATTTCACACCAAGATGGGGTGAAAACCGATATACTTTTTATATAAAAGTAAATACTGTTATAAATCGTACCATTTAAAGGAGCGGAAATGAAATGAATGAGGATTTAAGAGAAAATATTATGGGTGCCCTTGAATTAGTTATTGACCCAGAACTAGGTGTAGATATAGTTAATTTAGGTTTAGTATATAAGACCGAAATGGACGATGAAGGAAATCTTACTATTGATATGACATTAACATCAATGGGCTGTCCGTTAGCTGGAACAATTGTAGACCAGGTTAAGAGAGCCCTGGCAGATATTCCTGAAGTTAAGGACGTAGAAGTAAATATCGTATGGAATCCGCCTTGGAATAAGGAAATGATGTCCCGCTATGCAAAAATTGCTTTAGGGATTCGATAAGATATTGAACTTTTAGAAAGCAGTGGAATCTTTCCACTGTTTTTTTATTTGGCTCTGTTAAACATGCCTGTTAATTTCCGCTCCAGGCACGAGCGGTCCGTAGGTGTTTCGGTGAGCCTCCTGGACGCAAGCGTCTGTGGGGTCTCCCCTGAACCATACTCCCACAGGACATTGAATAAGCTCCATCGAATTATCACCGCACGAAGGAAATGCGGTAGCATTTTCGAGGTTCTTCGTGCCTTCCGCTCCAATCAACAGGCTGTATAAATCAACAGTCTTCTTTTACACAGCCTTTTATTTAATGCCATTCACAAAACGTCCATATATCTCTTCCAGTCTGTGAGGTAGTTCACTTTTTTTAACTATAAACACCTTTATAATACAGAGTATTAAGGCTGTTTGAGAGTTGAAATGGCCGTTTTAGGAGGCGTTTCATATGGCTTTTAGCCGAGATTTCAATAAAGACCCATTTATCGTTATTTGGGAACTAACCCGTGCTTGCCAGTTAAAGTGTTTACATTGTCGGGCTGAAGCACAATATAGAAGAGATCCCCGTGAACTTTCCTATGAGGAAGGAAAGCAATTAATTGATCAAATATATGAAATGAACAATCCGATGCTAGTCTTTACCGGAGGAGATCCTTTAATGCGGGAGGATGTATTTGATATAGCGAAATATGCTGTTAAAAAAGGTGTTCGAGTATCTATGACTCCGAGTGCCACGCCAAATGTAAAGAAAGAAGCGATTGAAAAGGCAAAAGAGGTGGGGCTTTCTCGTTGGGCGTTTAGTATCGATGGACCTACAGCAGAAGTACATGACCATTTCCGGGGTACGGCAGGATCATTCGATCTAACGATGGAACGAATAAAATATTTACATGAGCTGGAAATTCCTATCCAAATTAATACTGTTATTTCAAGATATAATATCAATTATCTCGATGAAATGGCAAAAATGGTTGAGGATTTAAACTGTGTATTGTGGAGTGTCTTTTTTCTTGTACCGACCGGCAGAGGACAAGAATCTGATATGATTTCCCCAGTTGAACACGAAAAGGTGTTTAGATGGCTTTATGATTTAAGCAAACGGGTTTCCTTTGATATAAAAACAACAGCAGCCCAGCATTATCGCCGTGTAGTCATCCAGCAAAAAATGCGCGAAGCTAGGGAACATACAGCCGAGATAGATTATTTAAGCGCATTAACTGAACAGGGATTAACAGGGTCCATCGATGGTTTGGGACGAGCTCCGAAAGGCGTTAATGATGGTAATGGTTTTGTCTTTATCTCACATATTGGAGATGTGTATCCTAGCGGACTTTTACCGGTAAAAGCAGGGAATGTAAGAGATCAGCCATTGGCTGAAATTTACCGGGAGTCACCAATTTTTAAATCATTACGGAATCCTGACCTTTATAAAGGAAAATGTGGTGTTTGTGAATTCCGTCATGTTTGTGGTGGATCTAGATCAAGAGCATATGCTATGACGGGTGACTATTTGGAAAGCGAACCATTCTGTGTCTATATTCCGAAAGCACAACGTGAGAAACAGGATCAAAAGTAAAAGATAAAGAGGCTGACTCGTTGTCAGCCTCTTCATGAATCTATAGGGTAACTATTCGATGCTACAGTACACAGCAGGACAATTTTCGCAGCCTATTTCATCTTTTAAATATTGAAGGTCTAATATCGTAATCTTTCCACGTTTGACAGAAATAATATGATCTTTTTTTAAATCACTAAGAATTCGATTAGTACTTTCTCTTGAGGTCCCACAGAAGTTTGCTAGTTCTTGATTCGTTAGTGGTAAGTCAATAAGAATCGCGTTATCTTTTTGAATGCCATAGCTGTTTGACATCCGAATAAGAGTGGAGAAAAGAGCTCCGCGTTTCCCGTTTAGAACAAGGTCACGGAATTTAGTCTGTGTTTTTCTAAAATGGTCACTCATCCATTTCATAAATTCAAAAGCAAGCTTACTATTTTGGAAAATTTCACTTTCAATCACATCTTTTTTAATTGCAACAATATCTCCCTCTTCTACAACCTTGGCACTCAATAAATACCTTGGGTTATCCGTAAAGAGAGTTAGTTCACCACAAATATCGTTTGCACCGCAAATTCTTAATGAGAGTTCACGTCCATCTGAAGTGATTTTGCTGATTTGTACTTTTCCAGAAATGATAATGTAGAGTTCCTCCGCTTGCATGCCTTCCTGAAATAAGAAACTCCCTCTCTCACTTCTAAATCTCCGATCTGCAAATCGAAGTAATTCTTTTATCTCAATGGAATGAGTTGGTTTAATAGTTGTATTCATTCGGTTCACCTCTAGGATCAATTTTATACCTGACATTTTTACTTTTCGGATTCGTTAGTATCATTCTATCCCAATATTAAGCAATAGGTAGGGGTAAACAATGACAATATAGTGAAAACTCAAACGTTTTTTCCAAAAACAATCATTTCTTCATGAATGAACATCTGTTAAGATAAGAATTAATTAAAAGTATAGTTATAGTGAATAAAGTAACAGTCTATTTTTCAAAAGACTGTTACACTTAGTTTAAATTGCTTCCTTAAATGGAGTTGATAGGAATGGAAAAAAACATTATTAAAGATAAATTAAATAGACCATTACGCGATCTAAGAATTTCTGTCATTGACCGCTGTAATTTTCGCTGTCAATACTGTATGCCAGCAGAGCAATTCGGGCCTGATTTTGAATTTCTTCCCAAGAGCGCGTTGCTAACGTATGAAGAAATCGAGCGGCTGGCTAAAATTTTTGTCAGCTTAGGTGTTGAGAAAATTCGCTTAACTGGTGGTGAGCCGCTGTTAAGAAAGGATATCCCTATTCTTGTTGAAAAATTATCTGCTATTGAAGGACTAAGTGATATCGGATTAACGACCAATGGTGTATTGCTCCCAAAACTTGCAGAGGACTTAAAAACTGCAGGACTCAAAAGAGTAAATGTTAGTCTAGATACCTTGAATGATGAATTATTTGGCAAGATAAATGGACGAGGTGTAGGAACAGTACCAGTCTTAGAAGGGATAGAGGCTGCGAAACAAGCTGGTTTGGGTGTTAAAGTTAATATGGTAGTAAAAAAAGGTTTAAATGATACAGAGATAGTTCCAATGGCGGAATATTGTAAAAAGAACGGATTGGAATTGCGTTATATTGAATTTATGGACGTTGGCTCAACAAATGGCTGGAAAATGGACGATGTAGTGACCAAAAAGGAAATGTACCATATGCTTAAAGAGCATTTTGAACTTGAACCGGTCGATCCTGCTTATTTTGGAGAAGTTGCAAAGTTATATCGTTATAAGGGTGCAAATGTAAATGTTGGCTTCATTACATCTGTTTCTGAGTCATTCTGCTCAAGCTGTACAAGGTCACGACTTTCAGCAAATGGCCAACTCTTTACGTGCTTGTTTAATGGAAATGGCCATGATATACGTAATTTTATGCGCAATGGTGCGACAGATGAAGAAATCCGGAATCGAATTATTGCTATTTGGAATGGTAGGGATGATCGATATTCTGATGAAAGAACGGCAGAAACAAATAAAAATCGTAAAAAAATTGAAATGTCTTATATTGGCGGATAACTCTCTTCACATGCAAGAGAGTTTTTCTTTTTTATATTATAGGAAAGTATAAAATTCGACTTCGAGAATTGTCCAGCTCCAGCGCCTAGCCCCTCGGGTCAAATAACCTTCGGCAATAAAAGTCAAAAGGCGGACTTTTCTTGCCGAAGAACATTTGCCTGTCGGGGCTGACCAAGGCGCGTGCGCTTTTCTTATAAAAAAGAGACTGCCTCGTGTGATTGAGGCAGTCTTCTGATTATGATAGGTACCGTGGAAACAGGATATTATTTTCAAGATGTACATGCATGAAGGTCAACCCTTCAAGTGCTTCTAACCGCGCATAGACTAAGCGGTATGTGCCGCAAGCATCTAATGGAAGGGCATAATCGGATGTGACGGCTCTAATCTCCCGTAAAATTTCACCTGCATGGTCATGCTCTTTCTCAAGTTCAACAATCATATTGATTGCTTCTTCACGGTTTTCTACTGTTCCGTCAGCAAGCTGTTTAATTAATGGAAAGACAACAACCTCTTCTTTTTCCATATGCTCCATCAGTTCTTTCTTAAATTCATAAAATAGCTCATAGACCTTTAATAACTCTGGGTGATTATCGCCGTGTACACGGGATACCTTTGTTACATATGGACTAAGCATGGATAATTCTTCTGCAGAAGCACGGTGGTAATTGGTAATGATATGATTGATAATGGTATTTGAATCAGAATCAGTCCAAACCTCTACATTCTTTTCAGCATTTTCAAACTTCTGAAAGACTTCTTCTAATTCTGCTAATAAATGGTCAATATTTAGTCCATTTTGACCCGCTGCATCTGAAAGTGTAATATTACCACCACAACAAAAATCAATGCGGTTTTTCTTGAATACGTCACTTGTTTTTGGTAATTCGTTTACAATATCTTTAACTAATGAATTAGTATTAAATGGGAAAGTCATATATAGTCCTCCTTAGAATGTTAAGCTGTTTCTTTCTTGAGATAAGCATAACGGAAAAAAAAGAGAAACTAGGTGACCTATATCACACATTTAATATGATTTTTTATTTATTTAGACAAAGAATGATGAATATGTGACATTTGATATGTTACCACGTTTTCTATAGGCTTATAATGAATAATAGTTGTTTTATATATATACAGTAAAAACTACCCGTTTTAGGCAGGAGTGAATAGAATGTTTGAAAGAAGAAACCCTATCCCGATAGGAGAAGCAGTTAAAAAAGTGATGGAATCCCAGATATTGGGTGCGACTGAATACATATCGATAAATGAGAGCTATGGTCGTTTTTTATCCAAGGATTTGATTGCAACAAGTGATGTTCCCCATTTTGATCGAGCTCCGTATGATGGTTTCGCAGTAAGGTCTATCGATACTAGTGAGGCTTCTCAATCAAATCCGATTGAATTTGAAGTGGTTGATCACATTGGTGCTGGAATGGTATCAAGTAAATTAATTGGTCAAAATCAGGCTGTCAGAATCATGACAGGAGCCATGATGCCAGAAGGAACCGATGCAGTGGTTATGTTTGAGGTGGCAAAGGATTATGAAAAGAATGGCATTCCTTATATGTCGATTAAGCGGTCATTTCAAAAAGGAGAAAATGTATCTTTCACTGGTGAAGATGCAAAGGCAGGAGAAATCCTAGTTAAAAAAGGAACTCTGATTAATCCAGGTATCCAGGCCATGCTTGCTACTTTCGGTTATCATGAAGTCCCAGTAGCAAAAAAACCGCTTGTGGGTCTATTTGCTACAGGTACAGAGCTTTTAGAGGTGGATGAAGAATTAGTTCCAGGGAAAATCCGAAATAGTAATTCACATATGATCGCTGCACAGATAGAGCGGGCAGGAGGCATTGTCCATTACTTTGGGAAGCTGCCAGATGAGTTTGATACTTGTTTTGAAGCGGTTAAGGAAGCATTAGAGAAAGTAGATGTTTTAATTACAACTGGTGGAGTATCCGTTGGAGATTATGATTATCTTCCTGCTATATATGAAAAGCTAGGCGCTGAAGTTTTATTTAATAAAGTAGCGATGCGTCCTGGCAGTGTGACCACAGTTTCTCGATTTAAGGAAAAAATATTATTTGGCCTTTCAGGTAATCCATCTGCATGTTATGTTGGTTTTGAACTGTTTGTCCGTCCAATTCTACGAAGAATGTTATTTTCAGAAAGACCGCATTTGCGTAAAGAACTGGCTGAGCTTGATGTAGACTTTCCAAAAGCAAATCCTTTTACTAGGTTTGTTCGAAGTTCAACCTTTATTGAAGGAGGTAGGCTAAAATCTACACCGAGTGGTCTGGATAAATCGAACATTATAATGAGCTTAGCTGGTGCAAACTCATTGATCATCCTTCCAGGAGGGACCCGGGGTTTTACAGCAGGTAGTGAAGTTGACGTTCTTTTATTGGAGGACCAAACCGGTAGTGAATGGCCTTGGTAAAGCCGGTTGTTTTTCAGGTAGTTGGGTACCAAAATAGCGGAAAAACTACTTTTTCTTCTAAGGTAGTACACCAATTGAAGGCACATCAGTTCCGCACAGTAACAATCAAACACCATGGTCATGGTGGAAAGCCGGATACTTGGATGTCAAAGGACACAGGCAAACATCTACGTTCTGGTGCCATTGCAGCAATTGTTGAAGGGGATGGAAGATTGCTACTACAAGCAGAAGATTATGATTGCAATCTCGGAGACCAAATAGAGCTTTTAACGTTTTTTAAGCCCGATGTTATACTTATCGAGGGCTATAAACAAGAGCACTATCCTAAGTTATTATTGGTAAGAGAACCTACTGACATCCCCTTACTCGGAAAATTAAATAATGTAATTGCAACAATCTGTTGGAGTGAGGAAATAAAAAATCTTATTCCAAAGAAGTGGACAGGACCATCATTTTTAATCACTGACGAAACATCGATAAATTGGACAATCCACTTTGTCAAAAATCAATTTAACCAAAATTAGATAAAAAGGCTTTGTTAAAGACCAGTGTTGATTTATAAACCCTGTTGATTGGAGCGGAAATCAACAGGCAATTTTAACAGAGACAAGAAAAAAGCCGGTCAGCATGACCGGCTTTTCTTCTTCTTAGTCTACTTTACATATTTCAATTGGACAATCCTCACAATCGATTTCTCTTTTTAAGAAATCTAATTCATGAATAGTAATAACACCTTTATCAATAGAAATAATATTTGTTTTTCTTAAGTCACTAAGAAGTCGATTGACCACTTCCCGAGAAGTGCCGCAAAAATTCGCTAATTCTTGATTGGTTAATGGCAGTTCAACCAAAATGCCTTTATTAGTTTTAATCCCATAGCTATTACTTATGCGAATTAAAGTGGAATACAATGCGCCCTTTTTTCCATGAAGTACTAGGTCTCGAAACTTCGTTTGATTCTTTCGATATTGTTGACTCATCCATTGAATGAATTCAATGGAAAGCGGAAGATTTTGTGAGAGTTTCTCCTCAAGAACATCCTTTTTTATTACAGCCACTTCTCCGCTTTCAATGACACGTGCACTTAATGAAAATTTAGAAGCAGGGGAAAATAAATTTAATTCACCCACAAGGTCCCCCTTCGTGCACATTCTAAGGGTGAGCTCTCTTCCATCAGGGATAATTTTACTGATTTGCAGAATCCCACTCTGAATGATAAATAATTCATGAGCTGTTGATCCTTCTTGAAAAAGAAAGCTTCCTTTTTCAATCTTTCGCAAATGGTGAACAGTATCAAAGAGATGGGAAAGGGTTATGGGTATTTCTTTTACTGACTGCATAATTCTAACCACCTTTAAAGGTCAAATTAACCGTCTGAATGAACCATCACAGTCAAATTTACAGGTATATTTTTACTATAATTATATTGTCAACAAAGAATATTTAGCAATAATTGTGGAATAAGTTCATACAATCGTCATATTTTCATGTTCCATGATATTTCTTAGGAAATAATGTCGAACCCTGTGAGAACTTGAAGGAACTTCCTTTAATGGTCTTTAGAGAAAAGGAAATAATATAAATGTAGACGATAAGGAGGGAAAATCATGGGCCAAAACCACCAGTTTAAATCAGGGAAAAAAGCACCGAATAATGGTATATATATTGAAGTGGGGGAGACGGGAGATAATGTGAAAAATCCCAAAAAAATAAAGCTTAAAGCAGGAGACCCGTTTCCAGAAACGTCCAACGATGAACGTGTTTGGACTTACCAAAGAAAACCTTAATGCATAGAGAGAAAGTCATCCATATGGGTGGCTTTTCTTCTGTAAAAAAATTTACTTTTTTGAAAGGATTGTTTTATAATTAACTTAAGGTCAAAAATGGTCAAATAGGAGTGGGATGTATGGACTTAAACCGAATGACAGAACGATTTCAACAAGGATTGATGAATGCTCAGTCACTCGCTGTGAAAAATAATCATCAAGAAGTGGATGAACCACATTTATTCTTGTCGTTATTAGATCAAGAGGATAGTCTTGTTGCTTCAATCCTTGAAAGGACCGGTATATCGACTAATAAAGTTCAAGGAAAATTAATTGAATCAATGGCAAGAATACCTCAGGTTACTGGGAGTGGGGTTGAACAAGGAAAATTATATATAACAGCTAAGCTTCAACAATTACTCGTTAGTGCAGAGGAATTTGCGGGTAAATTTAATGATGAATATATTTCTGTAGAACATATATTGTTAGCTGCATGCTATGCTCCCGATTCTCAAATGAAAAAGATTTTACAATCTTTTGGTTATACGCCAGAAAACGTCTTAAAAGCAATAAAAGATATAAGGGGGAACCAGCGAGTGACTTCACAAAATCCAGAAGCAGGATATGATGCGCTAAAGAAATACGGAAGAGATCTGGTTGCTGAAGTTAAAGCCGGTAAACTGGATCCTGTAATTGGTAGAGACACAGAAATTCGTAATGTCATTAGAATTTTATCGAGGAAAACAAAAAATAATCCTGTTTTAATTGGCGAACCAGGAGTTGGTAAAACGGCCATTGTAGAAGGGTTAGCCCAGCGGATTGTCAGAAAAGACGTACCGGAAGGTCTCAAGGATAAGACCATCTTTTCATTAGACATGAGCGCTTTAATTGCTGGGGCAAAATTTAGAGGCGAATTTGAAGAAAGATTAAAATCTGTATTAAATGAGATTAAAAAAAGCGAAGGGCGAATCCTGCTTTTTATAGACGAGATCCATACAATTGTAGGAGCAGGTAAAACGGAGGGAGCAATGGATGCAGGAAATATGCTTAAACCAATGCTTGCTCGTGGAGAGTTGCACTGTATCGGTGCTACCACTCTTGATGAACACCGAAAATATATTGAAAAAGATCCTGCACTTGAACGGAGATTCCAACAGGTCCTTGTCCAGGAACCCGATGTAGAAGACACTATCTCCATATTAAGAGGTTTAAAAGAAAGATTTGAAGTTCACCATGGGGTAAAAATTCATGACCACGCTCTAGTAGCTGCGGCAACCCTTTCAGACCGCTATATTACCGATCGCTTTTTGCCAGATAAGGCAATCGACCTTGTTGACGAAGCTTGCGCCTTGATACGGACAGAAATTGATTCTATGCCAACTGAACTAGATGAAGTGACAAGAAGGGTTATGCAACTTGAAATTGAAGAGGCAGCATTAAAAAAGGAAAGTGACGAGGGAAGCAAAGTTAGACTAGATTCACTACAAAAGGAATTGGCAGATTTAAAAGAACAAGCAAATATGATGAAAGCAAAATGGCTCCAAGAAAAACAGGGAATCCAGAAATTACAAGAGAAAAGGGAACAACTTGAAAAACTTAGGAGAGAGCTTCAACAGGCTGAGGATAAATATGATTTAAACCGAGCGGCGGAGCTTCGCCATGGACAAATTCCATTAACAGAAAAAGAACTGAAAGAGTTAGAACAGGATATAGTAGGGGATGACCGTTTACTCCGTGAAGAAGTAACAGGCGAAGAGATATCCAATATTGTATCAAGATGGACAGGTATTCCACTCTCAAAGTTGGTTGAAGGGGAAAGAGAAAAGCTGTTGAAGCTAGAATCTATTTTGCATGAAAGAGTAATTGGTCAGGATGAAGCAGTCAACTTAGTGGCAGATGCAGTGCTAAGAGCACGGGCCGGAATTAAGGATCCCAACCGTCCTATAGGTTCATTTTTATTCTTAGGTCCTACAGGTGTGGGGAAAACGGAGCTTGCAAAGGCACTAGCAGAGTCATTATTTGATAGTGAGGAACATATTGTTCGGATCGATATGTCAGAATATATGGAGAAGCATGCTGTTTCACGTTTAATTGGAGCACCACCTGGCTATATAGGATATGAAGAGGGAGGGCAACTGACAGAAGCGGTTAGACGTCGGCCTTATTCAGTCATATTAATGGATGAAATAGAAAAGGCACATCCTGAAGTGTTTAATATTCTTTTACAGGCTCTTGATGATGGAAGAATAACGGATTCACAAGGCAGAGTGGTGGACTTTAAAAATACAGTGATTATCATGACCTCTAACATCGGATCACAATTCTTATTAGAACGACGTGATAATGAATCGGGAATTTCGGATGGAACGAGAGAAATGGTGATAAGCCAATTAAGAACACATTTCCGTCCAGAATTTTTAAACAGAATTGATGAAACCATTCTTTTCAAACCTCTTACTCAAGGAGAGATTAAAAATATTGTCGTAAAAATGATGAGGGAATTACAAAATAGATTGAGACAGCAACATATCGACATTACTATAAGAGAAGATGCTCAAGCATTTATTGCCGAAAATGGATTTGACCCTATTTATGGTGCAAGGCCTTTAAAGCGTTATATTCAAAGAAATATTGAAACAAAATTAGCACGTGAAATAATAAGTGGGCGCGTCCATGAACATTCAACTGTGGAAGTCATTATTGAAAATGGTGAAGTAAGTTTAAAGATTTCATGACATCAATGTGTAAAGAAAAAGAGACTGACTTTTAACGATCAAAAAGTCAGCCTCTTTTTTTACATTCCTAAACTGTAGGGATGTTAATTAGTGTTTTTCAGCAACAGGTTCGTTTGGAATAATTGAAGAAACAACGAAAACTAAAATTGTCACTACAACTGCAGCAATTGTACCCGATACAAAATCGTAACTAACTCCTGACATAGAGCTAATTACATATGTAAGCATGTGTACTAAAAGAAATGACCAGAAAAAAGTCCAAAAGTATTGCATGATTATTCACCTCATACCTATTTTACATCAATTTTTATATTACCATACCCTATCAAAAAAATATAGAAAAATCAGCTTTTTGTTTTTCAACATTAAATGGGCAAACTCCCTTTCATCTTTTGTGAAATGGCATACAATACCTTGAGGAAATATGTAAAAGGAGATTTATCAATGGAACATCGAAATTTTCTTATGGATACCCAATGGAACATCATTCATTACCCTGAAAAGCCCACAGGATTTGGGATCTTGATTATTGGAGATGAAAGGCATTTTGTGGATGAAAGTAAATCCTTTTGGACACAGAATGAAGGAAAGCTAGCTATTATTAATGAACTAAAAGAAAAAGGGTACACCATTTTTTCCTCAAATCTTTATGGGCGAAACTGGGGGAGCGATCATGCTGTCGAGCTTGCTCAACGGTTATACCAGTATGTGATACGAAATGAAATAATGAATAATAAAATCCATATCTTAGCAGAAGGTATGGGTGCACTTGTTGCTCTAAGATTAATGGAAAAAATGAAGGGCAGCATTCGGTCGGTTATTCTCCTTAATCCCATCCTATCTTTAAAACATCATCTTGAATTGGAGAAGGAGCATAAGTTTTTTTATAAAAAGTTGTTGAAGGAGTTATCTACTGCCTATCATGAGGATCAAAGAGTAATTGAAGAAAAGATTTTTAACATGGAAGATTCAATTTATATAAATGAAAACTGCCCACTAAAGGTAATCCATGTACTTGCCAACGGGAAATCCTACTCAAAGACAAAAATGTATCAACAAATTATCAGCACTTCAGATATTCATCCTACTTTTATTCTTCCCGAAAAAAAGCCACAGTTAGGCAAGATATTTATCAAATTTATGAGCAGTCATGAATCTATCCTTTAATTCACACAACTCCCCAAAAGAAATATTTCCTTATTAATTGGCATAGGATTCAATAAGGAAAAACGGGGAGGAAAAGTGAATGGACAAGGCTATTATTTTTGGTGTATTTGATTTTGTAAACTTTCATATTTGCCAAACCCTCTTAAATCAAGGGATTGAGGTTATTGGTATTTCCTTCGAGGAAAAAGAAGAGATACCAAATTATGAAGAGAAAAGGCTAGAGGTAGGTAGGAATGCAAACTTTATTGAACAGTCCTTCTCTAATTGGCATACTGCTAGAGAAGAGGAACAATCCAAAACTGTACTTGTATTTTCCATTTATGACTGGTACATTCTTCAAAAAGAAACTCACATTTTGAAGAAGAGCGTTATGAAACCAATTCAGGACTATATTGAGAAAAATCCTGCCAATGTGGAAATTGTAATTCTCCTTCCGGTCCAAGAACTCGAAGCAAACACTGATAGACAGGTAGAAGGGTTTTTGGAACAGCTGAACCAAATTGTGCAGGGTATCCATGTTTTTTATTTACCTTCTATATACGGTCCTTGGCAGCCTGAATCTTTTTTGTTTCAACAAGCCATCCTTTCGACCATTCGAGAAGCCAATATCCAAAAAGGCGATAGAGAGTGGACAGTGGATACTCTATTTGTTAATGATGCGTTGGAAACTATGTTTGAGTTAATTAAATCAGAAAAATCTGGCCGATATATGCTTCAAAGTGGCAAACAAAACTATTGGTCAGAATGCGCTACTTATCTTCAATTAGATGACAGGATAACAAAAACTGCCATTAAAGGAACTGTAAAAATCAAAGAGCAAGTGGTGACAGTACCTGTACAAAAGATCACTTCAATCGCTGATTCTTTAGCTCAGCAAGTCGACCATGTACGCCGTTTATATCAGACTAGTTTGTAAAAAGGAAAAATGTGTCTTTTCATTTTTGTATTCAAAGAGTAGAATTAAGGGAAAAACGGTCCTTACACATAGCTGAATTTTTTGCTATTTGTAAATGAGAAAATCGTTGAAGAAATGACCGGTGTATTAAGGAGTTGCATGGAATGCTAAAGCGGTTCAAAACCATTCTTTTATGTCTACTCTTACTTGGACTTGGAGCTTGTACAGAACAAAAGTCCTCAGGAAAATTACAAAAAGTAGGCTTGCTAGTTCCTGAAACTGTAAATGATCAAGTATGGGGAACCAAGGGGTTCAAAGGGATGTTAAAGATCCAATCAAAATTTAACGTTGAAGTATTTTATAAAGAAGACATGAATTCAGAAGCTGTAGTCAGACGCGCGATTGAAGAATTTGACCAAAAAGGGGTAAACCTTATTTTTGGTCATGGAGCGGAATATGCAGAGTATTTTAATAAAATCTCTAAAGATTTCCCTAAAATACATTTTGTCAGCTTTAATGGAGATGCAAAGAATACAAATACAACAAGTCTTAATTTTAAAGCACATGCGATGGGGTTTTTTGGAGGGATGGTTGCTGCTCATATGTCAAATAATCATAAGGTTGGCGTATTAGCTGCTTATGAGTGGCAACCTGAAATTGAAGGGTTTTATCAAGGTGCACTAGCAGAAAATAAGGATACCAATGTTAGCATAGAATATGTCGGAAATTGGGATGACGAAACAAAGGCATTACAATTGGTAGATCATATGTTGCAAAATGGGGTTGATGTGGTGTATCCTGCTGGTGATGGCTACAATGTTCCTGTAATTGAAAGAGTGAAGGAAAAAGGCCTATTTGTTATCGGCTATGTCTCAGAACAGTCTGACTTAGGAGAATCAACAGTTTTAACCAGCACAATCCAACAGGTTGATAAATTGTATGAGAAAGTAGCTGACCAATATAACAAAGGGGAATTGAAATCCGGGAATTTGTCCTTTGATTTTAAAGATAACGTGATTTCACTTGGAAAGTACAGTCCATTAGTTAAGAAAGATTTCATTGAGAAAATGAACAAACACATTGAGGAATATAAGGAATCTGGCAAATTGCCTAAATAATATTGAAGGAGTACATAATGAATAATCAAGATCATACATTACAATTTATGCAAATCGCGATGAAGTATTTACCAGAGGCAAAAGAACAATTGGATCAGGCAGGTATTGAATTATCGATGGAGTTAATCCAGCCATTCATGAATTTATTTACAAAAGTTATGGAAGAAGCATATGAACTTGGCAGAGAAAGTGCTTTAAGTGAATTGAAACACTCATAAATAATAGTTGGAAAGGCTGACTTTTTAGTCAGCCTTTATTTTTTTCCATAATTGATCGATAAATGGAGATACTTTTTTAAATAGGGGTTTAAATCCCTTTACTGATTCCATTAATGTATCTATATTTTCCATAAGTTCTACATAATCAATAGTTGCTTGGTGTTGAGGAGGATTTTGCTGCTGATCATGGCCAGGATGTTGTCTATCATGACCGAGCATTAAGCTCGTAAAACGATCGGTTTTCCTTTCCTCAGTCTGCTTCCGTTCTTCCATAATTGGAACCTCCTTTCGATGTCCTCTTTATTTCATAATAAGAATGTATACAATTCGAATTCAGGAATTGTCCAGCTCCATCGCCTAGCCCCTCGGGTCAAATAACCTTCGGCAAGTAAAGTCAAAGAGCGACTTTTCTTGGCGAAGAACATTTGCCTGTCGGGGCTGACCAAGGCGCTTGCGCTTTTCTTATAGAATATGACTAAACGAATAAAAGGAATGTACTTTAGCGGAGAAGTTGAAGAAGAAACAGTTGCTAAAAATGGGGTCTTTTTGATAATATTAGTACCAAGTCATAATAATTGATATTAATCCTTGGATAAAGAGATCGTTAAATAAAAAGGAGATGGAATGTGTGAGAGCTGGTATTGTCGGAATTGGTAGGTATTTACCAGAGAAGATAGTCACTAATCAAGATTTAGAGAAAATGATGGATACCTCTGATGAGTGGATTCGTACCAGAACAGGAATTGAAGAGCGGAGAATTGCTACAGATGATATTGATACATCAGACATGGCGTTAGCGGCGGCGGAAGAGGCCATAAAGCATGCTGGTATTACTGCTGAGGAGATCGATTTAATCTTAGTAGCTACGGTTACACCGGATACACCATTCCCTTCTGTTGCTTGTAGGATTCAAGAGAAATTAGGTGCTACAAAGGCAGCGGCAATGGATATAAGTGCTGCTTGCGCAGGATTCATGTATGGAATGGTTACGGCCAAACAATTTATTGAAACCTCTGTTTATAAATACGTACTTGTAGTGGGGGTGGAAAAACTTTCTAAAATAACTGATTGGAATGATCGAAATACTGCTGTCCTCTTCGGGGACGGAGCAGGAGCTGCGATTATGGGTCCAGTGTCAGAAAATCGTGGAATCTTGTCTTTCGAGCTAGGTGCAGATGGTACAGGTGCCAAACATTTATATCAAGACGAATATATCATTATGAATGGTAGAGAAGTCTTTAAATTTGCTGTTAGACAGATGGGAGAGAGTAGTCTAAACGTACTTGAAAAGGCTGGTTTGACGAAGGAGGATGTCGATTTCCTAATTCCGCATCAAGCGAATATTCGAATCATGGAAGCTTCTCGTCAAAGATTGGAACTGCCTGTTGAAAAAATGTCTAAAACTGTTCATAAATATGGAAATACATCAGCTGCATCCATTCCTATCTCCATTGTTGAGGAGTTGGAAGCAGGAAAAATAAAAGATGATGACGTAATTGTAATGGTCGGTTTTGGCGGCGGCCTAACATGGGGAGCTATTGCGATCCGTTGGGGTAAATAATAATAGAGTTGAAATTGTCTGCCATCGTAAAAGTTGAATTAGTTTAAAATAACAATTACTATTACAAAAAATGGGATAAGTTAGTTGAAAAGGAGATGTACTAATGGAAAAACGCAGGGTTGTAGTAACAGGCGTTGGAGCGGTGACTCCGCTTGGTAACGATGTTGAAACAACATGGAAGGGGATTATTGAGGGGAAATCAGGTATTGGTCCATTGACAAGAGTCAATGCAGACGAATACCCAGCGAAGGTAGCTGCCGAGTTGAAAGACTTTAATCCAGAAGTATTTATGGATAAAAAAGATGCTCGTAAAATGGACCGATTTACGCAATATGCTGTTGCGAGTGCTCTTATGGCTGTAAAGGACGCCAACCTAACCATTAATGAAGAGAATTCAGAAAGAGTGGGAGTGTGGATTGGTTCCGGTATTGGTGGAATGGAGACGTTTGAACAACAGTATGAAACCTTTCAGAAAAGAGGGTACAAGCGCGTTAGTCCATTCTTTGTTCCAATGCTAATTCCTGATATGGCCACTGGCCAAGTATCCATTACCCTTGGAGCAAGAGGCTTTAACTCATGTACAGTAACAGCGTGTGCCACTGGAACAAATTCCATTGGTGATGCTTTTAAAGTCATTCAACGCGGAGACGCAGATGTAATGGTAACTGGTGGTGCAGAAGCGCCAATTACAAAAATGTCAGTGGCTGGTTTTTGTGCAAATACTGCACTATCTACAAATCCAGATCCAAATACAGCAAGCAGACCGTTTGATAAAAACCGTGATGGATTCGTCATTGGTGAAGGTGCGGGAATTATCATTCTTGAAGAGTTAGAACATGCTCTTGCACGTGGAGCTAACATTTATGCAGAAATCGTCGGATATGGAGCGACAGGTGATGCTTATCATATCACGGCACCAGCACCAGGCGGTGAGGGCGGTGCTCGTGCAATGAAGATGGCGATTAATGATGGCGGATTACAACCTCAGGATATTGATTATATCAATGCTCATGGTACAAGTACCGAATATAATGATAAATTTGAAACATTAGCAGTAAAGGAAGTATTCGGAGATTATGCCTATAAGCTCGCGATGAGTTCTACTAAATCAATGACAGGCCATCTACTAGGTGCCGCAGGTGGAGTAGAAGCAATTTTCACTTTGTTAGCTATGAGAGATAGTATCCTACCGCCAACTATTAATTATGAAACACCAGATCCGGAATGTGATTTGGATTATGTAGTAAATAAAGCACGACCAAAAGAAATTAAAGCAGCAATGAGTAATTCACTTGGTTTCGGTGGACATAACGCAACCATCGTATTTAAAAAATATGAGTAATAATTATAAAACCGACCAGACAAATGTCTGGTCGGTTTTTTTGTATTCATCCCTCTCTAAAGAGTAAGAACAACTAAAACCATTGCAACATAAAATGGATAATAGTGAAATCAGACCTTCGGAGGTGAGGGTATGGGAGTTATTCGAACAGATGAATGGTTAGTGGAAAATTTCGATAACCCATTAAAAATTTGTGAAAAACTACGACCACATTTTCATAAAAAAACATCAAGGCAAATTTATCATCAATTGTTGGAATTTGGGATGTATCAGCCATCTCGCTCTTCAAAGGATTCTTTTGACAAAATCACTCAACAAAAGGTTTGGGATCAGGTAGAGCGACTGCATAAACAGTATAAGAGTAAGTGGAACGGCCCGGATATCCCCATTTTTGTTTTTCCAATCGCTCAATCAAGAGGTATTTTTAATAGAAGTTCCAGGAGAAAGGGAGGAGTTTCTTTTCCTGATAAAATGTTTTTATTCCTTTCTTTCTACGAAGATCATAAAGAAATTGAAGCATTGTTTGTTCATGAGTATCATCATGTGTGCAGACTAAGTGCAATGGGGAAACAGATAGAAGATTATACACTATTAGATTCCTTAGTTATTGAAGGGTTGGCTGAATATGCAGTATTAAAACACTGTGGAAAGGAATATTTAGCAGAATGGTGTAGTATGTATACAGAAAAGGAGTTAATGTATTTTTGGAATAAATTTCTAAAAAAACAATTGGATGTAAAAAAGAATGAAAGAGTTCACGATGAACTATTATTTGGAGGGGGAAGAGCTCCGAAGTTATTAGGCTATGCCGTAGGATATAACATTATTGAGAAATATTACAAAAACCATAATTATTCTACAAAACTTTCTTTTGAAATACCAGCGGATCATTATGTAGAGTGAAAAATTTGTATAACTTGAAAAAGCCTGTGAAATCAGGTTTTTTTTGTTATTATTATTCTGAAAATTATTAATATGGTAAAAAAGTCTTGCAATTGTAACAATTCAGTAATAGAATTTTATTAGAATATATAGAATTAACAGAATAATTTTAAAAGTAAGAAGGTGTACTATGAGCATAAAAAAATCGTTACTCAAAGAGGCACCATTGCTCGAAGTAAAGAATTTAGAGACAGCCTTTGACATTGAAGGAACTGATTATAATGCGGTTGACAATGTTTCTTTCACTGTAAAGCCTCGACAAATTGTTGGAGTGGTTGGTGAATCCGGTTGTGGTAAATCTGTAATGAGTCTATCAATTATGCAGCTACTTCCAAAAGGGATTGGAAAAGTAAAATCAGGCGAAATCATTTTTGATGGTGTGAATCTAGAGAAAATGAATGAATCCCAAATAAATAAAATTCGTGGAAAAGATGTGTCAATGATTTTCCAAGAGCCAATGACATCATTAAATCCAGTGTTCACAATTGGGTATCAACTACAAGAAGTTCTATTCAATCATATGAAGATCTCAAAACAGGAGGCAAGGCAAAAGGCCATTGCGCTATTAAAAAGTGTTGGAATCTCAAGGCCGGAAAAAATTGTGGACGAATATCCCCATCAATTATCCGGTGGGATGAGACAAAGGGTTATGATTGCCATCGCCATCGCTTGTCAGCCTAAATTATTAATAGCTGATGAACCAACTACTGCACTTGACGTGACAGTACAGGCACAAATCTTGGAATTGTTAAAAGATATTCAATCTGTTAATGACATGTCGGTAATTTTAATTACACATGATTTAGGTGTAGTTGCAGAAATGTGTGATGAAGTTATTGTCATGTATGCAGGAAAAATTGTAGAGCGGACAGATGTCGATACTCTCTTTCATAATCCAAAACACCCGTACACAACTTTGCTGTTAGGGGCTATCCCAAAAATGGATGAAACGGAAGAAAGGCTAAGCTCAATTAAAGGGATTGTTCCTTCCCTTACCAATATGCCAAAAGAGGGATGCCGATTTGCCAATCGATGTCCAAAAGCAATGCCTGAATGTTTTACTTTAACCCCAGAGCTAGCTGAAGCAGATGATAATCATGAAGTCGCCTGTTTACTCTATGAAACAAGTAAACCAAGACAAGGGGTGAGTAAATGAGTACCGTTACTGTACATAAGAACAAGGAAGACTCTCAAACTGAGAATCTATTAGAGATTCTTAACCTAAAAACCTATTATCCTGTAAAAGGCGGTTTTTTCAAAAGAACTGTTGGAAATGTAAAAGCGGTTGATAATATCTCTTTTGAAATAAAAAGAGGAGAAACTCTTGGACTAGTTGGTGAATCCGGCTGTGGTAAGTCCACTGCGGGAAGAACCATTTTGCGATTATTAAAACCGACAGAAGGAAGAATTCTCTTTGACGGGAAGGATATTACGAACATATCAGGGAAGTCTCTTCGAGAAATTAGGAAAGATATGCAAATGGTGTTTCAGGATCCATATGCATCTCTAAATCCAATGCAAATGGTCGGTGATATTATTGCCGAGCCGATTTATAACTTTTCTAGAAAGAGTAAGAATGAATTAAAACAAGAAGTAATGGAGTTATTAACAAAAGTAGGATTGCCTCAGGATGCCTATTATAAATACGCTCATGAGTTTTCAGGTGGTCAGCGCCAAAGAATTGGAATAGCCCGTGCTCTTGCATTAAGGCCGAAACTAATTATTGCCGATGAACCGGTCTCTGCTCTTGATGTTTCGGTTCAATCCCAAGTATTAAATCTATTAAAAGATCTACAAAACGAATTTGAACTAACCTTTCTTTTTATTGCTCATGACCTAAGTGTTGTTAAGCATATGAGTGATAGGATCGGTGTCATGTATTTAGGAAATATGGTAGAGATTGCAGATAAGGACAGCCTTTACGCTGAACCTTTACATCCATATACACAGGCGTTAATATCGGCTATACCATCTCCTGACCCAAGGGTGAAGAAGGAAAGAATTATATTAAAAGGGGATGTACCTAGTCCAATCAATCCACCAACAGGATGTCCATTCCATCCGCGTTGCCCAATGGCTATGGAGGAATGTTCTAAGACAAAACCAGCATTAAAGGAGGTGAAGCCTTCTCATCGAGTAGCTTGCCACCTTTACTAGGAAAGCGGAAGCTAAACAGTAATTGATTATTTACTTAACAAATCTTTAGGGGGGAAAATTATGAAGAAGAAAAGTATGCTTATGCTTGCTGCACTAATGCTTGTCCTATCAGCTTTCTTGGCAGCATGTAGCAGTGACAAAGCAGGAACAAAGAAAAACGATAATGAAGGTAAGTCAGGTGAAACAGCAGAAAAACCACAGGATGGCGGTACGTTAGTATACGCACTTGATTCTGCGCCAGAAGGAAAGTTTAACTATTCATTCTACGGAACAGCAACAGACCAATATGTAATTGATTTCTTTGACGAAAACTTAATTGATTATGATGAGCATTTAAAGGCACAACCGCATATTGCTTCTTGGAAAACAGAAGACAATAAAGTATTTGATTTTGAAATTAAAAAAGGTGTTAAATGGCACAATGGTGACGAATTATCAGTAAAAGACTGGGAATTCGCATTATACACTGTTGCTGACAAAGACTATGAAGGTCCACGTTTTGATAACGTTCGAAATATTGTAGGTGCACAAGATTTCCATGATGGAAAAACAGATAAAATTGAAGGTATTAAAGTTATTGATGATTACCATATCCAAATCACTTTTGATAAAGCGCGTGTAAATAACTTGGATAACCTATGGACGTATCCAATGAACCGTACTGCATTTAAAGGTATTGCAGTAAAAGATATGATGAGCTCTGAGCAAGTACGTACAAAGCCAGTAGGCTTAGGACCTTTCAAGGTAACGAAGATTGTTCCTGGTGAATCAGTTGAAATGGAACGTTTTGATGACTACTTTGGTGGTAAACCACACATTGAAAAAGTTGTTGTAAAAGTAATTGATCCATCACTTTCTGTTGGTGAACTTAAGAACGGTACACTTGATATGACATCGTTCCACCCAAGCATCATTGATCAAGTAAAAGCGTTAGACAATGTAAATACAATCACATATCCAGGTGTGAGTTACTATTATGTTGGTTTCAGATTAGGTACTTGGGATGGCGAGAAAAATGTTATGAATGAGCCTAAATACCAAGAGAAGAAACTTCGTGAAGCAATGTACTATGCAATCAATCGTGAAGAATGGGTTAAAGCGTTCTTCTTCGGTGTTGGTAAACCGGTTAACCGTCCAATTCCAACAAATCACTGGATCGCTGCTGACAATAAAGACTTAGAGCAATACAAGTATGATCCTGAAAAAGCGAAAAAATTGTTAGACGAAGCTGGCTATAAAGATGTGGATGGCGACGGATTCCGTGAAGATCCTAACGGTAAGAAATTTGTTGTGAACTTCAGTCACTATCAAACATCAAATCCTACATTTGAATCTCGTGCAAAAGCATTGACTCAATATTGGGAAGAAGTTGGCTTAAAATCTAAGTTAACTATGACAGATGCAAACCTTTACTATGACATGCTTGAAAAAGCAGACAAATCAATGGAAGTATTCTTCGGTGGCTGGTCAACTGGTTCTGACCCAGATCCAACACCACTTTGGGGCTCTAAGTCACTTTGGAACTACGCTCGTTGGGTAAATGCTGATAGTGATAAGTTATTAGACCAGGCATTAGATATTAGTGTAGTTGGCACAGATAACGACAAGCGTAAAGATTTATATGTACAATGGCAAAAATTATTCATGAAAGAACTTCCAGTGTTACCGATTGCTGAGCTTGAAGAAACAATGGCAGTAAACAAGCGTGTGCAGGGTGTTAAATTCGACGTTTCTGGTAACAATCGTCCAAATGAATGGTGGATTAAACAATAATTACAGTTGATTAACATGCAATAAACTATGTTAATGGAATAATAGACTTAAAAAGTCTAAGGCGTTCAATGGGACGAGGAGGGAAGCAAATTGCTTCAAATTTTCCTCTCCCATTTGAACACTTTAGCTACAATTCAGACAACACGTATATAACATAGTTTAAAGACAAGGAGAATGCACATGTTAAAATATGCATTTCGTAGAATTCTAGGCATGATACCGATGTTATTCCTCATTTCAATCGTTGTTTTTTCATTGGCAAAATTGATGCCTGGGGATTCTTTAAGTGGGGAAATTGATCCTAGGAATACAAACCCACAGTATATTGCAGAAATGCGGGAAAAACTGGGTTATAATGACCCGTTACCACAGCAGTATGCACGTTGGATCGGTAACTTTGTTCAAGGGGACTTTGGAAAATCAACCCGTTTTAAAATAGAAGCAGCAGAAGTTATTGGAGAAAGGATTCCTAATACATTGCTTCTAGGTTTTACTTCAATATTAATTACTTACCTTCTTGCCTTTTTTATGGGCTCTTACGCGGGTAGAAAACCCTATACATTGGCAGATAATCTAATTGGTGGGTTAAATTATCTAGGTCTTTCCATACCATCTTTTATCGCAGGTGTATTTGCTATTTTTCTTTTTTCTTTTACGCTTGGATGGTTTCCATCAAACGGGTCAGTAGATATTGGAGTTACAGAGGGGACCTTGGAATTTTGGCTAAGTCGTCTCCACCACGTATTCCTTCCTGCAGTAGTTCTAGGATTATTAAGTACTGCGAGTTATACACAATTTTTACGTAACGACATTATCGAAAATAGTCGGAAAGACTTTGTTCGAACTGCACGTGCAAAGGGGACAAAGGAAAGAAAGATTTACAATGTTCATATCTTAAGAAACTCAATAATTCCACTTATTACATTTTTAGGTTTTGATTTAGTTGCCATTATCAGTGGAGCAATAATCACTGAAACGATTTTTACTTATCCAGGTCTAGGACAACTGTTTTTACAGTCGGTTGGGACTAGGGATTATCCGGTTTTAATGACATTGACAATGTTGTTCTCGTTCCTAACACTAGTTGGCAACCTTGTAGCTGACATATTATATGGTGTTGTAGATCCGAGAATTAGGTTAGATTAAGGGGGAGATAAGATGGAAATTGTTACGCAGAAAAATTCTAATTTAAATACAGCACCCCCGAAAAAGAGTTTATCACCATGGGCTATTGCTCGGAAAAAATTTGTTAAGAACAAATTGGCTATGGTTAGCTTTATTTTCCTTGTCATTGTGGCAATAATATCTTTCCTAGCCCCTTACATAACAACAGCTGATGTTGCTAGGATTAATATTGGACAGATGTCATTAGAACCATCTAGTAAGCATTGGCTGGGAACTGACAAGGCAGGACGGGATGTTTTCACTAGGTTGCTATATGGCGGACGTATCTCTTTACTTGTGGGACTTAGTTGTACACTTTTTGTTATTTTACTTGGGACTATTATTGGATCCATTTCAGGCTATTTTGGTGGGGCAGTAGATAGTATATTAATGAGATTTACAGACTTTATCTTAAACTTTCCATTCTTGGTATTTGTAATTGTGTTAAATGCTATTCTATTTGGAAAAGTAAGTGGTCTATGGGTATTAATAGGAACAATAAGTATTTTAAGCTGGGGAGGTATTGCGAGGATTGTTCGCAGTAAGATTCTCGCTGAAAAAGAGAATGAATATATTACAGCTGCCATTTCTATAGGCTGTTCGCCAGCAAAGGTTATTGTAAAACATCTATTACCTAACATTTTATCGACCATTATCGTCCAAGCAACCATTACATTTGCTACTATGATCGTTGCTGAGACAGGGTTAAGCTTCTTAGGTTTTGGGGTACCTCAGGAAATTCCAAGTTGGGGTAACATGTTGAACTCAGCAAATGAACCAGACGTTCTCCAATTTAAATTATGGATCTGGGTGCCACCTGCATTAATCATTACAGCAACAATTTTATCAATAAACTTTATAGGTGAAGGTCTAAAAGACGCCTTTAACCCTAAATCCAGAAGATAAAAATCTACCATTACCACATGGTAGATTTTTTTACGTTATTAAAGGATTTTTATCATAAATTTTGCATTTCTTTCATATAGATAAAATAAATTAATAGGACGAGCATAAGTGTTTCATCAATACAAGTTGGTGCAAAATATATATAAAGGAATAATTTAACTAAGGTCTGCCCATACTGATTGACAAACAGTTTTGAAGTGAGGGGTTGTACAATGTTGTATCTTCATGATGTTTGGGTAAATTGGTTTGAAGGGGAAGAAAACGGCTACAATGTATGCCACTTTCATGAATGGCGCAAGGATGATGGAGTGGAATTACTGGACCAAGTACCACTTTTAAAAATCGAGCCGATTCTATTTAACTATATTGAGAATGATCTTTCCGAATTACCACAACAGCTCCTAGATGATATTTTTCAAAAAGCGTATTTAAGGAAAAATCATGAGAGAGTTCAGCTGGATTATTGTTTCGTTGTAACAGACGGGACCGGGATTTTAGCCGTTGATACAATAGGGTATAACATCCCTATTCGTAAAAGCAGGTTAATCCCAAGACAAGAACAGCTTGTTTACGAGATGATCAGTCAGCATGAAGCTAAAAAATATCATTTTTATGGGCAATCCAAAGGGAAGGATTTTCATATTCTTTCACCAGAACCAGAATTAATGAGAGGTTTGACGAGAAAAGAAAGACAGTTAAAACAGTTATTGTTTATGGCTCTAGACCAATTGCTATCATCTAATAATGAAGCAGAGGTTCGGTATTGGTTCACTGAATGGTGTCCTGAAAAGTATGCTTCTATTCAAGAGTTAAATTTTGAAGATGCATGGGAGCAACTTTTTGAAGAAACAAAGTATGGCTGGTCAAAACAACATGAAAATTTTTGTGAGAATTTAATAAAAGGGCAGCCATTTTTTGAAAAGCTATGGGAAATGGAACATGGCCCTAAAGTAAACTAAAAGCCTGATCCAAAAGGTATATCCTTTATATCTTTTGGAATCAGGCTTTTCTCATTATCTTCTTTTTTTTCTACCAAGACCCATTGCATTTTCCATCTTTTTAAGGGTCCTGCTTGCTACCAAGTTTGCTTTTTCAGCACCGCGATCTAAAATATCATCAAGCTCGCTTGATTCCATTAAATTGTAGTATTTTTCTTGAATTGGTTTAAAGACATTAACAACCACTTCGGCTAAGTCGCCTTTAAAATCTCCATAACCTTTTCCTACATACATTTCTTCAATTTCAGAAATAGGCTTCTTAGTCAATATCGAGTAAATGGAAAGGAGATTGGAAATTCCTGGTTTGTTTTCTTTGTCGTATTTAACAATTCCTTCTGAATCAGTAACTGCACTTTTAATTTTTTTAATGATCTGATTCGGCTCATCCAAAGGTGTAATAAAGGACTTTGGATTTGGGTCTGATTTACTCATCTTTTTGGTTGGTTCTTGAAGTGACATGATTCTTGCACCAACCTTAGGTATACTAATCTCCGGCACAGTAAGGATGTTGTTATACTTCTTGTTAAACCTTTCTGCTAAGTCACGTGTTAATTCCATATGTTGTTTTTGGTCCTCACCAACAGGAACAAGGTCCGTGTTATACAATAAAATATCTGCAGCCATGAGTGGTGGGTAGGTCAATAAGCTTGCAGAAACAGCTTCTTTTCCTGTTGATTTGTCCTTAAATTGGGTCATTCTTTCTAGCTCTCCAATATATGAGACACATTGCATCATCCACCCGGCCTGAGCGTGTGCTGGAACCTCTGATTGAATAAATAACGATGCCTTGTTTGGGTCAATCCCTACAGCAATATAAAGTGCTGCTAAGCTTCTAATATTTTTGCGAAGAGCTAATGGATCTTGGGGAACAGTAATCGCATGCTGGTCAACGATGCAAAAATAGCAATTATATTCATGTTGCAATTCAACAAACTGCATCATTGCTCCTATATAGTTCCCTAGTGTAATCGTACCACTTGGTTGAATACCTGAAAAAATTGTTTTCATGAAAATTTCCTCCTAAAAATTATATAAAAAAAACCATTCATCCCTATTATTTATAGGGACGAATGGTTCGCGGTACCACCCTAAATTACTCATTTCGAGTCACTCAGTTCTAAACAGTTATAAGCCGTTTTAGAGTCCTAATAACGTAAGGAACACGTCTATTCCTACTACTCCTATTTTCTTAAATAAAAGGTTCAGATAGAAGCTCAAAAGTCCATTCAGTACTCCTTCGTGTTTGTTCTCACCAACCACAAACTCTCTACAATCGAATGAAAATACCTACTACTCTTTATCAACGCTCTAATTCATTTATTGGATTATGCTTTATTATAAATGAAGAACATAACTGGTTTCAAGTCTACAAATAATAAAGGCAAAGAGCACAAAGCATGAACAGTCCATTTATGATTCCGTAAAAAAGGAGGGGTTTCTGATCGAATGTAATCAATTCAGATAATGCTGGGATATCATCGAATCTCCTCTTATTTTCTCCTCTAGTAAAAGCAAGATTAAAGGACTTGCCGATGACATCGTAGAAACCAGAATGGATCGTATATAGCAGTAACGATGTTAAAAGGAGAATAGCGGAAATATAAAAAGATATATTGATATAGCTGAGTAAGGAGATTTCTTTATTGGAAATGAAGGAAATAATTACAATTAACAATTGTGTTAAGGCAAGTATTAGAAATTTCTTCTTTAAACTATGTTTCATAAGATAACCTCCAAATCATTGATTTAATAAGAGAAACTACCGTTTATTATACATAAAAATCAGTATAAGTTTAAATTATATCATAGCAATTTGTAATGCTTACGTAAAAATTGTTTCTAACTTGTAAATTAAATTATAAAAAATAATGTACAATTAATTCAAAATATGTATAATAGAGAATGTAGTAATTTTTCAGAATAATAGAAAAGGGAGGTCTACATAGTGAAGAAATCAAAACTTTCACTACTTCTAGTTTTATCACTAGTACTTAGCATGTTCCTAGCAGCTTGTTCAGGCGGCGGTAGTAAGGAAACAGGCAAAGGTAAAACTGAAGGCAATAAAAATGCTGGTAAAGAAGAGCAATTAGCGGATGAGCAAGTTCTTAACGTTTTAGAATCTGCTGAAATCCCAACAATGGACAGCGTAATGGCCGAAGACGTAATGGGCTTTACAATGTTAAACGCTACTAACGAAGGTTTATATCGTTTAGATGCAGACCAAAAGGTTATTCCTGGAGTAGCTGATGGTATGCCAACATACAACGACGATAAAACAGTTTTAACAATCAAATTAAGAAAAGATGCAAAATGGTCAAATGGTGACCCTGTAACTGCACATGACTTTGTATATTCATGGCAACGTGCAATCAATCCAGATACTGCTTCACCTTATGGTCCATACTTCATGATGGGCAAGATCAAAAACGCAACTGAAATTTCTGAAGGTAAAGCGAAGCTTGAAGACCTAGGTATTAAAGCTTTAGACGATTATACTTTAGAAATTACTCTAGTGAGAGCATTACCTTACATCGAGTCTTATATCACTTTCCAATTGTTCTATCCACAAAACCAAAAGTTTGTTGAAGCACAAGGCGCTGACTATGCAAAGGATGCTGCTCACCTACTTTATAACGGTCCTTTCAAAATGACTAAGTGGGATGGCCCAACTGCTACTGAGTGGGTATTAGAAAAGAACGAAACTTATACAAATGCTAAAGACGTTACTTTAACAAAAATTAACTTCAACGTGTCAAAAGATCCACAAGCATCTGCTAACGCATTTACTGCTGGTGAAACTGACATTACACCAAAGCTTGCACAAGCTGCAATCCTTTCACAATACGAAGGATCTGATGAATTATTACGTTACCAAGAGCCATCAATCTGGTGGTTAAAAATGAACGAAAAGAACCCTGCATTGAAAAATAAAAACATCCGTAAAGCTATTGCATTGTCTGTAGACAAAAAAGCATTAGTTGATGATGTTTTAGCAAACGGTTCAATCGAAGCTGATTTCTTAGTACCAAAAGGTTTTGCTTTCTTAGATGGAAAAGATTTCCGTGACACTGCTGGTCAATGGTCTAAGACAAACAAAGAAGAAGCTAAGAAATATTGGGATAAAGGTTTAGCTGAACTAGGTGTTAAAGAAGTGAAGTTTACTTATGTTGGTCAAGACACTGAAACAGCAAAAACTACTGATGCATTCATTAAAGACCAGTTAGAGAAAAATCTTCCTGGATTAAAGCTTACTATTGAAAGCGTACCGTTCAAAATCCGTATCGCTCGTGAAAATAAATTCGAATATGATATCTTAATGGGTGGTTGGGGACCAGACTATGCTGACCCAATGACTTATATGGATCTTTGGATCACTGGCGGAGAGCAACAACACATGGATTACTCAAATCCAGAATTTGATAAGTTAATCAAAGCTGCTAGTGAAGATTTAGTTGATAAGCCACAAGAGCGCTGGAAAGCATTACAAGATGCTGAAAAAATCTTATTAGAAGATGATGCAGCAATTGCACCTCTTTACCAACGTTCTGTAAACTTATTGATCAACCCTAAAGTTAAAGGCTTCGCTCACCATGCATTTGGTGCTGACTATAGTTACCAGTGGATTAAAATCACAAAATAGTAACTATACTAATCAAATAGGAAGAGAGTATATTTCATCAATATACTCTCTTTTTACCTGTATGAGAATTGTCGAAAAATGTTGAAGATTTCATCAATTAGGAGGTGTAGGCATGGCAAAATATCTCTTGCAACGTGTGATTTATATGTTAATTACACTTTTCATTGTAGTATCAGTTACTTTTTTCCTCATGAAACTTATTCCAGGAAGCCCATTTAATAACTTTGAAAAACTCTCACAATTCCAGCAAGCCCTTTTGCTAGAAAAATATGGGTTAAATGACCCCGTGCCTGTTCAGTATTTAAGTTATTTAGGTGCTATGGTAAAAGGTGATCTGGGAATTTCCTTTCAATTCGATAATACCCCTGTAACAGAACTTCTCGCTAATCGTATTGGACCATCAGCCACATTGGGCTTAGAAGCTATGCTATTTGGTGCATTCTTTGGAATTCTGCTAGGTGTTCTTTCTGCACTGAAGCAAAATACCTGGGTAGATTACGGTTCAACTTTTATTGCAGTAGTAGGTAAGTCGGTTCCATCATTTATTTTTGCTGGTTTACTTCAGTATTACATTGCAGTTAAACTAGGGTGGCTTCCAGTAATGTTTTGGAGAGGGCCGGAATATACCATCCTGCCAACCATTGCATTAGCCATGTTCCCTATTTCAATTGCTGCGCGTTTTATGCGTACAGAAATGATTGAAGTACTGGGATCGGATTATATTACACTTGCTAAGGCAAAAGGTGCGAGCTACTGGCAAATTAGTGTCAAGCATGCTCTTAGAAATGCCTTAATCCCGGTTGTTACTGTGTTAGGACCATTGGCTGTTGGATTAATGACTGGATCACTTGTTATTGAGAGAATATTTGGTATTCCTGGCTTAGGTGAACAGTTTGTAAAATCTATCAGCGTAAACGATTATCCGGTAATTATGGGTACAAATATTTTATTTGCAGTACTATTCGTAGTAATTATTCTAGTTGTTGATATTCTTTACGGAATTATCGACCCACGTATTCGTATTTCGGGGGGGAAAACTAAATGAGCAATAAAGAAGTGATTATCTCGAAAGATCTGTTTACACCTGCTCATGTAGACCCATCAAAAAGTGAAAAAATTGCCAAGCCAAGTTTGAGTTTCTGGCAGGATGCTTGGTTGCGTGTTCGTAAAAATAAAGGTGCAGTTGTAAGTTTAGTTGTTCTGGTTATTTTACTTTTACTGGCTTTTGTTGGCCCTCTTATTACACCTTATTCTTTTGACACACAAACAACTAAACATAATAACCTACCACCAAGGATTCAAGGTTTAGAAAATGTTCACTGGCTTCCTTTTGATGGAACTTTAACACGAAGAGACGGTACAGAATATAACGCATATGAAGTCCGTAAAGTTGATGCTTACTATTGGTTTGGTACAGACAATTTAGGCCGTGACCTATTTGCACGTGTATGGAAAGGTACACAAGTTTCCCTTTTCATTGCTTTTATGGCTGCCTTAATTGATATGTTGATTGGTGTTACGTATGGGGCGGTTTCAGGATACTTAGGTGGAAAAATAGATGGATTCATGCAACGGGTTATTGAGGTTATCGTTGGTATCCCTAACTTGATTGTCGTTGTATTAATGATTCTTGTTCTTAAGCCTGGTATTATTCCAATTATCATTGCCTTAACAATTACTGGCTGGACTAGTATGGCCCGTGTAGTTCGTGCACAGGTATTAAAGTTTAAGGGTCAGGAATTTGTTTTGGCTGCAAAAACACTAGGAGCTACTGATAGCTCAATTATTTTCAAACACATGATTCCAAATATGTTTGGTGTCATTATCATTAACACCATGTTCTCTATTCCAAATGCAATATTCTTTGAAGCGTTCTTAAGCTTCATTGGATTAGGTCTTCAAGAACCAAATGCATCTTTAGGAACCTTGGTAAACGAAGGATATAAATCAATGATTGCATTCCCATATCAAATGATTATACCTTCCATTATGATTGCATTAATTATGGTATGTTTTAACTTAGTAGCTGATGGATTACGTGATGCTCTTGATCCAAAAATGCGTGATTAAAAGGCGGGTGAACTGAATGGAGAAAATTTTACAAGTTAAAGATTTAAATATCTCATTCCATACTTTTTCTGGTGAAGTTCAAGCGATTCGTGGAGTTAGCTTTGATTTATTAAAAGGTGAAACACTTGCAATCGTTGGTGAATCAGGTTCTGGAAAATCAGTAACAACTAAGTCAATTATGCGTCTACTTCCTGAACACAACTCAGAGATAAAAAATGGTGAAATTCTTTTTGACGGAAAAGATTTAACAAAGTTAAAAGATAAAGACATGCAAAAAATCCGTGGGAAAGATATTTCAATGATTTTCCAGGATCCAATGACTTCTTTAAATCCAACTATGAAGATTGGCAACCAAATAATGGAGCCGCTTATTAAGCATCAAAACATGAGCAAGCATGCTGCAAAAGAAAGAGCGATTGACCTATTAAAACTAGTGGGTATTCCAAAACCTGAAATTCGGGTGAATCAATATCCACACCAATTCTCAGGTGGTATGAGACAGAGGGTAGTTATTGCAATTGCCTTAGCGTGTAACCCTAAGGTTCTAATTGCAGACGAACCAACAACTGCATTGGATGTTACCATCCAAGCACAAATCTTAGAATTAATGAAAGATCTACAAAAGAAGATTGATACATCAATCATTTTCATTACACATGATCTTGGTGTTGTTGCAAACGTAGCAGACCGAGTAGCAGTTATGTACGGTGGGAAAATCGTAGAAATTGGTACAGCTGATGAAATTTTCTACAATCCACAGCATCCATACACGTGGGGATTAATTAGTTCTATGCCGGACATGGATACACATGATGAGGAGTTATTCTCTATTCCGGGAACACCTCCTGATTTATTGGATCCACCAAAGGGAGATGCCTTTGCACCTCGTAACCCTTATGTAATGAAAATTGATTTAGAGCAAGAACCGCCATTCTTTAAAGTTTCAGATACACACTATGCTGCTACGTGGTTGTTACACCCGGATGCACCAAAGGTTGAACCACCTGAGGCTGTTAAGAGGCGGCAGAACCAATATGTAGGTAACGCAGGTGTTGCTACATTAGAAAAAGTAACCACTGGGCAATTCCCTGGAAAAAAGGAGGGAAAGTAAATGGCTCAAGAAAAATTACTTGAAATTAAAAATTTAAAACAATATTTTAATGAAGGTAAAGCGAACGAAGTAAAGGCCGTTGATAATGTTTCTTTTGATATATATAAAGGTGAAGTTATGGGACTAGTAGGTGAGTCTGGTTGTGGTAAGTCTACAACTGGACGCACCATTATCCGCCTGTACGATGCAACTGGTGGAGAAGTTTTATATGACGGTGTGAACGTTCATGGGAAAAAGTCTAGAAAGCAACTAAAAGATTTTAACCGAAAAATGCAAATGATCTTCCAAGATCCTTATGCCTCTTTAAATCCTAGATTAAAAATCGTAGATGTTATTGCCGAGGGAATTGATATTCATGGGTTGGCAAAGTCAAGGGAAGATCGTTTGGAACAGGTTTATAAGCTGTTAGAAACAGTTGGTTTGAATAGAGAGCACGCTAACCGCTATCCGCATGAATTTAGTGTGTGGACAACGACAAAGAATTGGTATTGCTCGTGCATTAGCAGTTCAACCAGAATTCATCATTGCCGATGAGCCTATTTCAGCATTGGATGTATCCATCCAAGCACAGGTCGTAAACCTTATGAAAAAATTGCAAAAAGAAAAAGGGTTAACTTATCTCTTTATTGCACACGACCTTTCAATGGTTAAATACATTAGTGATCGTATTGGTGTTATGTACTTTGGTAAAATGGTTGAGCTAGCACCGGCAGAAGAGTTGTACAAAAATCCTCTTCATCCGTATACTCAGTCATTATTATCTGCTATTCCAGTTCCAGATCCGATTAGTGAGAGAACGAGAAAACGTAAGTCATATGATCCTGCTTCTCACAATTATGACGATAATGAGCCAGTTGAGTTCAGAGAAGTTACACCAGGTCATTTTGTTCTTTGCTCAGAAAAAGAATTTAAACAATATCAAGCACAATCAAAACATTAAGAGAAAAAAAGAACGATCTCACAAGTTGAGATCGTTTTTCTTTTCTAATCTTATAGGAAAGTATAAACTTGGACTTCGCGAATTGTCCAGCTCCAACGCCTAGCCCCTCGGGTCAAATAACCTTCTGCAAGTAAAGTCAAAGAGCGACTTTTCTTGCAGAAGAACATTTGCCTGTCGGGGCTGAACAAGGCGCTTCCGCTTTTCTTCATTATTTTTTCTTCCCACCAACAGCTTTCCAGCCTGTCTGGTATTTCGCACTTTCGTCAACATATTCACTACGGCGTTTTCCACCGAAAACCTTTTCACCAAAACTGTTTGTAATAACCCCCATCAGGGCAGTGATCCCAACAATTAATAAAGCAACAATGGTTAAATCTGTTATGTAAGCTCCCATGAATTAAATCCCTCCATTTTGCACAATTCTTATTATCGTAAATTCTTGAAAATATCCCCTATAATTTATTTTAAAAGAACTTAAGCTTTATTGAAAGAGTAAAATGGTTAAATCAACTCAAACTTTTTTTAAAAAATGTATGCGTTTTCATTTCTAATTTGTAATTGAGAATATAAATTTAAAAAAATGTATTTTAACCTTAAAAAAATGTTTAGAAGAAAGTAAATTGCGGTATTAATTTATTATACCCACAAAGTTCTTAAACGAAGAAACGAACAATATAACAAAGACGGATTTTATTTGTAGAAGATTTTTATTAAAATCGTAAATTTTTTGAAACTTTTCTTCTTATCATTCGTCTAATATAGTATGACTGATAGTTTTTATGGCTATCTGTAATTTTCGGAAAAAGGGATACCTTTTTTAGTTTTAGTGGTGTATAATAAATGATATAAATTCCTTATTTATAATAATTTTAATTACAAATGTATTACAATAATAAAAATCTTGTTAAAAATAGTTTTTATATACAGTAGTAGCTTTAGATCTGTAAATAATAGAGGAGTGTGAAGATAGAATGGTTACGCTATACACTTCACCAAGTTGTACATCATGTCGGAAAGCAAAATCATGGTTAGAAGAGCATGAGATTCCATACACTGAAAGAAATATTTTCTCTGAGCCATTATCCATGGAAGAAATTAAAGAAATTCTTCGAATGACAGAAGATGGAACAGACGAAATTATTTCGACGAGATCAAAGACATTCCAGAAATTAAATGTGAATTTAGATTCAATGCCCCTTCAAGATTTATTTGGATTAATTAAAGAAAATCCTGGTCTGTTACGACGTCCCATTATCATTGATGAAAAGCGTCTTCAGGTGGGCTATAACGAAGATGAAATTAGACGTTTTTTACCAAGAAAAGTGCGTACCTTCCAACTTAGGGAAGCACAAAGGATGGTAAACTAATTCAAAGGACCTTCATATTTGAGGGTCTTTTTTGTATTTAAATCAAAAAATTTGTGGTTTTAGAGGCATTTTGCTACAATAAATAAACTATCATAAAAATAACCGATAGGCATTATAATGGTTTTTTAGTTTTTCACCTTTTTTATTTCCCATATTAGTGCTTTTGTCATAAAATGAAAGTACAAGAATATTTTCCTTTTTTAAGGTAAATATGATGGATTATCTGCTTGGGGGTATTATGTCCCTTCAATATGGTAAACGGAAGGGAGAGGTTATGGTGGAGATTGAACGTATTAATGAGAATACAGTCAAATTTTACATTTCCTACGGAGATATTGAGGAAAGAGGTTTTGATCGCGAAGAAATTTGGTACAATCGTGAACGAAGCGAAGAACTCTTTTGGGAAATGATGGATGAAGTGCATGGTGAAGAGGAGTTTGTCGTAGAAGGTCCGCTTTGGATACAAGTTCAGGCTCTTGAAAAGGGGTTAGAAGTTCTTGTGACAAAAGCACAGCTTTCAAAGGATGGTCAAAAGTTCGAGCTCCCGCTTCCTAGTGATAAAATTAAGGATATTCCAGTTGATGAAAAAATTGAAGAGCTGTTAGACCAGCATTTCAATCCAACTCATCTTGAGGAAGAAGAAATCCTCATAGAGGAAGATGTCTTGGAATTTCTTATTGTATTTAAAGATTTTGAAGATATTATCATGCTATCAGGTCGTCCTGGATTAGATGACTTATTAACAAAGCTTTATCATTTTGAAGGAAAGTATTATCTGTATACGGAATTTCCTGAGGATGTATTTGAAGAGGATGAAATTGATGATATCCTAAGTATTCTACTTGAGTATGGCTATGAAACACAGATTACGATTCATCGTGTTCAAGAATATGGGAATGAAATAATATCCCAAAATGTTTTTTCAGAGTTAAGAAAACATTTTGGCTAATGTGGATACCGATTTCAAAACTGAAATCGGTTTTTTTATCATGACTAATTAGGGAATTTTGGCAGGTGAGCAATCTGAAAAACACAGTAAGGGTTATAGTGTTTGTAGCGGTTTTATCCGTACTATGGTTTTTCTTCCGTGATCAATTGCAGGGAGGAATATTTGGATTTCTAAGTATCTTCATAACCTTTTCCGTCATTTTTATAGGTGTTTGTTATCTTCTTGGAAAACCGCCATCCTACACAAACCATTACATGGTTAGTGGTGTTAGGAAGCTTTCCTCTTATTGGATTTATTTTTTACCTTTTATTTGGCCGTAATTATCGAAAAGAGAGAATGTTTAGGAAAAAATATTTTCTTGATAAGCAGGCTTTTCTTACAGTTGAAGGGGATGATGATCCAAGGAGTGAAGAAAAGCGCCGATTGTTGGGAGAACATCAAGGCAGATTATTTACACTTGCCCAAAAACTTGGCAATAGTCCGATCTCTTTTGATACAGCTACAAAAGTATTGACTAATGGGGAAGAGACTTTCGATCATATTATTGAGGAATTAAGAAGAGCCAGACATCACATTCATTTAGAATATTATATTGTTCGACATGACCGTATTGGTCAGGAAATTAAAGAAATCTTGATTGATAAAGCCAATCAAGGTGTAAAGGTTAGGTTTCTGTTTGACGCTGTTGGATCTTGGAAGTTATCTAAGGCATATATTAATGAGCTGCGAGGAGCAGGAATTGAAACGGTACCCTTTGGACCAGTAAGATTACCATTTTTAAATAATAAATTTAATTTTCGTAATCACAGAAAAATTATTGTTATTGATGGAAATATTGGATTTGTTGGTGGGCTAAATATTGGGGATGAATACTTAGGGAGAGATAAAGATATTGGATACTGGCGTGATACGCATCTAATGTTAAGAGGGGAAGCTGTTCGTACTCTCCAACTTATTTTTTTACAAGACTGGTATTACATGACCAATCACAGCTTTTTAACTGCAGAATATCTATCCCCGCAAATTGACCATGTTAGTCACGGTGGGGTTCAACTGATTGCTGGGGGTCCAGATAACGAATGGAGTGTCATAAAAAACATATTTTTCTCTATGATTACCTCCGCAAAGAAAAATGTTTGGATTGCTTCTCCATATTTTATACCAGATGAAGATATTTTTTCAGCAATCAAAGTAGCCGCACTGAGTGGTGTAGATGTCCGATTGCTTGTGCCTAATCGTCCTGATAAACGAATCGTTTTTCATGCTTCAAGGTCCTATTTCCCTGAGCTGTTAGAAGCAGGGGTAAAGGTGTATGAATACGAACGAGGGTTTATGCATAGTAAAATTGTCATTGTAGACGATGAACTTGCCTCTATCGGAACCTCTAACATGGATATGCGGAGTTTTCATTTGAATTTTGAAGTAAATGCCTTTTTATTTAGGACGAATAGTACGGAAAAACTCGTTAAGGAATACTTAAATGATTTGAATTATGCGAAAATGCTAGAACTAGATACCTTCCAAAAGAGACATTTTGGATTGCGTATACTTGAATCAACAGCAAGACTATTGTCTCCTCTATTATAAATAAAGTAGGCTCCCTATTTGTTACAAATATAGAAAACTCGTCAACAATTGTCGAGTTTTCTTTTATTTTACACAGGATTTCCCGAGAAATTTGCCGAAATAAATAATAGAAAGGAGAGATGTTCATGTGTTAACCGCTATAACAAAGACGGGAAAAAAACTTTGTCTTGGCTATGACTTTAAGAAGGAGGCACTATTGGTATTAAGGAGCAAGGAAGAATTTTTTTGTCCCATATGCGGAGAAAGTGTTCAATTAAAATTAGGAGATCAGAGAATATTTCACTTTGCACATAAAAGGGGAGGAACCTGTCAGGAATTTTATGATCATGAATCCTACTATCACTTAGAAGGAAAAAAACAATTATATCAGTGGCTGATTAAACAAAACATTCCTGCAGTTTTAGAATACTTTGATAAAGAAATTCAGCAGCGTCCAGACATTATGTTTGAATTCAACGGTCATAAATACGCGATAGAGTTTCAATGCTCGCCAATACCTGAAGAAATTTTTAGTAAGAGAACAAGAACCTATACTGCTAATCATTACATTCCTATATGGATTATGGCTAGCAGTCACTTAGATGAACAAAAAAGGAAAGATATTGTTTCATTATCAAATTTTCATTATATGTTTTTACGCTCTTCTTTGCCAGGAGGAACCTATTATATTCCATCTTACTGCCCCGAAAAACAACAATTTCATTTCCTTGAATCAATTACACCCTATTCAATAAAAAATGCTTTTACTCGCCATAGCATCTACCAATCTGAAAAGATGGATTTTAGTAAATTACTCTTACCCAATACTTCCAATACTATGTTACTGCCAAATTGGAAAAGGGAAGTAGATAAGTTCATGCTTAATATGACAAGATATCCGGATCAGATGAAGAAGAAATTTCTTCTTGAAATCTACAATAAGTGCCTCAATCCATTTTTATTACCGCCTGAGATAGGCCTTCCTGTACCTCATTCGATACTCATTCAGACACCCTCTGTTATATGGCAAACGTTTATCTATCTTGATGTACTAGCCAATAAATCCCCTAACGAATTCATTCCCTTTCATCAAGTAAAGAACTATTTCAATAAGAGAATAGGTAGACATGAAGTGGTACTAAGACATTTGCCGCAGCTGGCGGACGCGAATCCATTACAAGCGGTATTCGAATATTTTCAGTACTTATGTAAGCTTGGTATTTTATCTAATAGAGGAGACAAGTGTTTTCAAATGAATGAAAAAATATGGATTCCTCATTCCAATAGGGAGAAAGAAGAAAGCTTGGTACGGTTTAACCAAAAACATGGATTGCTTTTTAAAATCATAAATGAAAACTAGTAGATGGGCATAATATAGTGAGTGTAATTCTTCTTTTCTTACGAATAGAAAGGAAATTAAAAGGATTAGGAGAATATTAATAAAGAGTGAATCTTATCGCAATTCTACATTTGAATGGAGGAAGGAAAAATGTCAAATGAAACTGCAGTAAAGTCACTACCAACTAGAAGTGAAATACCTGTAGAGGATACTTGGAAATTAGAAGATATTTTTACAAGCGATCAGGAGTGGGAAAAAGAGTTTCAGGACGTGAAGAATCAAATTTCTGGAATTAAGGAATACGAAGGAAAATTAGGTGAAAGTGCTGATACACTATATAATGCTTTACAATTCCAGGATAAGCTGCTAGAACGGATTGGAAAGCTTTATACATATTCACATATGCGCTATGATCAAGATACAACGAATTCTTTTTACCAAGGTTTGGATGACCGTATGAAAAATCTTTATTCTCAAGCAGGAAGTCAGCTTGCATTTATTGTTCCTGAAATTCTATCTATTGAGGAAGAGAAGGTAGCTAACTTTTTGCAGGAAAAACCGGAGCTTAAGCTTTATGAACATGCGATTGCTGAGATTAACTTGCAGCGCCCACATGTATTATCAGCTGAGCAGGAAGCGTTACTAGCAGAAGCTAGCGAAGTAATGAATGCATCTAGTAATACATTTGGAATGCTTAATAATGCAGACATAGAATTCCCTTCTATTAAAGATGAGAGTGGGGAAGAGGTAGAAATTACCCATGGCCGTTATATACGTTTCTTAGAAAGCGAAGACCAACGCGTACGGCGTGATGCATTTAAAGCCGTTTATAAAACTTATGGAAGCTTTAAAAATACATTTTCCAGCACATTAAGTGGGAATGTGAAAAAGGATAATTTTAATGCACGGATTAGAAAGTATGATTCGGCAAGACATGCTGCACTAGCGGCTAATAATATCCCTGAAAGTGTGTATGATAATCTGGTTAATACCATTAATGAGAATCTACACCTTTTACACCGATATGTGAAACTTAGAAAAAGGGTTTTGGGTCTTAATGAACTGCATATGTATGACCTATATACACCACTTGTGAAAGATGTAAAAATGGAGATTAAGTATGAGGAAGCAAAGGATTTAATTCTAAATGGACTATCTCCGTTAGGTCAGGAGTATGGAGAAATACTGAAGTCAGGCTTCGAAAGCCGCTGGGTTGATGTTCATGAGAATAAGGGGAAACGAAGTGGTGCGTATTCGTCGGGTGCTTACGGAACACATCCATATATTTTAATGAACTGGCAGGACAACGTAAACAACCTATTCACTCTCGCACATGAATTTGGTCATTCTGTACACAGCTATTATACAAGAAAATCACAGCCTTATCCGTACGGAAACTACTCTATTTTTGTTGCTGAAGTTGCTTCTACATGTAATGAAGCCTTGCTAAATGATTATTTACTAAAGACTATTGATGATGAGCAGAAGCGAATTTATCTTCTTAATCATTATTTAGAAGGTTTCAGGGGGACAGTATTCCGTCAAACCATGTTTGCTGAATTTGAGCATTTGATTCATCAGAAGGCACAGAATAATGAAGCATTAACAGCGGACGCTTTAACAGAAAGCTATTTTGCTCTGAACAAAAAGTATTTTGGTGAAGAAGATATCATTATTGATGAAGAAATTGGTTTAGAGTGGGCGAGAATCCCTCATTTCTACTACAATTATTATGTGTATCAATATGCAACAGGTTTCAGTGCTGCAACTGCCCTAAGTAAGCAGATCTTAGAAGAAGGGGAGCCAGCTGTTAAGCGTTATATCGATTTCCTAAGTGCGGGAAGCTCAGACTATCCAATTGAGGTGTTAAAGAAAGCGGGAGTCGATATGACAAGTGCAGACCCTATTAAGAATGCATGCAAAGTATTCGAAGAAAAACTAAATGAATTAGAGAAATTATTATCATAGTAAAAGGCTGTGTTAAGGAATATGGTTGGTTTATATAACCTGTTGATTGGAGCGGAAGGCACGAAGATCCTCGAAAATGCTAACGCATTTCCTTCGTGCGGTGTTAACTCGATGAAGCTTATTCAATGTCCTGTGGGAGTATGGTTCAGGGGAGACCCCGCAGGCGCGCGTTTCTCCGAGGAGGCTCGCCGAAACACCCACGAACCGCTCGTGCCTGGAGCGGAAATCAACAGACATGTTTAACATAGGCTAGTAAAAAGAAAGGATGTTGCTTGAAAGCAGCATCCTTTTTAAAATCCCCTGAAGCGTTTACGGTTGTTAATGTTGTGAACGATAATTAATAATGCGAGGAATAAAATTGGCGTACTAATAAGGAGTGGGAATATTTTCATTAATGCTAACAAATGGAGGAAAAAGGCAACAAAGACAAAAAGGATCATAGCAATAACAGGTAATTTAGACATAGAATTTGCCCACCTTTATCGTTTCTTAATATATTTCTATTGTCCATTACTTGGAATTATGATTTATTGACAATTATGTGAAATAACACACAAACTTATTGTCACTCACTTTACCCACATGGTATATTTAATGCGTGAAGTTGATCACTACAAACATATACCCCTTTGTTTGACCGTGAAAAATTTCTCCCATCCCCTTTGTTCGTATTATAGGAAAATACCTTGCGGTTAATAGCCGCAAGGTATTTTTTATTATTTTATTAGTAAAAACAAATTAAAGGCTGTGAAAAGGAACGGAACTCAACAGGCAACTTTAACAGAGCTGAATAAAAAATACAGGTACTGGCTCAATTGAACCTGGACCTGTATTAGTCTTCAATATATCTCCAAAACGTGCCGTATTTCGCAGGAATTTGTTCAACTACTTGTTTGAGAAGCAATTTTTTCATTTCCTTCTCAATTTGTGAAACAGACATATTATACACAACGGCAATTTCCTTGGAAGCCACAAATTTAAAAAACTTCATAAACGTTTCTAATGGAGGTGGAGGGGACGAAACAGGCTTCTCAGCAAGCATTTCCTCTAAGATCTGTACATAAACCTCATATGGATAAGTTCCTGCAATCTTTATACCCTCATCCTCAGCATTTTCATTAAAAAACACTAAAGTAGGGATTTCTGTAACATCCATTTCTGAAGTGATTTTAAGATCACATTGAAATGCTTTCGCAGCACTCTCCGAGTGAATATCATTGATAAACTCATCAACATCTAATCCTGACGTTCTTGCACAATCCTTTAATACTTCTATGTTAGAAATATTTTGTTTTTCTAAGAACAACATCTCCTGTATTCTTCGGAGAAAACGTAATCCCGCACGTCTTCCCTGTAACTCTGCTGCTTTGATCGCAATGGATACGACAAATGGTGCCTCAACAGGATTTTCTAACCACAGACTGCCATCGCATGACATTCCAGAACGGCTTGCAGTCTTCTCCCATAAATCGGCTATGGTTACATAATTCCTCTTTTTACTTAAATTTAAATCAACCAGGCGTCCACTTAATACATGTTTGATTGAAAAATAGCTGCCGTACTCAATTTTTAGTTTTTTTAATATAGGTTCAATTGCCCAACATTCAGGACATAACGGATTAATAAACATATAGATTTCAATTGGTTTTTTTTCATTTCCACCGCAACGCGGCTTGGGACCGTTCGACTTTGAATTATTCACGATTTTCACCTGAAATCTCATCGCCGTCTGGCGTGTTTACCATATGTTGAGCCGTAAGATATAGCCTAGCGTAAAAATCATCTCTTATTGGACCTTGTAACCCAACTTCATCCATAGCTTTTGCCATACAGGATAACCATGCATTAGCACGCTTTGGAGTGACGGGAAATGGCAAATGTCGTGCACGCATCATTGGATGACCATGTTCTTCCGTATACAGGGATGGCCCACCCAAATATTGAGTTAGAAATTGCTTTTGCTTTCTTGCAATTTCTGTGAATTCATTTGGGAAGATTGGTGCTAGATCAGGATGTTGTGCAACAAGGCCATAAAATGTATCGACTAAACGGTGCAATGAAGCTTCACCAATGGCCTCATATGGTGTTAGCTTTTTCTCAATCATGTTGACAACTCCTTTTAACCTTTTTGTATTTTTAATTTTATCAATGGCGTTATCATATCTCAAATTTATTGCTTTAAAATAGAGATTAAACACAATATTAATGTTTACCATTCGCTCATTTTATATTTTTGTTGATAAAAACGGCGAATTTTATTTTCCGTTTTGCGCTCAGGAATCTGAAAGCGAGCAAGAAATTCTTTAAAAACAAGCTGACCTTCATTAAAATCTACCACTTCAAATTCTAATTCATAATCATCTTTGTTTAGATATGTGCTATGGTCCAGAACAAGTAATCCTTTTTCGTAGGGCATTTCTACTCTATGTGTTAAAAGATAACCGAAATATTTAATTTCCGAAAAAGGTACCCCATTAGCTTCTATTAATTGTTGAATAGCTCCTGATGGGAGTTTACCGTGTTGAAGAGCGGTGGTTACCTCCTCTTCTGTTAGGATCTGGTTAGTCTCTAGGAGTCCAACAGTTGCTGGCTGCTTTAAAGTCATCTCATAATATAGTTCCTTTTTTCGGATCCTAAGAGCAGAATTAGCTTCCTTTAATGCAAAATCTGGTGTATCAAAGTAGTGATTTTCCTGTGAGAAAATTTGTTTTTGATCTACTTGGAGCTCAACTAAAAGTCTTTTATATTCACATTCAGTGAGCATGTTCTTAAATTCTATTTCAATATTTTGTGACATAAGTGATTTCCTTTCGATTATGAATCATATTTTTCACACATCTCTAATCTGAACTGCAATCCTTGGGAGAAATGAATGAATTGTGCTAAAATAGGAAGGTGAAAGATGGAGGTCGAACAATGAAAAAACGAATTACTATACTAAATGCAATCATAACAGAAGAAAAGCTTTTATTAGAAACAAATGAACCAATTAATGGATTGATCCCAAGTGAACAAATTCTGGTGGACTCTGATCAGTACTCCTTTATTTATTTAATGGAGAATCAAGAAGATTATACATACATTGTTTTACCAGAACAAATCTGGCCTTCTTTAAAGGAAGTACTTGAAAAGAACCTGCCGGTATGGATTCACTCAAATGGGGATCATATTGAATTGAGTAGTTTTCATGATGAATTTGATTATGTCATTAATAATATTAAAGGAAACAGTAATTATGGGACGGAAATGGTTACTAAAGTAGAGAGTTTATTCTAGTTGATTGAGGTGGAATCATGAAGCATTGGGACCTATTTTTAGCCCCGTATAAACAAGCTGTGGCAGAGCTGAAAATTAAATTAAAGGGAATGAGAGGTCAATTCGATTTGGATTCTACTCATTCACCTATTGAGTTTGTTACAGGAAGAGTAAAACCAATTGCGAGTATATTAGATAAGGCCAATCAAAAAGGGATTCCGCTCGAACGAATAGAAGAGGAAATGCAGGACATTGCTGGGATGCGGATTATGTGCCAGTTTGTCGATGATATACATACAGTAGTCGATTTGTTGAGAAATAGGAATGACTTTGAAATTGTGGAAGAAAGGGATTATATTTCACATAAAAAAACTAGTGGGTATCGATCCTACCATGTAGTGATTTGTTATCCTGTGCAAACGATTCATGGAGAAAAGAAGATCTTAGCAGAAATACAAATTAGAACCTTGGCAATGAACTTCTGGGCAACCATAGAACATTCATTGAACTACAAATATAAAGGAGTTTTTCCAAGTGATATCAAGATGAGACTTCAACGTGCCGCAGAGGCTGCCTTCCGATTGGATGAAGAGATGTCTTTGATTCGGGGAGAAATTCAAGAAGCACAAGCTTTTTTTACAATGAAAAAAGAAGTGAAGCAAGAAGAAAAAAGCTAAACCTCTAGACCACCTTTTGAAATCCATTCAATACAAGGAGCAAACAAATATGAAATTTGCCATTACATCAAAAGGAGATCAAAAATCAAATATCTTGATGCACAAAATGAGGACCTATTTACTTGATTTTGATCTTACGTATGATGAAGACCAACCGGATATTGTTGTCTCTATTGGAGGGGATGGAACGCTGCTTTATGCTTTCCATCGCTATAGTAAGCGACTCGATAAAACTGCATTTGTCGGAATTCATACGGGACACCTGGGATTTTACGCAGATTGGATACCTGATGAAATTGAAAAACTTGTGATCGCTATTGCCAAAACTCCTTATCAGGTAGTGGAATATCCACTCCTTGAAGTCATTATTCGCTATACACACGCTGGGAAAGAATCAAGATATTTAGCATTGAACGAATCAACAGTAAAAAGTGTAGAAGGAACACTTGTTATGGACGTGGAAATTCGTGGGCAGCATTTTGAACGTTTCCGTGGCGATGGATTATGTGTTTCTACTCCATCAGGTAGTACAGCTTATAATAAAGCACTTGGCGGGGCAATTATCCATCCATCGATTTCTGCTATTCAAGTAGCAGAGATGGCTTCTATAAATAACAAGGTTTTTAGAACGGTAGGCTCTCCGCTTATTCTTCCAGCCCATCATACATGTATGTTAAAACCTGTGAATCGGTCAGATTTTCAAATAACCATTGATCACTTAACGCTTTTACACAAGGATGTTAAATCCATCCAATTTAGGGTTCCAGAAGAAAAAATCCGTTTTGCCCGGTTTAGGCCGTTTCCTTTCTGGAAAAGAGTGCATGACTCATTTATTTCAGATTAATCCGGAGGGAAGTTCATGGGGTCTCAGTTTCAATTGAAATGGGTAATTGATTCACACCATTCAGATATGCTAATTAAGGATTTTTTAAAGGAAGAAGAGATTTCACGAACTGCTTTAACTGATATTAAGTTTAATGGTGGGAGTATTAAAGTCAATGGAAAAGAGGTAAATGTCCGCTATAAATTAATAACAGGGGATCATTTAAGCATCCTTTTTCCACTTGAGAGTCCAAGTGAAGGGATGATGGTAGAATGTATCCCTTTGGACATTCTCTTCGAAGACGAGTACATGCTTGTTGTTAATAAGCCGGCAGTGATGAATACAATCCCATCTAGGGAACATCCTTCGGGCAGCCTTGCGAATGCATTGGTGGGTTATTATCAGCGAAAGGGGCTTATTGCAACATCGCATATCGTGACTCGTCTAGATCGGGATACATCTGGGATTGTGTTGGTCGCGAAACATCGCCATGTTCATCATCTTTTTAGCTTGATGCAGCGGAAGGGGTTAGTGAAGCGGACGTATGAAGCTCTTGCAGGTGGTTTAATCGGAGCTGATGATGGAATCATTAAGCAACCGATCGGACGAAAAGAGGACAGCATAATTGAAAGAGAGGTTCGTGACGACGGACAATATGCATGTACACATTTTCATGTCATCAAAAGGTATCAGACCTTTACACATGTTGAATTGCAGCTAGAAACAGGCCGGACGCATCAAATTAGGGTACATATGTCCTTTATGGGCCATCCCTTGCTAGGTGATGATCTATATGGTGGAGATATTTCTCTGATTAATAGGCAAGCACTTCATTGTAAAAAAATTACGTTCACGCATCCCTTCTTGAGAACGGAAATGTCATTTACAGCACCATTACCTGTGGATTTACGTGCAATAATAGAGGAGGCTGACATATAGAGGTCAGCCTCCTTTTACCCGTGTTCTAATCAAATTGTTTAAACTTTTCCTCGATATATGGCATAGTAGAAGGAACAGAAACGAGTTCCATTTCAGGGTACCTTAGTCCAGTTAGTTTTCCGCCAAATACCGCCCCGGTATCAATGTTATATGTATTGTTGATAATACGCGGCTCTTTAACCGGCGTATGTCCGTAAACAATACAAGCATCGCCATGATACTTTTTCGCCCAATCCCTTCTAACTGGGGAGCCATCAGGATGCTTTTCACCCGTAATATCACCATAAAGGACGAATGTTTTCACGTTTGAATGGGTTTGTCCGATAAATTCCTGTTTAATTCCTGCATGTGCGATAACAAGCTTTTGTTTGTCTAATACTAAATAAAGAGGAGCTTTTTCGTACAATTCGATAAACTTTTTACGCATGGACTCTTGCTCTTTTTTATATAATGATTCATATTCTGCAACAGTGGTTTCGAGACCGTGTGTAACCTGTACTTTATTACCAAGAAAAAATCGGTACAATTTATTGCAATGGTTTCCGGGCGTATAAAATGCTTTTTTTTTCTTTATGACGAGCTTCCAAACAATATCTATTACTTGAAGGGATTCCGGTCCGCGGTCGGTTAAGTCACCTACGAAACCAAGAATCCTGCCTTGTGGATGGATAGGAACTCCACTATCCCAGTTGTACCCAAGCTCAAGGGTAAGATTCTTAAATTCATGCAAACATCCATGAATATCTCCGATGATATCAATTTTCATTATAAATTCCCCCTTTGGCACTTATTTTTTGTGAAAAAATCTATTTTTATAAAAAAGAATCCTCATACTAAGAAGGATTCGAGAGGAGGAACAAAAAATGGAACAGCATGTTTCCGTTATTTCTTTGCTTATTGTTGTAACCATGGCATTTTTAACGCCGATTTTCCTGCATCGCTTTAAAATGAATTTCATACCAGTTGTCGTAGCTGAGATTATTGTAGGATTGATTATTGGAAAAAGCGGTTTTAATGTCGTACATGAGGACATGTGGCTTTCAACACTGTCTACTCTCGGATTTATTTTTCTTATGTTTTTAAGTGGTCTTGAGATCGATTTTTCTTCTTTTTCGGGAAGTAAAAAACGTGACCAACTGCCAAATGGAAAAAGAGAACCTAATACCTTCATAGTTGCCTCAGTCATTTTCGCAGGTATTTTCATTTTTTCACTTGGGTTATCTTATTTATTTGTTATGATGGGCTTTATTGACAATGCCTTCTTAATGACCCTAATTATTTCGACTATTTCTTTAGGTGTGGTGGTTCCCACCCTTAAAGAAGCCCATTTAATGAAAACAGTCATCGGTCAAATAATTTTATTAATTGCCGTGATTGCAGACCTCGCGACCATGATTTTGCTGGCTGTTTTTGTTTCACTTTATGAAGCTGGACATGGGAACACCTGGCTTTTACTAATACTATTTGCTGCGGGGGTCCTTTTATATTTTGTTGGGAAACGATTTAAAAACAGGTCAATTATTGAAAACCTTTCAACAGGTACCGTTCAAATCGGTACAAGAGCAGTCTTTACACTCATCATTGTGTTAGTAGGATTATCAGAAACCGTTGGGGCAGAAAATATTCTTGGTGCTTTCCTTGCAGGTGTTCTTGTTTCGTTATTATCTCCTAATCAGGATTTAGTACATAAACTGGATTCCTTTGGCTATGGCTTTTTGATTCCCATCTTTTTTGTTATGGTAGGTGTCAATTTAGATGTATGGTCCCTGTTTAGTGAAAAAAAGCTCTTATTATTAATTCCACTTCTTCTGATTGGCCTCTTGTTATCGAAGCTTGTTCCAGTATATCTACTTAAGATTTGGTATGACTTGAAGACAGTCATCTCCTCTGGTTTTTTACTTACGTCAACCCTATCACTGGTTATTGCTGCTGCAACGATTGGGGAGAGAATTGAAGTTATTACAGAGCAGATGAAGGGGACATTCATTCTAGTTGCTGTAATTACGTCAATATTTACACCGATTGTTTTTAAAAAGCTGTTCCCTAAAGAAGTCGCAGGTGGGAAGAAAGTTAGTGTATCTTTCTTAGGGGCGAATCAGGTTACATTGCCGGTATCAAGGGAATTAAAGTCAGGATTATATGATCCTGTGCTATATCATACTAAAATGGAGAAATCTGATAAGCAAATTGCGGATTCACTGTTTGAAATTGTGGAACTCACCGATTATTCAATTGAGACGATTGAGAAAACAAACGTTTTTCAATCCGAAATTGTTGTGGTTTCAACAGGAGATGAGGAACTTAATTCTACTCTATCTATTGCTGCTAAAGAGAAGGGTGTTCCTAGGGTTATTGCTCGAATCGAAAGCCCTGATTTAGAGCAAAACTTAAGAGAACATGCTGTTGAGGTATTCTCTGCCTTTATGTCGTCAAAAGCTTTACTACGAGCTATGATTGAGTCGCCAACTTTAATAAACATTCTAACGAATCAAGAGGCAGGATTATATGAAATTGTGATGATGAATGCTCAGTTCGATGGTATGCATCTCAGGAGATTCCCTTTTACTGGAGATATTATATTTGTCCGGATTTTTAGAGGGAAAGATTCTATCGTTCCGCACGGCGACACGGAGTTACAGATGCATGATCGCTTAATTGTCACTGGAACAAAGGAATATGTGGATGAGTTGAAAAGGGAACTAGAATTCTGTGAGATATGTTAAAAAATATGTATACTTTTCATTTGTGACAAATTAGTGTAAAATTAGTACCAAGTACTAATAACTCGTAGTTATTTTGGGAGGAATTTTTCGTTATGAATTTTTCATTAGCTGGAAAAACATATGTAGTAATGGGTGTTGCAAATAAACGGAGTATTGCATGGGGAATTGCCCGCTCTCTTCATAATGCCGGAGCAAGATTAATTTTTACGTATGCAGGAGAAAGATTAGAAAGCAGTGTTCGTGAATTAGCGAACTCATTAGAAGCAGAAGGTACACTTGTACTTCCTTGTGACGTAACACGAGATGAAGATGTGGCAAAATGTTTTGCTGAAATCAAAGAAGCAGTTGGTTCTATTAATGGTGTGGCCCACTGTATCGCTTTTGCTAATAAAGAAGAGCTTCAAGGTGAATATATGAATACAACTAGAGAAGGCTTCTTACTTGCCCACAATATCAGTTCATATTCGTTAACTGCTGTTGCTAAAGAGGCGAGAGGTCTAATGACTGAAGGTGGAAGCATCGTAACATTGACTTACCTTGGTGGCGAAAGAGCGATTCAAAACTACAACGTAATGGGTGTTGCTAAGGCCTCATTGGATGCAAGTGTTCGTTACTTAGCAGCTGACCTTGGAAAAGACAATATTCGAGTGAATTCCATTTCTGCTGGCCCAATTCGTACACTTTCTGCAAAGGGAGTCAGTGATTTCAACTCGATCTTAAAAGAGATTGAAGAAAAAGCACCATTACGCAGAACGACTACTCCAGAAGAAGTTGGAGATACAGCCTTATTCCTATTTAGTGACCTTGCTAGAGGAATAACAGGCGAAAACATTCATGTTGATTCTGGATTCCATATCTTATAGTTAAAAGAAGCTCGCTGCTGAAGCGGGCTTTTTTTATGTGTAATTACCTATTTAGCGTGAACGCGTTTAGGCTTTTCGCATACATATAAAGTGTAGAATTTCGCGCTGAGGAGGTACTGTGCATGTCAACAAAGAAAAATCAAGGGCCGCTTCTATACGTTTATCAACCATTTTCAAGGACACCAACTAACACGAACATGCAAGAAATTTATATTAGTAAAGGGGTAAAAGAGGAGTTAGAGGAAGACAAACCCTTAGAGAATGAAAGTAAGAAGAAGGTCTCGCTTTTAAAAAAAGAAATCGAGCAACAACCTGAAAGCAAGGTACAAACAGCTTCTGAAACCGTGGAAAACGAAGAGGAGGATAAACCCAAAGCAACATTCAAAAGAGTAAAGCCCTTCAAAGAGATGAATATTAAGGAACGATTGGACTATTTAATTAACTTTCCTAAAGTATTACCACCCGTTCCATGTGTATTTTTTACGACGGAAAAGAATTATCAAGGCTACCTTACTGCATATGCTGATAACCAAATTACCATTCAATTCCATGACCAAACATCTAAAGATATCCCACTTGACGAGTTAACGGACATTATTATGATTGGAATAAAAAGATAACCAATAAAAAAGCCAGCCGATGGACGACTGGCTAATTTCATTCATACTTTTTTAGTCACAGATACCTAGGTTAACATCAGCGATACATTGAATGGCACAGAAGCAGCTTAAATCTACTGTGATACAGTCGTTGCTTGCACGGAAGCGTTCAACTTGACAAACTTTTGTAAGGTCAATGCAGCATTTGTCTCCACCAGAAACTAAATTTACTGGACAGAAGGTACCGCCATCGCGCTTGCCTGGTACTAACACACGAAGTGTCGCACAGCAGTTATCGAAAACATCTTCAACTCGGAAGTAGATGGATACACATGCATTTGTTTCATTGCTAAAGAATGCGTGGAATGGTGATCCATCTGCAGTACTTAACACAAATACGCGAGTATCAACAGGCTCCCTTCTTGCTGGAGATACCAGCGTACCTAGTGGCTCTGAGAAGCAACTGGTACATTCTGCACACTCTTGTTCTACTGCATTATCTTGGATGTCCTTAATGGCGCGAACTACTTGGCAAACACAGTTTTCACTGTGAAAGTCATTGTTTTTTCCACAACCCATTTGTTTTTTCCTCCTTATTTCTTGATATATCTTACATTACTAACATATTTAAGAGGGCGCATTTCAGTTACGGACAATAGCCTGTTTTATCGAAATTAGGCGGATAATGATATACTTGCTCAATTAAGTTGAAAGGGTGAACACCTATGAAAATTACGCTCTTAAGCTTTTTACTGCTCTCCTTGGCAAGTTTTCGGCTAACACGATTACTTGTGTTTGATAAAATCACTGAATTTATTCGTGCTCCCTTTTATGATGAAATTAGCGAGAAAAATGAACAGGGTGAAATAGAGGTCTATTATATTACGAAGAGTAAGGGGATAAAAAAATTTCTTGGTGAACTCCTTAGTTGTTATTGGTGTACAGGAATATGGGCAGCCGCCCTCATTATAGGTATACAATATTTTTTTCCTACCCTATCAGAACCCATTATTCTCATATTAGCTATAGCAGGTATTGCCTCAATTTTAGAGTTAATTGTACAACAATTTATTCACAACTAATGGATTCGCTGAGACAAGACTTGTACCTGATTCATATTCTATTTTAGAAGAATCTAACAAATAGCAAGGAGAGGAATGACATGGATTTGAATAATAAGAAAAATACACAAACAACACAGGCGGCACAAACAATACAATCTTATAAACCATCCCAAAAGATTAAGAAAAAGGGTTGCGGCTGTGGTAAAAAAACTTCAAAATGACAGAAAAACTGCTAGTTTAAACTGGCAGTTTTTTTATTTTGGCTCTGTGATTTAGTCATAATTTTAGTCAATGTCGAAAAAACTATCTGTGAGTAAATAAAAAATGAACAAGGAAAGGGAATCAAATGATCACTAGTTATCGATGGATACTATTCATTAGTCTAATTATGCTAACCTCTTGCAGTAGTAATCAGCAGGCTAAGGATAGCCAATTAGCACTAATGAAAACAACTAATCCTAATCCCGTCATTATTACAAATAAAAAGCATACAGACCATATGAATGAAGTTAAAAAGGATGTGAGTTCTCTACCTGAGCTTTACGATGTTGCAGTAGTCAAAGGTAAAAAAGATACATTAGTGGTTTATAAGGTGAAGCATTTGCATCGTTTCCGAATGAAAGCCATAGAAAAAAATGTAAATAAAATGTTGGAGAAAAAATATCCGAAAGAAAATTTTACAGTTTCAAGTGATTATAAGGTGTTCTTAGAGGCGGTAAGACTAAAGGAACATATTAAATCGTCTGATCTTTCTAAGAAGGAAGCAGAAAAACGTCTAAATGAAATCGTAAAAATGACAGAAGATATAAAGTAAGAAAGGGAGAAGACGAATGCCAAGTAATAAACAAAAAAATACGACACTACAGCAACGAAATTATCAACAACTACAGCAAAAGCATGAAATTAAAAGACCAGTATTAAAGAATTGTATTAAAGCTTTCTTTGTGGGTGGACTTATTTGTGTGGTGGGTCAAGCTGTTAGTTATTTTTATATCTACTTTTTTAATTTCACTGAGCAGAGCGTTGGGAACCCAACTGTCGCAACCATGGTCTTTTTTTCCATGCTATTAACGGGGTTTGGTGTATATGATCGGTTAGGTCAATTTGCAGGAGCTGGCAGTGCTGTACCCGTAACTGGTTTTGGTAACGCAGTTATTTCTGCTGCAATAGAACACAGGACCGAAGGCTTTGTACTTGGTGTAGGTGGGAATATGTTTAAGCTGGCTGGATCAGTCATCCTTTTTGGGGTTTTTTCAGCTTTCGTAGTAGCATTAATTAAAACATTACTCGTGATGTGGGGGGTATTGTAATTGTTAAAAGGGCATCAATCATGGGTCTTCGCAAACCGTCCAATGATTACCGCAACTGGTGTAACAGGTGGACCATTTGAAGCAAATGGAAAATTAGCAAATGATTTTGATCTATTATACGAAGACTTATGGATGGGTAAAGAGTCCTATGAAAAGGCACATCGACTATTACTTGAGGAAGCTATAAAGGTTGCCTTGAAAAAAGGAAACATCCAAAAGGAACAGGTGCAGTTTTTATTTGCTGGCGATTTAATCAATCAAATTACACCGACAAGCTTTGCAGCCAGAACCATGCAGATTCCTTATTTCGGTCTTTTTGGCGCATGCTCCACTTCCATGGAAGGGTTAGCACTCTCCTCCTTTGTGGTGAATTACCAAGGAGCAAAATACGTCTTAACGGGAGCCTCCAGCCATAATGCTGCTGTAGAAAAGCAGTTTCGTTACCCGACTGAATATGGTGGCCAAAAGCCACCCACGGCACAATGGACAATCACCGGTGCTGGAGTAGCACTTGTGCAGCCGAATGAACCTGAACGTAACGAGCCGGTAACTACATCTGCTACTATTGGGAAGGTTATTGATATGGGCTTAACTGACCCATTTAATATGGGTGGTGCAATGGCACCAGCCGCAGCTGATACGATTATGGCTCATTTCCGAGACTTACAATTGGACCCATCCTATTATGACTTAATCGTAACAGGGGATCTGGGAAGAATTGGACATGACACGGCATTTGAATTATTAAACAAAAGCGGTTTAAAGTTGGAGAGAAAACAATTCCAGGACTGTGGGTTGTTGATTTATAAGGAAGATCAGCCGGCACAAGCAGGGGGGAGCGGTGCAGGTTGCTCAGCTACTGTTTTATATGGGCACTTACTGAACCAAATGAAAAAGGGAATGTATCGAAGAATTTTAGTCGTGGCAACAGGTGCATTATTGTCACCTCTAAGCTTCCAGCAGAATGAATCAATTCCGTGTATTGCACATGCTGTATCAATCGAAATGAATGGAGAAATGGGGTGATCCTGTGTTAGCAATGTTTTTCTGGGCATTCGTGGTTGGGGGTATCATTTGTGTCATTGGTCAACTGCTCTTTGATGTAGCAAAACTGACTCCTGGTCATACATTAAGCTTGCTTGTTGTAATAGGGGCAGTTTTAGATGGTTTTGGCTTGTATGAGCCGTTGGTTGACTTTGCTGGTGCAGGAGCAACCATTCCAATAACAAGCTTTGGTAATTCACTTGTACATGGGGCATTACAGGATGCAAAAGCCCACGGTATTATTGGAGTACTAACTGGTATGTTCCAGGTAACAAGCTCAGGAATTTCAGCTGCCATCATATTTGGTTTTATCGGAGCACTCATTTTTAAACCTAAAGGGTAAAAATACAAATTTTTATCCAGTTTGTTGATTAGGCTGTCATGCCTATACACTTTTTTATCTAATTTCATATGTTATAAGTGAGATAACAAAAGTGAGGTGACAGTCTATGTGGTGTGGATATGGAGGAGGCTACGGCTACGGTTACGGCGGTGGTTCAACTTTTGTTTTAATCGTCGTATTGTTCATCCTTTTAATCATTGTTGGTGCAAGCTTCTATTAAGAAATAGTGAGCTTGAACTGAGGGAAGGGGTTGGCCCAATAGGTGGTCGGCCCTTTCTTACCCTTGCTTTTTGGAATAGCTTTTCCTATTTTAATCACCATTTAAACACTTCTTCATACAATAAAGTAGTTTATGAAGGAGTGTGAAAATTCCATGGATAATGGTTTCTTTAAAAATATCGAGAAGAAAACAGGCGTGAATATGAAAGATATTTTCGACCTCGCTAATTCATTGCAAAATGCTAACTTTAAAGATGAGCATACTGTCCGTAGTGTGATTCGAAGAGTTTCTCAAATTGCCAATAAACCGGTAAATAAAGATATGGAAGATCAAATTGTAAAATCAATTATTAATGATGGTAAGCAACTTGACTTCAATACCATTTCAAAAATGATGAATAAGAAATAAAAAGCGAAGATCAATTCCTACTTGTAGGAATCGATCTTCTTCTTTTTATGAAGAGGAACTAAGAACCGCGAACGATATGCTTTTTTTCCTCTTCTGTTTAGGGGGACAGAAATAAACAACCGCTCATGCGCTCGAGTCATAGCAACATAAAATAATCTTCGCTCTTCTTCTAAAGCGGAAAAATCGCCATTTCTGTACGTTTCTAGTGCATAGTCATGTGGGAGACTGCCATCAACAGCGCCCAAAATGTAGACGGTATGATATTCAAGTCCTTTCGACCGGTGAATGGTACTTAGGCTGATGGCGTTTGTAAAATGTTTACTTAAGTTTTTAATTTCTTTATTCATGGCAGACATATGCTCAGCATGAACCAGTAAAGCCTCAATCGCTTCAAAGCTTCGTGCAGCTACTTTAAGGTCTTTTAGATCGTCTGAACCTTTTTCAATCTTACTCGATTCATTTCCACGTTTCTTGAGAAATTCAAGAAAGCCAAGATCTTTTTCAATTTGTTCAAGAGCCTTAAGAGGGGATAAATGTTTTAACCCGCGAATCAGCGTAACAGCTTTTTTTAATTTTTTCTCTTGAAAGGCATGCGTTGTTTTCAAGTGCGACAATGACTCAAGAAAACTACAATCCATTAATATGCTTTGTGCCTTGATTTCCTTTAGTACAGACTGTTTTAAAAACAGCAAGGGCAGAATTTCTGACATGGCTTGTGGATCATCTTCATTTAAACTCACTCTTAGAAAGGCTAAGGCACTTCTTACAATATATCTATCGTAGAAAGAGTCAGCATCCGAATCAATTTTGAATGGAAGATTTGAGTTTGCTAATCGTTCAAACACAGCTCTTGAACTCGCATTGGTTCGATAAAGAATGGCAAAGTCCGAAGGGTTCGCACCCGCAGCAATCTTTTCTTGGATGTCTGTTACAATCATAGTTGCTTCTTCCTCTTCATCGTAAGGAAAAAAGATCTGTGGTCGGAAACTAGAAGAAAACTGTGCCTTCATCTTCTTTGTTCGTCGCATTTTATTAGCGGATATCATTTGATTCGCCGCAGAAACAATTTCATGAGAAGAACGATAATTTTGGTCAAGAGTCACCAATTTTGCAAATGGAAAGTCTTTCTCAAACTCTAGTAAATAGCTGGGGTCGCTGCCTCTGAAGGAATAAATTGCCTGGTCATCATCACCAACAGCGCAAACGTTTTTGTTCTTTTCGGATAAAAGTTTTATCAGTTCATATTGAACTTTATTGATGTCTTGAAACTCATCGATTAAAAAGTAGTGAAAACGATTTTGATATTGTTGTAGTAGCGCAGGTGTAGATTTTAGCAGTTGATAACAGCCAATCAGCATGTCATCAAAATCAAATAAACCTTGTCTTTTTTTGTACTCTTCATATCGTGAGTATAAAAAAACAACAGTTTCTTCCCATTCTGTTGTGGGCTTTACTTGGTCAGGCATAAGTAGAGAGTTTTTCCAAAATCCGATTTGCTGAAGAGCCAAATCGAAAGCAAATTCCTTTTCAGAAATATCAAGCTCTTTTCCGGCATCTTTTAGAATCTTGTCCCGCTGCCATTCTTTTTTGAGTAACTTATGTGATGACCAATTTTCTGCATCATGAAACATAAGGATGCGATAAAAAATGCTGTGAAAGGTTCCTGTAACAAGCAAGTTAACCTTCTCACGATGAATATATGGATAAGACAGTAAACGCTGTTTCATTTCTGCCGCTGCTTTTGCTGTAAAAGTAACAAGCATTATGGAACGAGGTTCAATCTGCTTCACTTCCATCATATAGGCAGTTCGAGCAGTTAACACACGTGTTTTCCCACTGCCGGCACCAGCTAAAACAAGTAAGGAGCCATCCGTTTCCATTACAGCTGCTGCCTGGCTATCATCTAGGACTACTCCCTGGTTTTCAAGCTGTTGTAAATATGGTGGTCGCTCCGTTTTAGGTTTTCCATTGGCAGGATGAAATGGAACAGAATACTCAATATTCATCGCGGACTTAAACAGTTCTATGGTTTTTGGGGCATCTGTTATGGTTCTGCCTTGAGGTATTTTAAAGCCATTTCGTTCAATATAGTGGGGTGCATCATCCAGTTTGACTACACTTTCACTAGGTGCTAGTTCTATGCAATCTTTTAGAGAAGCTTGAGCATGAAAGAAATGTGGAGCTTCTTGAATCCCAAGAAACAACAATACCTTTTCCTTACAAACTGGGCAAAAAAGCTCACCATTTTTCCCTGCAAGAAATATTTTTTGGTATTGATCTCTAGCCAGTTGCTCAAGTACAATCCGTTGATTTTGGTAGATAGCTGTTTTCATTTGTTAAAACCTCTATTTCAATAAATAAGACATGTTCTATCATAACAAAACCAGTTCATGACGGAAAGTGTTTGATAATTTATCCAATAAATTAAAAACCCACTTACCCCAAAAGGGAGAAGTGGGTTAATCATTACATTTCTTTTACCATTGTTTTATGAGGAATCCCAGCATCGAGGTATTCTTCAGAGACTACCTTATATCCAAGACCTTCGTAAAAAGGAATGGCATGTGTTTGAGCACTGAGTTTCAATTTATGAAGTCCTTGGTCACGAGCATGGGTTTCAATCCCATTCATAATGGATTTTCCAGCACCCGTCTTTCTTGCTTCTTTTAATACACAAATTCGTTCTACTTTTCCATAACCATCTACTACACGGAATCGACCGGCACCAATGGCAGATCCATCATGATGCAAGACAAAGTGAACAGCTTCATCTTCGAATTGGTCAATTTCTTCTTCAAGCGGAACATTCTGTTCTTCTACAAATACAGTCTTTCTAATAGAGAATGCATCGTCGAGTTCTTGTTGATTTTCAACTACTTTAAGCTTCACGTTACCTATTCCTTTCCAAGACGAAATGTTTCATAAACGGTCCAAGAACCGTTTTCTAATTGATAGAGGAGGTGGAATCGGTCAATGGTTTCTTCGTGATCAATTTTGGTCATTCTTAGGGAGCCAAAGACGTCAGAATGTTCGTCATTAGAGAGCTTCTGTCCAATTGTAATATGAGGGACGAAGGCATACTCTAATGGCTGATCACTAAAGGTTTGATTGATTTCAGAATGAAGATGTGTAAGTTCTTCTGTAGGTTCAACCTTAAAATAAATAACATTGTTTACAGGTTGAAAAGAGCTGATCTTTGATGCTTTTAAAGAGAATGGATGGGTGTTTCTAGCAATTTGTTGCAGCGTGTTTGCAACATCTTTTGCATCCTCTTCTGTAGCTTCAAAAGAATTTTTAAGTGTTAGATGTGGAGGAATAAGTGAATAATGTGGATCATAACGTTTACGATAAGAATTCACCAAGTCTTGAAGCTTTTTTGATGGGAAAATGACAACTCCAAATTTCATACGTATATACCTCCGTTTAAAAATAATTTATTTTAATAGAAGGCTCTGTTAACTTGCCTATTGATTTCCGCTTCAGGCACGAGCGGTTCGTGGGTGTTTCGGCGAGCCTCCTCGGCGCTTGCGCCTGCGAGGTCTCCCCTGAACCATACTCCCACAGGAGTCTTCGTGTCTTCCGCTTCAATCAATAGGTTGTAAAAATCAACACTGTTCTTTAACATAGCCTAATAGTAAATAATACTCAAAACAGCCTTCTAACTATTATAACAAATTTTCAAACTATATTAAATAATAGGAAATGCTTAAACTTTTGCTAAAATATGCTAGAAAAACATTTTTAGAGCGCGTCTTAAGTCTGGCTGCCAATAAGTCCATGTATGATTCCCTTGGAACTCCTCATAAAAATAGGCAGGTGTTTTGACTGAAATAATACTTGAAAGTTCTCTGTTAGGAATTAAAAAGTTTTTAACTTGTCCATCTGTTGTTTTTACCTCAGTTTCCTGATTTCCAATTACATGATAAATCTCGACCAATTGAGGATTTAAATGTTCCTCAACCCATTCTAATACCTTTTGATTCACAAAAGGAGATTGTAACAGCACTTTGCCAAACGTGTGTGGGTATTGAAGCGCCGTCACCAATGAGACAGTGGCACCCAATGAATCTCCAATAAGTGCTCTTGTAGATCCCATTTGATAGGTAGGAAATTCCTTATCGAGGAAAGGGACTAATTCATGGGCAAGAAAACGAATATACTGTTGGTTTTGATCACCGTCTGGATGGTATTTCCTGCGGCGGTCAGCTACATCTTTATAAGGTACCCCAACAATAATTAAATTTTCAATTTCTTTATTAAAAAGAAACTCATCTGCTAATCGACCAATTCTTCCGAGTTGAAAGTAATCACGGCCATCCTGGGCAATGAGCAGAGAGTATTTATATAACGGTGAAAAATTTGCTGGCAGGTAGACAAGGAGTAGTATATCTTCTCCAAGTTCCTTGCTTTGAAAGGTAAGTTCTTTGATTGAGCCTTTTGGAAATTCCATGCGATAAAACCCCCATATTCTAGATACATTAGAATTTTACCATAACTAGAATGGAAATGCTTTCAACAACGGGGAATAAGGGGAGGCTGGTAGTCTAAACGGTAGTGGAATTAGTGAAGATATCGCTTTTCTGATCGTGATTTGGGCATTAACGACAAAATATTTTCTTTTTTAAAGGTTCGCATCTGTTTCCGAAGCAAACAATAGCCGCGGATATATTCATCAGTGATTTCCTTTACAATTAGCTTACGCTGTGAAATTTTCTGGTTGTCTGCAAGATAAATCATCTCTAATGGCATGTTTTCCTCTATCGAACGAATAAAAAGCCCATCCATCATATAAAAATCGCTCCTTTCTTTAATATATATTATAACCGAACATTAGTTCTTTATTCAATAAAAAAACAAACAAACGTTCTTGTTTTTTGTGAATGGGAACACTAAATTACTTATTGACATTTGCAAGAATATTACTATAATTAGATATGTAGCTTAATAAACGATCTGTTAGCTCAGTTGGGAGAGCGCAACCTTGACAGGGTTGAGGTCGGGGGTTCGAACCCCTCACAGGTCATACTTAAAGTCCTTGATTTGAAGGGCTTTTTTATTTTATCCTCTTTCCCTGTCATTCGAATACCTGTCAACTGGTCACATATTGGTCACGTACTTCTTTTCAGGCTCCTTAATTTTATTTTGGTCAATTGGAGGTACAATGTCTTGTCGCCCATACAGGAGTTCACCAAACTTTTGTGCGGTCTCATTCTGCATATTCGGCAGGAGGTGACTGTAACGATCCAGTGTCATTCTTGTATCAGCGTGCCCGAGTCGCTCCGACACTATCTTTGGATGGACCCCCTGTTTTAACAAAAGAGTAGCGTGGGTATGTCTTAGGTCGTGAAAACGAATCCTTTCAAGATTGGCTTTTTTTATTAAGTTGTTAAAATTTCTTCTGAGGTTGCTTGGGTTAATGGGGGTACCAACCTCTGAAGCAACAACCAAGTTCAAGTCAGTGTAAAAAGTACCCATCTTTAATCGTTGTTTCTTTTGTTCAAGCTTATGATGTCTTAGTTCTTTTGCAAGCTCCGTTGGCATGGCAATTGATCGCATACCTGCAGCTGTTTTTGTTGTAGATTTAAGCGTTTTGCCGTCATGACCTAGTGTTTGTTTTACAGAGAGAATATTATCCTCCAAATTTACGCTTTCCCAAGTAAGACCGAGTATTTCACCTTGTCTCATTCCTGTGTTAATAGCTATAAGATAGACCATAGAGAAGGGGGAGTCTTTGGCTGCTTTTAAGAAGGAGCGAACTTCTCCAACATCCCAAACCTTCATTTCAGCATTTGACTCTTTTGGAGGTTCCACTAGCTTAGCAGCATTTTTAGCAACCATATCGAACTTTACAGCACGATCCAATGCATTTACCAGCATCGTGTGGATTTTTCTTACAGTATTATGATGTAATTTTTTCTCATTTAACAGCTTTGAGTAAAACTGCTGAATATGCAATGGTTTTAAGTTGGATAAAGGCATATTGTTAAGTTCGGGGAGTATATGTGTTTTTAAATTGATATAGTAGGTTGAGTATGTGCTTTCTGCCACCATCGCCTTCTTGTAATTCAGCCAATCCACTAAAAATTCTCCCAACTTCTGAGTAGATGGTTCGATATATGTCCCTGAATTTAACTCATGAAGTGCTTTTGTAAGGGATGCTTGTGCATCCTTTTTTGTTTGGAATCCACGCTTCTTTTTTTGTTTTCGTTTACCATTGTTGTCTTTCCCCATTTCAATAACGTAATACCATTTGCTTCCTTCTTTTCGAACAGAACCAGTATAAGTCATTGTTTCTACCTCCCAGTAATAGTAAAGTTATATAAAAAAGGAGAGAGTACTAATCCTCTCTGCCTTTTAACCAATTATTAAATGTATCACGTGAAATCTTAATCCGTCGACCGATGCGTACAGTATGAAATTGACCTGAATTCACAAGTTCGTATGCCTGGCGACGGCCAATTCCAAGTATATTTTGTATATCAGAGACATCTAATATTTCTTTATATTCTCCTTGTGTACTCAATTTGTACTCCCCCTAAATATCAGTGAAAATGCAATTAAGGTATCAGTTCTTTAGTTTCCATCTAAATGTTCCTTTTTTGCTAAACGCTTTGTTTTCGTTTTATTACTTTATACAAGGCTCTTTATGTGGTCCCCAACTTCATAGACTTCCTTATATACCTCTGGATGATTGGCTGCTAGCATTTGTAATGTATGGTGGTGCATTCCCAATACTAACAAAGTATGAGCATGAAGTTCATCAATATCCTTTAGAAGGGACTTCCTTTCAGAAGTTTCAGTATATTCATTTTCTGCCTTTTCGACCATGGAGCATAACAAAGCAATCAATGAGTCAATACTCTTGTCTTTATATTTATAATAAGTTTCAAAAACAGGGTTTATCTTTTTCATAAATAATCCTCCTCGTTAAATTCTTATATCGACAGTGAAGTAGAACAGCTAACCATCTTTCTCCTTAATAGCCTTTGAATGTTTCCATTCACAGAGTGCTTTTGTCATTGATGGTATTCTTCGACTTAAATGTACTTCCTTTTCCCGTGTTGAGCTTGCAGGAATGTCTCCAGCATCGCAAAAAGTCCCTTTAATTGTGTTAACTGCATTCATCACCTTACCTCCTATTCCTTTGTTAGATTTTCAAGGGCTGTCAGTTTTGAAGTCCATCTTTCCTTTCTGGCCCTATATTTGTAAAGAAGATAATCAAGTTCCTCTTGAAATTCTTCAATTTCCAATGGTGTTAAATAAAACCGTCCTTCAATGGTATCTGTATGCTGACTGTTTAAAGAAGAAACAGTACAACAAAAATCGGCTTCGTATGCTTCCCTAAACAGTGGTCCTACATCTAATCCTGAGTGACGTGGCCCGAATATGGTAAATGGATAGGGAGATTCATAGTATTCATCAAAGAAAGCAATAATAGGGACACAAAAATAACTGCTTAGGCTCTGAAGTAAATCAAGGTTGGGATTTTTGGTAAACCCAGACTCCAATTTGGTTATGACAGAAGGGCTAACCTTAATGTCATTTGCTACTTTTGAAACGGTGTACAATCCTTCGTTAACTTCTGAAGCTTTCTTTCGAATCCACTCAATACGTTCATTCACATTCTTTTTGTTCTTTAATTCATTCAGATCCTGCTCTGTTGTTTGGTATGACTTGCGTTTGGACATTTTTAATAACCTCCTTGTTATGAATTAAATATAACACAATTGTTCTAAAAAGAAAAATAATCCGACTTACTTTTTTCTAAATGGAAAAATAATTGTTGCAATCGACTATCAGATAGCTTATAAATATATTAGATGAATAGAGAGAGCTGGAATGCCTGGCACCAGCGTATTCAAAAAAACTGGCAAGGTAGGGCGGGCCGATGCAATAAACCACTCGGAGCAGCTAGATATTCGTGCGTCTGTCTGTTTCGTCAGTAGGATAAATGCAATGAAGCCTATGTACCAAGCGTACAAAAAATAAGTTGCGGGGGTTCAGTTCTTTCAGTAATGAAAGAATTAAACGGTTAGAGGATCGCATAGAACTTGGTAATAACCAAGTAAAGCAGGTGGGGCGTTGGAAGTACCTGTAAAAAGCGGTTTGCTTTTGGAATCAAGTAGTCGAAGAAAGTAGAGGAACGATTCAATGAAAGCTAGTTAGTACGAACATGAAGATACGGATACCCAATCAAAAAGGAACGGGGAATTTAACTTCAAGAACTACTCTTTGTGCAGAAATTGCTAGTAATATGCACTTTTGCACAGGGAGTAGTATGCATTCAGAGCCGTATTCCCATGAAACAGGAAATTTAACAACAGTGATAATCAGTAAAGTAAAAGAGTTAGTTGATACCCACCGCCCTCCCATTGCAGCCCTCAATTGGCTCTAGATGAACATTGTTAATTTAGGAATAACCAATGTCTGGAGTAACCACAAGTGAAGCCAGTTGCTAAATAAGGATTATCACATATAAGCAGGATTAATTTTACACAAGAAGGAAATAGGTTAACTTTGCATAGTTGATGAGGTAGGTATAGGGGATCTGGCTTTTTTATGGAGATATGGTACAAGAGTTTCTTTTTAACAAGGGTTCCGTTCTACGGGTGTTAATTCAAGTTTAGTTACAATTTTGAATTTGCGCACTGGATATTGCAATTAGAAACGGAACCCGTTAGTTAAAAGGTTTTGCTGTTATCAATCAAATATTTTAATGTTATGTCCTTCATCTGTCATTTGTTCTTTATAAGCCACTTTAAAATCTTTCAAAGTTTTGACCACATATTCTCCTACTTCTTCTGCTCCAGGTCCTACAACAACCACTTCCATATGTTGATACAATTGTTGAATAACATTAGCCACATCTTGTACTGTTCCAATAACTTCAATTTCTCTCATAATATCTTCCCTCTTTCAAATTATTTACAATTTTTAAATGATGATTCTTCATATATATTATCAACGAATAGTAATAGCTATCAAGGAATTGTGTGTTTGGTTATTTATCACATCATACCTCAGCCATTATCGGGGACTATGATTATTTTGGGTGTAACCCCCACACATAACTACAATTAAATTGTATCTCACAATAAAGTGTATGTTTTGAAGAAATCCTTAAATAGCAAGGTTTAACCAGCACTTTAAAAATTTTTTAGACATGCAGGTGTAGATGAAGAAAATAATAGGATATTTGATATACAGCATAGGGGAATAGCTAAAGGTGCCAGCCCCCCGTTACTGCTTATAAATATCCTTTTTCTTTTAAACTAATAAATTGTTCTTGTCCAACAATAATATGATCAAGGATGTCTATGCCAACCACTTTTCCAACTTCAGCTAGCCTTTTAGTCACATCTATGTCTTCTCTCGAAGGAGTGGGGTTCCCGCTGGGATGGTTATGGGCTACTATTGCACTGGCGCAACTGCGACGAATAAGATACTTAAAAGTCTCACGTGGATGCACAATTGATGCATTCAACGAACCTTTGAACACAGACTCACGAAACATAACTTCATTTTTAGTGTTAAGCCCCAGGACAACAAATTCTTCTCGGGTAAGGTATTGCATATCCTTGAGGTAATTATAAGCATCTTCAGGTGATCGGATTGTAAACCGCTTTTCAACAGGTGAGGGATTCATTCGTGCCAAACTTAATGCAGCAATTATTTGTGCAGCTTTTCCTTTGCCAATCCCTTTGATGCAAAGCAATTCTTCTTCAGTTACCTCCAATAAATCCTGTATAGAAGGAAAGCGATTGAAAATTTCACTGACAATATAACTGTCATCTTTTTCACGGATGGTTGTGGCTAAAAGTTGTTTAAAGGTTAATTTATCTAATAATTTGGACATATTGATTCCTCCAATATTTAATAATAGAAAAGGAGAGACCAAGGCCTCTCCAGTTTGATTGAAAATGTTATTTTTTGTATAATATAAATAAAGTGGTATTTTTGATGAGTTCGTGGATGAACTCGTCTTTTTTTGTCCATAAAAATAGCCCTGGCACTCTTACCAGGAGTCTCAATAGATAAAACATTTTTTGCTTTCCTGCCTTTATGGAACTTGTTTAAGCAGCTCAAGGTCCTGAATGAAGGAAGAGGCCTGCTTTTTGGTGAGCTGGGTACTACGTTCAACTAGGTAATTCATTTTCATTATTTCTTTTGCAGTTTCAGGATTTATTTTTAGATTTGTTATAGTTCTGAAAATTCTCTGTAGCTGCCTGGCCGTTACAAGATCATCACCTTCTTTATATTTTTTTAGTTTTGGAAAATCCTCAATATCCTGTGTGAATATACCGCTGGCTCTGGTTGCTGAAAGAACGGCATCGACTAAAGCTCTTTTCTCAGCCATTTTTAATAGGGTATTAACTATGCTGAATGGGTCTTGATTAATAAAGGACTTTTCTTTACTGTTACAGTTTCCGATTCCTTCTGCCTCCGTAAAACCATTTCTTTTGCTTTTCAATGTTACCTTAACGTCATAAGCAAAAAGACCTGCGTCCCAGTTCTCGATACGATTAATGATGCTTATATACTTGGAAAAACCGAAGACGTCACAGAGTTTTTCAGCTCCAGGCTTCAATAGAGATGGTTTTTGATAGCCCTCAAAAACTCCATAATCAATTCCTTCGATCATCATTTCCTTCACGAATTCTTGTAACGAATTTATCCTTTCTTTGGACTCCGTAAGGGAGATGGCCAGACTTGGTAGGATGTTGGCTTTACCGTTCCCATCCTTAAGCGGGATTACAATACCTTGTTCCTGTTCAATATTCATCGATTAATTCTCTCCTCATTTATCAATTTTCATAGAAGAAAATGCTGTTGCCTACTTCATCATTACTGTTGGCGTAAGTAAATCTGACAAGGGCTCTTTCAAGATCATCCAAGTTGGTTATTGAAACCTTGAATCCAATAGACCAGCACCCGCTGATTTGAAATGGATTCAATTTACTTGTTACAAGAAATCCAGTCCATAGACCATTTTTATTAATGCTTGATTTAACAGCACTTTTGCTTAGTTTTTTCATAGTTATCACCTCCTTTTAATTGAGCTGTTAAGAGTTTGCTGGTTGCCATCACCTCCTTTCAATTGTTTTGTAGGAACCCCGTGGGCTCGGAACGTTTTGCGGCTGCTCTGTATCTTGCATAATTTGAGGGTAAAAAAATTACTATTTTTTGCCAACATATAGGTTTCCATTAAATACCAATTTGGTTAATTGTTATTTTTTTTGTGCAGCCTATTGACGACACAAATTTAAATGGTTGAGATAATAATAGAAACCAATGTTGGGTAGGGGGATTAATAATGAAAGATAAATTTTGTAGCGGTTTTTGTTATGATAGTGAAGAAGAATTAAAGCAATTGTTAGGTATTGAAGAATATCTCGATATGATATATCAAAAGCCCGATAGCAGGTGGATCCATGAGGATACTCTGTCGGATGATAGAATTGAACCATTCGCCTTTACTATGGGAATGTCTCTATTCATAAAAAGAAAGGGAGAGGGTCTTACTCAAACGGAACTGTCAAAGAAATTGGGGGTTGCAGTAGATACCGTGTCAAAGATAGAAAACGGACATGAACATCTTTCGAAGAAGGTTAAAGCTAAAATAGATGATTATCTTAAAGAAGATGACTATTAGTGATTATTGTTATTCTTGGTGCCTTCCAGAATGATATCTTCTTTAAGTAAGCATATAATAAAAAAAGACTATTGAAGCCTTTTTAAGTTAACACTAAAAAGGTATATGGAAGGTGTAAAAATGAGAGAACTCCAGGATTTTGCAAAGGTGTATCAAAAGGAAATGAATTGGGAAATAAATGCTGAAAGTTATAAGGAAAGTAAAAGCTCTCTTCTGAATAATTACATGCTTTTAACAACTGAAGTTGCTGAGGTGGCCGAGGAGCTGCGAAAAGCTTTCAATTTAACAAAGAAGCATTCTAACAATGGTATGAGTGAAGCAGATGCATTCGAATTGGCAAAAGAAACAATTAAGCAGGACTTGGGGAAAGAGTTTGCTGATTGTCTTGCTTACATCTGTAAAATAGCAAACTTTTTTGATATAGATCTAGAACAAGGCTTTTATTCCAAGATGGAAGAAGTAAAAAACAGGGTTAATAAAGATATTTAACTATATTAATCTTTGGTATAGAGATATCCTCAATGATTATAACGGGTGTTATTGACACTCGTTTTTTATTTCCTAATTTTTGTATTCTGGTATAATGATAGTAAAAAAGTCATATTTCTTAAGTGTGTAACCCTATCATGTGTTTACAGCACACGCTTTATTTTATGGTGAATATAGGAATAAAGTAATCTGAATAGTAATAGATTAGGATTATTGAGGGGGGAAGTTAATGAATTTAGGAGAAAGACATGAATACTGGTTAAAATTTATGCTTATCGAACTAAGGGATGGAAGGGTTAAAATACCATGTCCAATTCGAGTAGAAAGTGTTGGCTTTGGTAATATTGAGTATCCTAGTTTACCGCGAGGATTAGATATAAAAACAATAGTAGGATACTCTGATGAACAATTGATTAATACAGCCGAAGGGCTTGGTATTACTAAAGCCCCTTCACTTTCAAAGAGTGATGTCCAGATAAATGGAATTGGATATTCAGTAAAATCACAGGGCTCTAACCCTCCAGCATTACTTAATCATACACGTAGACCTGGTGTTGAATTTGCTTGCAATTATGCAGGGGTTAATATTAAGGAACTAGACCCACTTGTTGAAAAGTATTGGTGGTTAAGGGAGAATGGTATAATAGGTGAGGATGTAAGAAACAGTTCGAATGAATCTCCGTTTAGGGATCATAGAGATACATTAGGGGAAGTATTGAAGTATTTTATTTTTACAGGAACAGGTGCCAGGGGGCTTTCCAAACATCCTGCAGAGTTTATTTTGGAGTTTGCAAATCCTTTAAATCCAGAAACATGGACAATAATAAACAAAGATGATGCAATAGACAAGCTGTGGGATAAACTTATTATAAGTATAAGGTCCAAACAGATGCCAAATAATTACCCCTACAATAAGGATCAAAATGAAAATGAGAGCATTGCAATGTGGACTAGATTTATTGATGGCCAATACAGAGGTTCATTACATATTAGAAACTCCTAGATTAATACTTAATCGCCAAACAAGCCCTTCTTATTTAAAGAGGGGCTTGTTTATTTAACAATCTTTCCTTTGCCTTTTCAGCCGCTTGGTATGCTGTTTCACCAAATTGGATGACAGTTTTGTTTCCTTGACGGGCGTAAAGCTTAATCCTTTTATTTTTATGATAAACGCGAAATTGGATTCCGTCCTCTTCATATGAAAAATCTGCACCTAAAGGAACTTTCATTTTTGTCACTTCCTTTCTCCCAATCCTACTGATAATATTCCATAATAAATTACAAAACCCTTGTGAATATTTTTTAACATTAAAAAAGCCCTTCTAACCTAGAAGGGCACAAGTTCGGCTTTTGATTTAATGTTGTCCGTAAGTCTTTTACTAAATTTAAATTTTAAATACAGACTACGATTGGTCCTCAAATATGCTTGATCCAACATATCTGAAACATGTGAGGTCAACGTGGGAAAGTGCGACAGGGACATTAAATACATAAAATAGGCCGTGATACAGTAATTGAAAAAGACCCGATAAGAATCGAGTCTTTATTTTATACCTGGCTTTTTTCTCTTATATTAGAATACTTAATTTGAGTCAGTTCGTAATCAAGATAGTCCAAAATCGTTACCATTGTCTCGGCAAGCACTTCAATAACAGGGATTGTAACAGAATTTCCAAACTGTTTGTATTGTTGGATTTTGCTCATTTTTTCAGGGAAAGAAAATTTATCGATACCATCTTCAACGAAGGCGTAACCTATGAAACCTTGAAGTTTGCCCCACTCCCTTGGGGTCATTAATCGGATTCCTTCATTATTAAGAGGAGTTTGTTTCCCTTTTACTACCATACCGCCTATATGTTCCTGAGGATCGTAGACCAAGTTTCTCTCCTTTCCAGAACCACCTGTTGCCAATAATGCATTTGATATTGGATTTTCTATACCGAGTTCATTTACAACAATATATCCAAAGCCGTTTCCTTTTCCTTTATGTTTGTCCCTATGTTTCTTTAAACTGGAAAGGTAACCCTCAGCAAGATAAAAATCCGCTTCATTGCCATAATCTAAAAGGTCATGTAAATCATTAAAAATAGGCTCTTTTTGCCTGCTTTTAGGCAATTCCTTTATCGGAAGGTCATTTAATAAATCACCATAATAATTCCGATCAAATCCCATAAAGTAAACCCGTGGCCTGTTTTGGGGTAGTCCGAAATTTTTTGAATTTAATAGGAAGTCGTTAGGAGTGAACATAACTTCTCCAGAAACAGGGCTTTGCTCAACACCAATTACATGGTAATTAAGACCTCTCACAAGTGTATCAAGTATTACCTGTATTGTTTGACCGCCTTTATGTCTAAGCAGGCCTTCAACATTCTCCAAAAGAAATGCTTTAGGTCTTGTTCTGTTTAAAATATCTGCTATATCAAAAAATAGAGTACCACGTGTTTGATCCAAGAATCCTTCTTTTTTGCCTGCAATTGAAAAGGCCTGGCAGGGGAATCCACCCAATAGAACATCATATGTTGTATTCTCTACTTTTGTTTTAAACTCCTCACTTGTAACATCGTTAAAAGGATCTTCATCATAAAGATGCATGTAAGTTTTGCAGGCATATTTATCTATTTCTGCCGATAATTTATTTTCAAAACGGCCAGTCATTTCAAATCCTCTTCTAATTCCGCCAATTCCTGCAAACAAATCTATAGTTTTATATTTCATTGCAATCTCTCCTGCAAACATATTAAAAAGCTTATTTTTTACTAATAGCTATTATTATCATATTTAAGTTCTCATTAGTCTTTAATTATACCATAATATCATTTCCTTTCTTTATGGAAAAATAAAAATGAACAACATCACCTCCTTAAAAAATAAAAGCCTCCCATTTTGGGAGGTAATACCATTTAATAGAAATATATGGTAGAATAATAGTGCGAATTCAGTAGTGAAAGAGGGCGAACCAACTTGGGTAATTATGAATCGATTCGTAATCTAATGATTAACATGAATCCTGCAGCCTATATTGATTTGGCGAATTTGGCTACACAGCAAATAGAAGTAGAATTCGCACGTACTACCTTGGATGTTACGGGGAAAAAACGACACTATTTTGTTGAAAACAATTTAAATCCACCTTCCTTCATAGTGATTTTTTATTACTATATCTATTACCATCAACGTATACCTTCCCAGCAAGAGTTTTTAACTTTTTATTTCCTAATAAATAAAGATTGGATATATCAGAACGTGAAACCAGAGCTAATGGATGCCTTTGAAGGCCGTTTAAGCAGAACATTTCCTTCTTTGGTTAGGGATGTTCATTGCCATAGTCTATTGAAAGAAAAAACTACCTTTAAAAGGGTTATATACAACATGAAATATGATTTAAGCGGAAAGGTTGATTTGTTTGTTGAGAGTAAAAACAACAATTGGTATGGGCTCCAATTAAGAGTGGCTACAAAAAATTCAAACACTTTCTATCAAAAAAAACCATTCCGTAATGCCATCGAGATCCCTGGACTAAAGAAAATAATCGACATGCCGCTTAATTTAGATGGTGCCAAATCTATTTTTACCCAAAAGAATGATCTAAAAGTTTATAGTGACAGAGAAGTTGCTTGGTTATGTCGATTAATTAATGAAATAGAAACAGTAAACTTTTCTTACTAAAATTTTTCAAGGAGGAATTATATTGGCAATCACTTATACCGACAGCCAGCAGCTGGCCATTAATCACAGAGCTGGTAATTTACAGATAATAGCTTGTGCTGGAAGTGGAAAAACCGAAGTAATTTCTAAAAGGACAGCTTTGATAATCGATGAAGGGGTACCAAGAGAATCCATTATTTGTTTTACTTTTACTGAGAAAGCCGCAAGAGAAATGAAAACAAGAATAAGGAAGCACTTAGAGGAAATAAGTCCTGAAAATCCTTCGATAGGTGACATGTATATAGGGACAATCCACAGTTTTTGTTTGCAACTGTTAAAAGAGATTGATCCCAAATATCGAACCTTTGAAATCCTTGATGAAACCAAGCAAGTAGCCTTTATCTCCAGTAATTTTTATAACATTGGTTTACATAGACTACAACCATTAACAAGTACAGGTGGATATTGGGCAACCGTAAGAGAATTCATTTCAACATTGAACATACTGCATGTAGAAGATATCGACATTGATGAATTGCAGAATGATGATTTGAAAAACTCAGTGAAGCAATACAAGGAATTATTAAGCAGTAAGCCTAATTACTTTATTGATTTTAATGATATTGTAGATCATTTAACCAACACACTAAAAAATAATTCCGCAAAGTTGGCGGATGTAAGGGAGAGATTTAAATACCTCATTGTTGATGAGTACCAAGATATTGATCCTAAACAAGAAGAACTGATAATGCTTTTGTCTGATAGCGGAAAACAAATGTATGTAACCGTTGTAGGAGACGATGACCAATCAATATACGGTTGGCGCGGTGCGGACATAAGTAATATTTTAAATTTTAAAAATAAATATCCAGATGTTAAGCAAATAAAGCTGACTGAGAATTTTCGCAGCACACATGCCGTCATTGAAATTGCAAACTCTGCAATCAGGCGTCTACCGCAGGGCAGAAGACTACCCAAGTCCATGATTGCTTCGGAATGGGTTGATGGAGAGGATGGAACAGTTTTAAAGGAAAAAATGGCGGAGCTGGGTGATGTTCAAAAAAGAATTTTCGAGACCCCTGAGGAAGAGGCTGAATGGACAGCAAGAAGGATTTCATCTCTAAGAGGAGTCATAATAACAGAAAAAAATGGAGAAAAAAGAGCCATTGATTATTCCGATATTGCTATTCTAATAAGAAGTGTCAGGTCCAATGGAAGGATATTTGTAGAAACTTTAAGGAGAGCGGGAATACCAGTAATTGTAACTGGAACAAGGGGATTATTCAGTAACGATGAGGTACTGTTAATTCAAGCAGCTTTTTGTCAATTGGCAGAAATGGAATTTTTATATACCGATATTGACGGTAATAATAGAAATTTTAATGTAGATGAGACGAGGATGTTTATCCGTGAAACAATTAACAGTCTTATTGAACAAAATGTAATGCCGTACTCCGATCCTAATAGGTTCTTAGAGTGGATTGCTTCAAAAAGGACAACAATTCAAAGACAGAATTTGCCGAAGGAAGAGCGTGGCCGTCTCTCAAGAAGGATTTATATTCAAGAAATTTTCCATGAAATGCTCTCTATTCTTGGTAGTGGGAATGAGCAACGGCAGTGGGGAGAAGATGTCCTGTATAATTTAGGTAAAGTCAGCAGCTTAATAACCCAATACGAAGCGGTACATCAATGGATAAAACCCAGCGATATAAGGTCGTTTTGTATATTCCTGGGAGGATGGGCTGCGAAAAATATGGATGAAGGCGGACCAAATGAATTCCTTTCCCCAAATGCTGTGCAAATTATGACAATTCACGGGGCTAAGGGATTAGAATGGCCAGTAGTATTTATACCACGTGTAACTAGTTATCATTTTCCAAGTAGCATGAGAAATAGAGGACCGTCCACTCTACTTAGTGAACAAGAATTTGATCCAGCAAGGTATGCTGGTGGTGATGATGGGGAACGAAGGTTGTGGTATGTAGCACTTACACGGTGCAGGAAATTCCTGAATATATCAAGTTTAGATGCAAACCGAAAAAGGCCAACACCGTTCTTTAATGAAATAAGTCACGACTTTGCAGTTACGAATGGTGTTGATCCAACTGAGCGTGAATATGGGGTACCAAGGCCTTCAGAAGAAACTACCTTACTACCCACATCGTTTTCTGAGTTAAATTATTATTGGAAGTGTCCATATGAATATAAATTAAGATGTTTAATGTTATTCGACCCTGGAATTTCATCATCATCTATTGGTTATGGAGATCAGATCCATAATATTTTGGCTGAGGTACATGACAGTGCAAAAGGCGGCGTACAGGTTCAGGAGGAACTAATAAAAGAACTGGTGTTGGAGAGATTCACTTTAAGGTATACATCAGGGAAACCCTTTGAAAGACTACGAGAAGCGGCTGGACAAACATTAATTAGATATTTTAATACATATGGTATAGACGGGGGGTTAATACTTTACGCTGAAAAGCCTTTTGAGTTTATTGATAAAGAATCAGGGGTTCTTATAAGCGGTACTATTGACTTGCTTGAAAAAGTGACCAAGGATAATTATGGAATGGAAGTTCGTGAACCAGTTAGTCTCATAGATTTTAAAAATCATAAATGGGACAATGTTAATATGTACTTTGAAAGACTTCATGATGTGGAAAGGCAATTGTTACTTTATTCGAATGCTGCTCGCCATGCGCTTAATCTGGAACCTTTTAAAGCAGTTGCGCACTTTTTAAGCCCGAAACCGCCAATTGAGAGTCTTCCCGATGGGGAATTTTCAGATCGTATTAAAGAAAGAGTTGAAGTAGATGTAACTGAAGAGAACCTTCAAACAGTAAGAAATGAGGTTGCTTCTGCCGTAAAGGGAATAAAGTCGAAGGATTTCCCAATGGTAGGTTGTACAACTGGCAGATGTAAAAAGTGTGATTTTAGAATGATTTGTCCTGGGCATACTAAATGGACAAAACAGCAAGTAAGTAATACTTCCCTCACCTTTACGGAGGCACGCGAAAATGAGGAACAAGATATCATTAGTTAAAGATATCGGAATCTGTTTATCCAAAAAGGGTGAATCCATGTGGGTTCACTCTTATTTCATAGACTATGTATCCCACATCTTGATTTGCTTCAGCAAGGAGAAATGAATGGATAAATTAACAAACGAACAAAGAACCCGTAATATGAAGGCAGTAAAATCTAAGGGAACAAAATTAGAAGAGATGGTTAATAAAGAGTTATGGACTAGGGGGATTAGGTACCGTAAAAACAATAAAAACCTATTAGGCAAACCCGATATTTCTATTCAAAAATATAAAGTTGTAATTTTTATTGATTCATGTTATTGGCACGGTTGTGAACAACATGGTTCAATACCTGCAACAAACAGGGAGTTTTGGGTTAACAAAATAAAAAGAAATAAGGAAAGGGATAACGAAGTGACTGAATACTATCAGAACAAAGGGTGGAACTTGTTACGCATTTGGGAACATGATCTTAAAAGGACTTTAAAGGTACATTAGGTGCAATCGAAAACTTTATTCGTAATTCAATGAACAAATGATACACTAATAGCCAGCAAAAGAATTCATGAAGAAAAAATCTGTATTATAATGTAGAAAAGTATAAAGGAGAGAAATTTTATGTCAGCTGCTAAAAGAATGTTAAAGCTATTAACTGAAAATGTAGGGGTAGTGGTAAGCCGTGACGATCTTTCAAATGTCGCCGATGTACATGACTGGCAACGGTCTATCAGATCACTTCGTCAACAGGGATGGGAAATTGAGTCTGTAAAAGACGGTTATATCTTGCATTCATTGACTCAAAAGAAAACCGATAAAAACAGAGAGCCCATTAACCAAAAATTACGATACCAAGTGTTTCAAAGGGACCAGTCTAAGTGTAGAAGATGCGGCTATGGAATAGAGGATGGCGTAAAGTTAATGGTTGATCATAAGATACCAGTTGAATGGGGAGGTAAAACCGATATCGAAAACCTTTGGACACTATGTGTACCTTGTAATCTAGGAAAGAAACACTGGTTCAGTGATGAAGATAATGATCAGATGAAGGTGATTATGTCTGAGGAATCAGGGTACAAAAGAGTGAAAAAACTTTTTGAAGAAAATGAAAACGTTTTTGTACCTTCAATAAAGATATCAGTAATAGCAGAAATACAAGATTGGCCTCGCACAGTTAGACTCATCAGAGCTAAAGAGAATATGAATATTCAGCCTGCTAAAGGGGAGGATGGTCAGCAAGGATACATTTATGTTAAGTAGCCTTTCACTATATAAATACTAATATGAAGCTAATAGTGTTGTTTTTTCAGTGCTTTTACTAAGTAAACCAACTGGAAATAAGGAGGATTTATGGGCTATTGGATTTTTAAAGTAAGTGACCAAACCAAATACTCGGATATATTTGGAGAAAAATATCTATATGATAATACCCATTCAATAAAAGTAAAAAAAGGTGATCATTTCCTTTATCTTAGTACCAAGAAAAATAAATATGAATTCTTGGGATATGGAATAGTAGGCAAGTTGGATACCCGTGATCCTGCGGTTAATGAAAAAAGGAATGATCGCGTACACACTATTTATTTAGCTCATTTAAAAAATATTAAATGGTTTAATGAACCACTCGATTTTTCATCTGGAAGCGGAAAGGTAAATAGGGATGCAGTCGGAGTAGAGAACACATTAGGGTGGGGTAATTCAATACCAAAGCTTAGTGAAGAATTATTTAACAAAATTATTAAAATTGCTCAGCCTGGAACATCAAAAAAAGGTGCACGAATTTCTTTACTAACAAATAAAGATAATACCCAGGATTCTTGGAATAATCCAAGGGCAAAATCCAAAAGCAGTATTGGTAAAATCGAGAAAAATGTTACAAAGAAAAGTGAGTTTAGTCCCGAAAGTCTTTCTGACGCAAGAGAAAAAACATTGAGTTCATTGGTAGTCAGAAGAGGACAGCCTAAGTTTAGAAAAGATTTAATAGAGGCATACGGTGGAAAATGTGCAGTAACTGGATTTGATATAGTGGAAGCATTACAAGCCGCACATATTGTCCCTTATCGAGGGGATGACACAAATACAGTTGATAACGGACTATTATTGCGTTCTGATATCCATGATCTTTTTGACTTGGGCCTGATCACAATAGATGAGTCATATAAGATACTTCTACATGAATCATTATTGCAAAGCAGTTATACACAGTATCACAACCAAACCATTAATTTACCAGAGAAGAAAGAATGGTACCCAAACATACTCTACTTAAATTGGCATCGATCTTGGTGGAACACTAAAAGGTAAATTAAAATGAAAGAATACGATTTTAAGTGATTATATGGATAGTAAAATAAAGTAATGCGAATTTAGTATTGTTATATTGATAGCCATTTACCGTTAAAAAAGGAAAATGGCTATCAATTACTCGTGGTAATTAATTCAAAGCAGGTACGTTTGCCAATGTGTGCGCTTGTTGGACCAGTGCTACTCCTCTTTCTACAAGATCAAGATCTGATAAAGTTTTATCATACTTTGATAAGGCATCACAAATTTTAGGGTCTCCTTCATATGTCCAGTATCCCTTAGTAATGCAAAACTTAATTCCGCATTGAGTTACAAGATAACTTGGATCACTTAGTCGCACCGTCGATTTCCATTGCTTACAAATATCATCATCATCAATTATCTGAATTACTGCATCATAAAATGGATTAATATGCTCTGCCTGTAGATTGGACCCTGACAAACGTTCGATTTCGAAATTTTGTCCAAATACATAGAGTAAGTTGCTCCCAGTAAGCATTTCCGAATAATTAACAAAATAATATTCCCAGCTGCTCTGATCCCATTCATTATTATTGCTAATAATGTACTCTAGTTTATCTTTTACACTTTCTTGTGGTGCAGCAATGAGTAATTCAATCAATTGAGAGAAAAGCTCGGTCATATCTTTATTAGTTGTCCAAACCAATTCACGATAACGGGTGCCGCCGAATACGTATCGTGCCCCTAAATTACTCCAACCAATTTGTATTGAGTAATCATCAATGACTAACATAGCACGAGCAACTAAAGTATCAGGCAGTTGTAAAAGCGCCTTTGCATAACTTAGCGTTTCTTTTGGATAGCGCATGAATATCGGAAGCAATTGATGTACAGAGCCTTTTAGAGTTGGCTCATCTTCCAATTCATGTAAAGCTTCTTTTAAATCTGGCCTTTCTTTTAAAAGTTTTGCTTTTTCCTGCTCCTGTTTCCAGCTGGTTGAGGCAAATCCTTCTACAGAGTCAAATCGTAAAATTACATCATATATTGGTTCATTAGTCTTGATAAGCTGATCAATAGTTCGGAAAATTGAACCCACTGAATCAAAACGTAAATTACTGTTAAATTGACCATTGTTCATTTGTCGAATACGTTGTAATAGATTACGAATCACTCGAACCGTGTCAGCAATATCTTCCTCTTGTTTGTAAAGTTTCTTCATTACAATCGCATATAATAATATTCGTTCTGTTAAGTTAAAACCAGAACCCAGTACACAACTGTCGAAAAGCTGAGAATGTGGCGTGAAGAAAGGCACAGCTTTTGCAAGTTGTTTAAACTCCGCACGAATGGTTTTACTGTCTTTCCATAGGGAAAGGACATTGAATAAGAACTCTACATGCTCTTGTGTATTGTATACATCTTTTAGGTCTGCTTGTTTTACGTAGGGATCCGAGAAGATAAGAGGGTTACGAACCCCTTTTTTCTTAACAACTAATGCAGTAGTGATAAAGCTAAATAATTCAACAAATGGTTCATCTATCGTGTAATCTTTACTCTTATATTCCCATAATAAATCGGTCCATTCCCGTTCAAGCATAATGGAAAAGTCCTTGCTCTCTTGTACAAAGCCAGCCGCTTCTAAAATTTGTTCAAATTGTGCTTTGAAATTTTCAAAGATTGAGAGCGGTTTCCCTCTGGCATTCATCTTGATATAAAGTTCATCGCTTAATCCAAATTCCTTAAGCTCTAAAAAGCTAAATGTAATTGGACATGTGTCGTCTATCAAAAGTGGGATTACCTCAATATCAAACAAACCAAATTGGGTATGCATATCATCAAGCATTACCAGCATTGCATTTACAGTGGGATCCTGGAGCCATTGATGATGGAACCATTTTTCTGTTTTTAAAACCTCTGAAATCCTTTTCCCCGTTACCTTCTCAAAAGTAGGTGGATTCACTACCAGTGCCCTGCAAAAATCACGTGCACTTATACGTGTTTCATAGGAGAAGCGTCTTAAAGAATCTTGTAAATCTACTCCTTCTTTTACACCAAAATACCAGTGTAAGAGAAAAAGAGTTGTTAAACGCTGCTGGCCATCAATTGGGCTTAATGTATGATTTTCAACTGAACCATAGACAAAGTCAAAATCAACATGACGTTTCTTTTCAAGGGCTTCTTTAATATGTTCGAGTAAAACCGCTCGGATATCTTTTGTACGTTCATCCGTTCGGCCTTGAGCATAATCACGTTGTATCAGTGGAATGGTAATTATATATTGATTTATCAGTTTCCAAAATGTAATGGGTGTCTCCATCTTCTTTCTCCTTTACTGAAACATCTTCAATGTTTGCTGGACCGCCTCTAAATAATCTTCACGATCCTGCTCTGCCCAGAGTTGAAAATTATCTACTTTTTTACTGTAATACTTCATAAATGCATTACGAGTGCAAATCGGAATAAAGCTTCCTTGCTTGTCATACTCAATTAGTCTTTGATATTTTATTGGATAAAAGTGATTACTAAGTGCACTGTTAGTAGCTTGGTCCAATAACACCAGATTGTCGATATCATGAATACTTGACCCGAATTCCTCTTCTGTTTCCACAAGCACTTGATTAAACAGCTGCTCAAAAATGTCGCTGGTTATGTCCTTATCATTTTTATGTTCAAGAAGTTTTTGAATAAGCTGTTGGTATTTCTCTGGTTCGTTGACTGCGTCGAGTTGTTCCAGCATATAAATAGCATCTTGAATCCAAGCAAGCCACTGTTCTTTAGTATTTAGTCCATCTGTATGTTGAGCATGAATATGCTCTATACTCCAGCGCTCATTAGAATATCGATCGAATGGAAACCGAGCCTCATTATTTTTCTGGTTTAATGTGGTAACAATATTGAAGAGCAGCAAAATTTTTTTTATTTGTGCACTATCCTGCCCGTATGTGAGGTCTTCAATTTTAATTCCGTTAATATCACGTTTGATTTCATTTAACAATTCCGTACGAAAATGTCGCTTATCTTTTATATTGTCATCATCATAAAGGTCAATATATTTGGTAATGGATTTTTGTTGGGTTAGATAGCCCAAATAATGATACAGCTTGCGGTCATCATACCATTCCTCAAAGCGTGCTAAATATGCTTTAATTTGAAGCCATAAATGTTCGAAATCAGTTTCCTCTTGTATCTTATAAAAAGTATAAAATGGGTCATGATGTTTCGGTGCTACATTACCTGTATAAATATCAAACAATAATTCTATTCGATTAGTATATGTACTTTTCGGTTGGATAAAGTACCATAGTCGATCGTGACGGAGACGCCGCTCTATCTGGTCCCATTCATTCGCTATTTCAAGTTGCTTGTTCTGTGGAGTTTTCGATAAAATTAGCGCTTTTATCAGTTCTGCATTGGTAAGAGGTATTTTGCCGATATTCAAACGGCTGAAGACTTCCCGTACTTCTACGCCAGTTGATACTTCATACCAGATTACCTTTACACTTTCCCCAAGCGCGATAAGAAATTTTTGCCGTAGTGTACGACGATTTTCTCGAGGCTGCTCGAACCATTCCTGAATGGTCACAAACGCCTTTTTGAAGAAATGAAAATCAATGTTCTTCGCTTCTGTGCCATTTTCAATTTCTTCTCTTATTGCTTTTAAATACTCAAAGCTATTAGGACGTGTTTCGTACGTAAGTGAATATGGTACTTCATTCAAATAGGTAAGAATTAGTGAAATTGTTGTTAGCCGTTGTTGTCCGTCAATTACTTCATATATTGGTAGTCCATTTTCGTATTTTGAAGTCTTTCGAACAACAATTGGCTGCAAACAATAAAAAGTAGAAGAACCTTCTTTCATGAATTGTAAGATGTCATTTAACAGGTTTTTTACCTGCGTTTCATCCCAACGATAACCTCGCTGATATGAAGGAATAAAAAAAGCAGCTGTCTCCAGAAGATCATTAATAGTCTTCATCGTAATTGTATTTGTCATAGTAATAGTCCTTTCATGACAGAAATATAAATTTAAAGTTATCCATGTAATATGAAACGGCTTAATGAAAAGTCTCTTCCTACATAATAAGTATTCTGTAAATAGGCATAATTTACCTTTTAATAATCTTAATATATAATTCAAAAAAAAGTAACGACTTAATGTCGTTACCTGTTCACCAATGACTGTTTCTCTATTTTATCTAATATATTGTTAATTATATCTACTATTAATTCCTTATCCTTACTTTCTCGCTTTATCCATTTACTTATTAAAAGCCCTTCCAGGGAATCCACTGGGTTATCAGAACTGGAGAAAAGCTCCTGAGCAGCAAGTTTAATTTTTTGTTTAAGGTTATTCTCTTGTCTTATTTTATCTATTACTTCCTTATCATCGATTAAACTGAACACAATCCCTTCATCCCAAATAATTTCCTCAGGAATGTTGGTTGGGAGGTAAAATACATTTTCCCTATAAAACCTAATAAATTTTTCTTGAGCCGTAAGTAATTGGTCATCACGCCCACCTTCAACACTATTGCCATCCCGATCAAAAGAAATACCAGCATTCATTGTAATGGTATCTATATGCATTTTAAAATAATTTGTATTGTAATCGTTTTGGAGTACCTTTCCTAAATCAAGAACCTCGGATTTTGGATCTTGGTCACCGTCAAATATAAAAAATTTATTATTGTCTTCTACTATTGCATAATGTTTTACAAAACTTTTCTTTAATGTCTGTGCCCCGCCAGGGAAAAACTCTACGTTAAGTAACGCAGCTTTTTCTTCCCCAAGACTATGTGTTACTTTTTTTATGATATTATAGGCCAATTTGTCCTCAACAATAAGGCTGACTTGGTTAGTCAATGTTTGCCCTAAAGTATAAAATGCTTCATCTGGTAAGCAATTATTTAGTATCTTAACTTTTTCTGTTTCTGGATTAAATGTAAATAATTTAATAGCTTTCCGTGGAAGGTTCTCCACTAAATTAGGGGAATGTGTTGAAACAATTATTTGATGCTTCTTTTCTTTAATAAGCTCGAGAAGAAAAATTTTTAGTCTTCTTTGTGCACCTGGGTGAAGTGAAACTTCTGGCTCATCCAACAGTACTAAACTTTGATTAGGTGAATTTAGTAAAGTGTGAACTAACTTTACTATTGCAATTTCTCCACTTCCAGCATGTGCCTCCGAATATTTAAAAGAATCTTTTTCTAAAAATATTGAAGTTCCCCAACTTCCAAATAATTTATGTTTAATGATTTTCCCAGAAACAAATGTTTTTCCCAGAATGAATGAAATAATTTTTAATTCTTCATTAGAAAGGGCTGCAACAATTTCATTTTGTGGTACTCCACCAGAGTTGTATATGGTTGCATTTTCAAAGAGGTTTTTTAATTTTGTAGTCTGTAGTCTAATATAGTCTTGTTTTGTACTTGAAACTAGGCTTTTGTTCAGAGTTCCAAAGTAAAAATATTGATCAAAAGCACTTAGTTCAGATCTAAAATCCAAATATACAACGTTCTTATTGATTGGGTTGTCACGATGAGTACTTGTTGTTAATCCATACTTGCTTTTTCTTCTTTTTGAAATGATTCGGGTTTCCCAATAATCTAGATTCTCTTTATGCTTCACTCCTTTGCTTCTTCTTGTACGTGCCTTGTGTGCAGCCTGCAATTTCCCTTTGTCAGTAAATTCATAAATATAACTATTAATAATACCGCCAGCTTCTACAATAGGGTCGAGATGGGTGGAAAACCAAAAGTCGGCTGTTGAATTATCTTTGGGACACCCGTAAAGGGCATGTAACGCTGAACTTTTTCCACAGCCATTTTTACCAACCAAAACTGTAAAAGGGTAATTAAAGTGAATTTCGGAATCTAATTCAAAATTTTTGTAAAATGGGAAAATAATTCTATTTATGAAATTATTAAATACACTTGGTCTTTCGAACATTTGATCAATAGTTTTTATTAGATTATGATAGTTGTCTTCAGTGTGTTTTATTTCCATAACATACCTCGTATAGTAATTTTAGGTTTAATAATGTTAATATACCAAAATATTAATCAAGTTGAAAATATGAAGGAGTAAATAAAAGTCGTTGTTCCGAGATATGCTTTATAATTTTAAACAAAAATAAGTATAACCCTGCATTTATGGTTCTATTTTGTTCGTGACAAGGGAATTTGTCGACAGTCGGAGAATGAATTAATATTGAAGAGGCGGATCGAAATAAAAAGATTAGGAGTGAAGAGGTAAATGGTTGAAGATTTTAATATGGATGCTGATTGTGAAATTGGAGAAGATGAGTATGAAGAATATCTTGATGGGATGTATTGGGTTAATAGTGTTGTACTTCCATACGAAGAATTAATTGAAAAAGAGAAAGATTTCGCTATGAGTTTATATAAAGGCTTTGTAGCAGAATACCATCTTATTGCTGAATTGTTTAGAATAGGATTTGAAGGTATTAAGCTTCCTGGAGATTTTGGCTTTGATGTTATGTCTACTCACCAAAGAAAAACTCTATATGAGAGTACTGTAGTAAATACAGTTAGGTTTTTCCAAGTAAAATCACGTTGGTTAAATGAAACTGATTATAGGTATGAACTAGACACTAGAAAAACAAGAAAAAAGTTCTATGTGTCGACAAGAAACATGATGAAACTGGTGAATGAGAAAGAGGCATTTTTAGTACTTTATTTCTTGGATATAAATAATGGTGGAATTGTTAGTAATTTTTGGCTGTCAAGTTACCATTTAAGACAACTATTGGCTGAGAATTATATAACAATTGAAAAAATAAAAGGGAAAAATTACTTTGCAATCGATGCTGAATATGTACTTATAGGGCAAAAGACCAAAGAAATAAGGGGAAAGTTATTAGAGTTATCACTCCAATTGAAGCAGCCACAACAGAATGAATTATCCGAGGTAATAAAATTATTGAATAAAGTTAACGGGTATGATACAGGATTGATTAAAATACATAAAAATATTTCAACATCCATTGACTTATTGGATATACATAATGATATCAGTAAAATTAACGAAGCTAATAGAAAAACTAAAATTATCGATGACATTAGATTATTACCAGAAGAAACTGGTTTTAAGTATCCATTTGAATGGAAAGAAATATTAGATTAAAGAATGATTACCTATTAAATGGCAACGGTAACTAGGTAATTTTCCATTCTTAAAACATTTCCAACTTTATAGGTGATCAGGTCCATAGATACTATCCTTAAGTGGTCACCAAATTGGTCACACACTTAAGGATACAACGGTTATCCAGAGGACATTTACATCTTAAAAAATCGCTGTACTGTTGCTATAAAGGAACCTTAGGAATTACGAGGAAACACACGGATGGACCTAACTGTGAATTGACAGGGTTGAGGTCGGGGGTTCGAACCCCTCACAGGTCATCTGTTAAAGAAGTCTAAAACCTAGATAAATAGGGTTTTAGGCTTTTTTTCATATTTGATGTTTTAGCTATGAATGAATTCTCATCTTTTTATAAAAAATAAACAATAAATAATACTTAAAGATGAGGACTTAACGTGAAGTATAAATATCTTTTAATCTATTTACTAACCCTCGTACTTTCCAGCAATCATATTCAAGCAACCCTTAAGCCTTTACATAATGTTTCTGCTCAAGATAATAATTCAATAAAACCAACATCAAAGGAAATTCAAATCCAGCAAAAGATTAGTGACTATTTGAAATCCAACCATATAAGTGGGAGTATTGCGGTAGTAAAAAACAAAAAGAATATCTTTACTGGAGGAATTGGATATTCAGACGTTTCTAACCATATTTTAAATAGTCCATCCACTACGTATCCGATAGGTTCAATAACGAAAACTTTGGTTGCGGTTTGTATTCTTCAGCTTCAAGAAAAGGGAAGGTTGAGCATCCAAGATTCAGCATCTACATATGTTTCGGACCTTCCAAAAAACGTGAAAATTGTCCATTTGTTAAATCATACTTCGGGAATCCGCTCACCGATTTTGCTTGGAGGTGACAAGAGCCCTAAAGATATTATTAAAAGAGCAGGTAATAGAAGTAGTAAATTTCCTCCAGGTACAAGATGGGATTATAACGATATTAACTATATCATCCTTGGTCATATTGTTGAGCAAGTGTCAGAGCTACCGTTGCATGAATATATCAAGAAAAATATTTTTAATAAGGCTTCCATGGTCAACGCGGGGTTTATCACCTCTGAAAAAACTGCTTCACTTTCCTCTAAAGGATATATCAAAATGGCAGGACACTATATCCCTGCAAGTAAACTGAATCCAACATTACTTTTTGGATGTGGTGATATTTATGCAACCGCACTTGATGTAAGTAGATTTGATGAAGCATTGATGAGCCGGAAGCTTATTTCAAAAAAAAGTTTAAAGGAAATGGTCTCTAGGAGAACAATATCAAGTTATGGCCTTGGCCTTTACCATAAAGACGACCGGGTTTATAGCAGAGGTGTTGTGGGGGGCTGGGAGTCCTTTCATGTGTATTATGATGATAAAACCTCAATTGTAATCCTTCTGAATGTGAGAGATAAACAGTGTGATATCAAAAACGTTGCTGTCGATATTTACAGCATAATGAAAGAAAAGCATTAAGAAACTCATACATCTTAGCTGATATTACCAAGTGGAATCAATAACAGTTTTGTTACTTTGTCCCTTCTGGACATACTATTACTGGTTTAAAGAATAGGAGGGTATATATGATAGATCGTATATGTACTATCGGGCCAGCTAGTAATAGTAGGGAGGTTATCTCTGAACTGATCGATCACGGCATGACAATGATCCGTTTAAATCTTTCTCATGGAAATCACCAAACCCACCATGAGGTAATCCAACTTGTACGTTCAATAAGTGAAGAAAAAGGTAAGGAAATAAAAATTCTAGGTGATCTTCAAGGTCCAAAAATAAGGTTAGGTAAGTTTTCTGATGACAGCATCCATCTTCAAGAAGGAGACCAATTTATATTAACAACAGATGATGTTGTTGGTAATAATGAAGTAGGGAGTATTGACTACAAGGGATTAATTCATGACGTTAAAATCGGGAGTAAAATTCTAATCAATGATGGTGAGGTCGAATTAACGGTATCTGAGCTAGGTGATAATTCTATTAAATCAGTCGTAAAAGTAGGTGGAACGATATCATCTAGAAAAGGAGTTAATGTTCCCGGCACAGCAATCTCATTGCCGGCCATTACAGAAAAGGACAAGCAAGATATACAGTTTCTTATTAATAATCAAGTAGACTTTATTGCCTGTTCGTTTATTAGGAAACCGACTCACATTGACAATGTTCGCGAATTTGTGAAACTGAGTACTCCGAATCCTCCTAAGCTAATGGCAAAGATTGAAACCCTTGAAGCCTTACAAAACTTTAAAGAAATATGCGAAAGATCAGATGCTATCATGATTGCAAGAGGTGACTTAGGAGTCGAATTGCCTTTCCAATGGATTCCTCTTATACAAAAAGCAATAGTAGATGAATGTAACAAAATAGGGAAATATGTGGTTACGGCAACCCAAATGTTGCAATCTATGACTGAACATGCTTTGCCAACAAGAGCAGAGGTAACCGATATCTTTCAAGCTGTGTTAGATGGAACGAATGCTGTAATGCTCTCCGCAGAGAGTGCATCTGGTTCGCACCCTATTGAAAGTATTGATACATTAAGAAGAATATCTCATTTTTCTGAGATTGTTAAAAAGTATCATCCTTTTGATATGAATGATCTGTTAAAGCTAATCAATAACGAGATATAATAATAACTAGAAAAAGGTCATTGAGGATTTTTACCTCAACGACCTTTTTCTTTGTATGTTGTTAGGAGTTAACTTCAACACCCTCTTGGTCCGCAGGGAAAATCCGATGGGCTTCGAAAAATTTAGTTAAATCGCGTTTACTTGTTTCCTGCATAATTCGAATAAAATCAGCCGTAGTGGAAACACCAAACTTCATTGCTTTGAAATAGGCTTGCATGGACGCATAGAATTGATTGTCACCTAGCTCCTTTCGAAGGTCATCCACCGTTTGGGCTCCGTACGCATATATTGTGTAATAATAGTTTCTTTTACTTTCTGTACCATTTTCAAAAAAATTATCAATGGAATGAGTTAGGTGACCGTCTGCTAATCTAGTTTCATCCACAGGTGGATCAGTATCTAAGGTTTGGTCGAATAATGCAGCAGCATAACTAGCAAAGGATTCATCTAACCATGGTTCATCAAATTCATTATTCCCAATAATTCCATAAAACCATTGATGACCAATCTCATGTGCAGTAGTAGAATCAATTCTAGCTGCTTTCCCATCGGATGGTATGGATATCATGACAAGCTGAGGATACTCCATCCCACCAAACCAGCCTTCCATTGCACAAATATCCAGTTCCGGCCATGGATAGGCTCCAAACTTTTCACTGAATATTTGAAGACTCTTACTACCGTATTCCATTAAATCTACATATTCTGCATGTTCATCTTTATAGTAAACATTCACATTTACATTTCCGACCTTCGTTTGTTTTATCTTATAGGTAGGATCCATTTCCATAGCAAAGTCTCGGACATTTACTGCTTTATATTGATGAGTGGCTAATGCTCCGTTAATTTTTGGAGTGCCAACCTCCGTTCCTGTTGTAGCGATAACTTGTTCCTTTTCCGTAGTTAAAGTTATGTCAAAGTTCCCAGTTAACGAATAGAAAGACTCACCACCGTTGAAGTAAGGATCTACGTTCCAACCTTCATTATCATAAACAGCAAGGATCGGAAACCAGTTACCTAAAGAGGTGGTTGTTTTATTCCAACCAAAACGGTCCAATGCTTCTGGAACTGTCACTGAAAAGGTCATTTCCACCTTAGCCTTTTCGTTCTTTTTAATGCTCACCTCAGGTATATGTAAAGCGGTTCCCTCAAGGGAATAGGTTGCAGGCTGCCCATTTACCTTAATTTGGTCAAACGTTACATTCACATCTTTTTTAGACTTCAATAGATAGGTATTAGCATTTGCCCAGACGTTGAAATACAAATTCGTCAAATCTACATCTAAATTATTCAGAAAATCAACACTCATATTGCCTTTTATTTCGTGATTTTTAGAATCATAGGTTACATTCATCATATATTTTGGATCGGCAGGTCCTCGTACTTTACTTCCTGTTCCATGATCAATGGCTACTCTTTTATCAACAGGCTCTTCTTTTGGTTGGTCCTCTGTTGGTTTCTGTTCTTCTTTTGGTTTTTCTTCAGGTTTTTGTTCTTCTGTTTTCGGTGGGGCGACTGTCTTTACTTCCTTTGGAGCTGATATTTCTTTCGTTGAACCATTCTGATAAAAGAAAAGAGCACCAAAGATTAATAGAAGAAATACACCTACACCAATTATTTGGACTTGGATTTTCCCTGACTGTTTCTTTGCTAAAAATGTCCATCCAAGAAAAATCAGAAGACCAACAAACGATAAAATTACAAGCACCAATTTCATTAAAATCCCCCTTATTCTGAAAATTCATATTTTCTATATCTTGATAGACGTGTTTTTTATTAAGAACGTTACAGTGGAATGATTGAAATAGATTATTCATTGCATTAGAATATAAGCACATGCTTATTTGTTAATATTGTGTTTATATGGAGGTGCAATTAGTGTTGAAATCGAAAGTTGATTTGGAACGTGCTGCGAACGTATTAAAATTACTTGGTGATAAAACTCGTTTATCCATCGTTGCTATCTTACAACATAGGGAATGCTGTGTTTGTGAATTTCTTGAAGTGTTTGATATGAGTCAGCCCTCAATCAGTCAGCATCTTCGTAAACTAAAGGATGCTGGAATGGTGAAGGAAGAACGAAGAGGTCAATGGATATATTATTCCTTGAATCAGCAAAGTGATCTATACGGACTTATTGAAGATATTTTGGAACATGTACCGGTTCAGGCAGATAAATTAAAACTGATTGAAAAAAGCAACCCTACACTTAGGTGTGGTTGTTAATAATAGGGAGTGAAAAAATGAGTAATTTAGAGAAAAAGCGCTTATCATTCCTTGATAGGTACCTAACACTATGGATTTTTCTAGCTATGGCCATTGGGATAGGGTTGGGTTTTGTCTTTCCGGGCTTTGTAGATAGTATGAACAGCCTGCAAGTAGGAACGACATCCATTCCACTTGCCATTGGCTTAATTTTAATGATGTACCCTCCGTTAGCAAAGGTTCGATACGAGGAAATTGGGCGAGTGTTTAAAGATGTAAAGGTTCTACTTTTATCACTAGTTCAAAACTGGATTATTGGACCAATCCTTATGTTTTTATTAGCAATCATCTTTCTTCCTGATAAACCAGAGTATATGGTGGGTCTCATTATGATTGGATTGGCTCGTTGTATTGCCATGGTTATTGTTTGGAATGATCTTGCAAAAGGAGATACCGAGTATGCTGCTGGATTAGTTGCATTCAATTCTATTTTTCAAATGCTATTCTTCTCTGTTTATGCCTACGTTTTTGTAACCATTATCCCAGAATGGATGGGAATCCAAGGGGCGGTTGTAAATATTACGATGATTGAAGTAGCTAAATCCGTGTTCATCTATCTAGGAATTCCTTTTATTGCGGGAATGATTACACGTTTTACATTGGTGAAAGCAAAAGGAAGAGTATGGTATGAAAACGTGTTTATCCCTAAGATTAGTCCGATGACACTAATTGCTCTTCTTTTTACTATTATTATCATGTTCTCTTTAAAAGGAGACGCTATTGTGAGCTTGCCATTAGACGTAGTTCGTATTGCCATTCCATTGTTAATTTACTTTGTTGTGATGTTTTTTGTTTCTTTCTTCTTAGGAAGGAAAATTGGCGCAAACTATCCAGTAACAACAACCCTTGCATTTACAGCAGGAAGTAATAACTTTGAGCTAGCGATTGCTGTAGCTGTTGGCGTATTTGGCATTCATTCGGGTGCAGCCTTTGCAGCTGTTATCGGCCCACTAGTAGAAGTACCTGTCATGATTGCATTAGTTAACGTAGCCTTATGGTTTAAAAGAAAATACTTTAAAGAATATGCAGCTTAAAACTAATAATAAAAGGTGGATTTCAACATGGAGAACAAAAAGACTATTTACTTCTTATGTACAGGAAACTCTTGCCGCAGCCAAATGGCTGAGGGATGGGCAAAGAAACATTTGAGTGACGATGAATGGGAAGTCAAAAGTGCGGGGTTAGAGGCGCATGGACTAAATCCAAATGCAGTTAAGGCAATGGAGGAAGCAGGCATTAATATCTCTAATCAAACATCGGATGTAATTGACCCTACTATTTTAAATAATGCTGACTTAGTTGTTACACTATGTGGTCATGCAGCAGATCATTGCCCTGTCACTCCACCACATGTAAAACGTGTTCACTGGGGCTTTGATGACCCAGCTAAAGCAGAGGGGACAGAAGAAGAAAAATGGGCATTCTTCCAACGTGTCCGTGATGAAATCGGTAATCGAATTAAGAGATTTGCTGAATCAGGAGAGTAAAAGCATTACTCGTATTTCATAAATAAAAGAAAACTAGTAAAACAAGAAAGTGAATTTTTTGAAAGGTGAGGAAAATATGATAATCACAGATCAAGCTCGTGATGTGTTGAAGCAACTGTTCGAAGATCAAGATGCCGATAACATCCGTGTCTATTTTGCAGGCTTTGGCTGAGGTGGGCCGCAAGTAGGACTGGCTCTGGATGAGCCAGAAAAAAATGATAACGTTGTAACAATTAATCAAATTACAGTAGCAATTGAACCTGAAATTGAGCCTTATACTAATGATTTGAAACTTGATTTTAATCATGAAGCAAATGCTATTGTATTGTTAGGGAATGAAAGTGACTGTTAATAGGGGATTCAAATGGGAGCTAGTCATTAGTTCTAGCTTCCCATATTTTTTCATTTTTAGATTAGGTAGAAAATAAAACCTGAAATAGTAGACATCATAACCACGGATAATACGAATGTAACAACTAGCTGTTTCTTAAAGATTGATTTTAAAAGAATCACTTCTGGCAAACTGGCACCTGCTGAGCTAATTATCATGGCCATGACTGGTCCTAGCGCCATTCCTTTAGCGATAAGCATTTGGGAAATGGGAATCATACTGGACAGACGAATATATAAAGGTATTCCTATTATGGATGCGATAGGTATCAGCCACCAATGATTACGGCCAAACACACTTGAAATCCATTCTGTTGGAACCAAACCATGAATCACAGCTCCGATCGCTGCACCGATTAATAAATATGGATATACACTCTTCATCAAATCAAGGGTTTCTCCCAGTGCTAGTTTAATATTAAATTTTTTGTGTTGTTCTTCGTACCCTGTCATTACCACATTTTTCACCGCTTTTTCGAAACCGAGCATCTCAAGAGTAAAGCCAATGATGATGGAGAAGATTGTGGTTAACACCGTGTAGATTGCAGTCACTTTCCATCCAAGAGCTACACCCATAATGGTCAAAATAGTAGGGTCAAGGACAGGGGAAGCAAACAAAAAAATCATCACAATCCCAAAAGGCATTTTCTTTTTTAACATATTAACAACTACTGGAATCGTTGAACAGGAGCAAAAGGGTGTTATAAAAGCAAACACTATGGCTGCAGATGCAGCGATTAATTTGTTTTTTCCAGCTAACTTCTTTTCAATCTTCTCGTAAGGAATATATCCCTGGAGTAGACTAATAGAGAAGGATATAATCATAAACAAAACCGTTAACTCTAAAGCAATAGACAGAAAACTTTTAAGCGTATCTAACCACATCTTCTATTCCCCCTAGCATTCGCTGCGAACGCAATAATTTGTTCGATTTACTTCATTTTTTTGTTTATTAGTAAAAAACTTCCTAGCTAGCTTTTGAAAAAGGGATTCCTTTTTTAAGCCAACAGACTTCCAAGTATCAATTGATTTCTTCTCAATTTCTATTTGTTTTTCCTTAACTAATACTCCGTAGTTATAATGATACATAATAATTCCTCCAGTTATAAATTGTTAATCAAAAAAAATTGATATTACAATCGAAGAAAAGGCTACCTTTTAAGCACAGGTACATTGGCAGCATTGGTTAACCGGTGGTACTACTTGAAAGGTTCTTACTTTAGCTATGTTCTCCTCGTTCATTTCAACATAATTCTTCCATGTATGTCTTGCATTTCTTTCCGTTTCCTCCTGGCGTAATTTCATCATTTGATATTCTGTATACTCATTAAACATGTGAATCCCTCCTGTTAATCAAATTATATTGATATATTAATCAAAAAAAAATTGATGAATTGAGTAAAAAAATTAGCAGCAGGTCGGTTTGAATAAACAACAAAGTTCATGGGATAACAAATGATTGAGTTCTTCTTGGTTCAGCTCGTAGTAACTCCATGTTCCTCGTGTTTCTTTTGTTATTATGTTGGCATCTAATAAAATCTTTAAATGATAAGACAATTTTGACTGAGCCATATCAACCATTGGAGCAAGATCGCACACACACATAGCCCCTTTTTGAGTTAAAATATTCATGATCTGAAGTCTCTTTTTATCAGCAATTGCTTTAAACTTTAACTCATATTGTTCAAATACTTTTTCTAATGATATGTCTTGTAATTGGAATTCTTCTGTCATTTTCTTCACCTTCTTCTTAAATCAAATATTCTTGATATCATTATATTATATCCAATATTTTCTTGTGTCAATTATATTTATCAAAAGAATTTGATAAAGTGGTTGCAATTGGAAATTACAGCTAATATACTAAAAATATAAATCAAAAAAAGTTGATATAGCAACTATAAATCAAATATATTTGATTTAAATAAAATTAAATATTAAGGAGATGGGTGAAATGAATTTTATTAAAAAGTTAATTGGTGTGGGTTCTTCAAAATCTTCAGATTGCTGTGGGGTTGAAATTAAAGAGGTGGAAAACACTAAAGAGGATTCTTGTAGTGGAACAACCAATGAACAACAATCTTCTTGCTGCTAAGTTGAATAATAAAAATAAATGAGAGATATGGAGAGCTACTGATGAAAATGCATGTTGGAATAAACGTAACGAATTTAAATAGTTCGATTGGATTTTATAATAAAGTGTTTAATGCTGAACCGGTTAAAGTAAAGCCAGACTATGCGAAGTTTTTACTGGAAGACCCGGGCCTCAATTTCACATTAAATCTAAAAGCTGAAGTTTCAGGAAATCAAGTTGGACATTTTGGTTTTCAAGTAGAGAATCAGGAAGAAGTCTTGAAACATAAAGAACGATTAGAAGGATTAGGCTTTTTTGCAAGGGAAGAGATGGATGTTACCTGTTGTTATGCAACCCAAGATAAATTTTGGGTAACAGATCCAGACGGAAACGAATGGGAGTTCTTCTATACAAAAGGTGATGTTGAATCAATGGTTTCTGAGTCCTCCTGTTGTGCACCTCAACCTACCACAGTAGAAATAAAAAAGTCTTCATCATGTTGTTAACTTTCTATCTTATAGATATCTTTTATCCTAACATTATATTTAGGAATTTTTGTTCTTATAAGTAGTCCTGCAAGCCTATAATTACAATATATGCCTGTTTTTATTGTAGAGGAGTTGAAACAGTTATGAAGGTGAGCTTATTTGCAACATGCCTTGTAGATATGTTCCAAAGCTATGTAGGGAAAGCGAATGTTATTACTATGAAGAACAAAGTTCACTTTGGGAACCGACAAATTGTCCTTCATCCACTTTATGAAGGACAAAATCCTCTTCGGGTATCACCAAGTTGTCCTTCATTCGCTTCATGAAGGACAAAATCTCTTGATTACCACTAAATTGTCTTTCATCATTACACATAAATAGGTTTTCTTCTAATAGTTTCTAAAAAAACTGCTTTATTTATATTACGGTTCACCGTAATGCATCAAAATGAGGTTCTCATGGATTTTTGAGTTATATTCATACACTTTCTTTTAATATCTTGTCCTTAATCGAGGAACAAGCAAGTAAAATAAGCGGAGATTTTCCGCTTAGCATAAGAAAAATCTCCTGATTTTTAATTTTTAGAGTAAATAGGCGGAATTTCTCCGAATATTTTTCAGTTCGGATGGTTTACCTAATCTCCCAATAAAACAAATCAATTGTCCTTCCAATCAAAATTCTCGATAAATTGAACGAACGCTTTTACCACATTCCATTCCAGCGATTCCTTATGATAATACATCCAAGTTCTGCGTAAAATGGGCTTTCCTTCTTGATCTTTTATGTGGATTTTGTATAAGTCCTCTATCCCAGTTAGTACCCTGCTGGATAATATTCCATAACCTAAACCGTTTTTAACCATTTCCTTACAAGGATCAACTTGGTCCACTTCTATACTAATAAAAGGGGCTTGCGCAAAATTCTCAGCCCACCAATGATCAATGACAGATCTTAATAAGTAATCCCCTTTATATTCGATTCTAGGAAGACGAGGGAGATCATCCATATCAAACTCTTTTTTTGAAGCAATGCAGATGGTTTCCTCAAATAACTGATGTTTCGATAAACCCCGCCAGCCATAATCTCCACGGACAAAGCTGATATGTACATCTTTATTGTGTATAAGTTGAGTAACATCTCTGCTCCATCCGGTTGTGACTTTGAATTCCACATGAGGATATTGCTTTTTAAATAATTTTAAAACATATGGAAGTTCATAATTTGCAAAAAAATTAGATACCCCCAATTTCAACGTACCTACTACTTCGTCACTTTCATTATTACTCATATTTTGAACATTTTCTTTTATCTTTTCATAATGAGCAAGGGCCTCTTCAGCACAATGGACAAGATATTCTCCTTGTGGGGTAAAATGCACTCCCCTGCTTTCACGATTTACGATTTTAACACCTAATTCTTCCTGCATATGCTTTAAGCGAGTCGTTAATGCAGGCTGAGTAAGAAATAAGAGGCGAGCTGTTTTTGTAAGATTCTTTTGTTGATATAGTACCTTTAGTATTTCCCAGTCACGGTAATCCATTGTTCCACCTAATCTGATATAAATATTTTTTATAGATTAATATAATAAATTAGCATTTTATTTATTTCAATTATTACATTATCCTTAACCATATGCAATTAATTATAAGTTCACTAAATAATCCGAAACGAGACATATAAAGTAATACAACAATGGGGGAATTGTGAATGGAAGTACAGAAGAACCAAAAAAATCCATGGAGAAAATTCAATGGTCCAAACCTTGGCTATGTAATCGAACAATATGAACGATATACGAACGGAGAAGACTCAATTGATCCAAAATTAAAAGAACTATTCATTAAATGGGGCTCACCTGTGTCTTATGAGTTAAGAGACAATGAACAGACCCTAAATAAAGAATGTATCGAATCTACTCAATCCGTAAATATACAAAAAGTACTAAAAGTGGTAAAACTCTTTGATGAAATTCGGTCCAATGGTCATTTAGCAGCGAACATGAACCCATTAAAGGAAAATCTACAACATCAAGAATTGTTTACTCCTGAAAAATATGGTGTAAGTGAACAAGATTTGAAAGCGATACCAGTTAAACTTGTTTGGGAAGAATCACCGGAAGGCATTCAAACCGCATGGGAAGCTATGAACCATTTAAAAGGTGTTTATACCTCCACACTAGCCTATGAATTTAACCATGTGCAACAAATGGATGAACGAGCATGGCTCACTCAAATGGTGGAGACCGGCTCTTTGCATCGATCCTTATCTAAAGAAGAACAAACGAACTTGTTACAGTCTTTGACTGAGGTTGAAGGTTTCGAACAATTTTTGCATAAAACATTTGTCGGTCAAAAGAGATTTTCCATTGAAGGCGTTGACATGCTTGTACCTATGCTGAATGAAGCGGTACACGAAGGGGTCGGAGATGGAGCACGTAATGTTGTGATTGGAATGGCGCATCGTGGCCGTTTAAGTGTCCTTGCGCATGTATTGAACAAACCATACAGCAAGATGTTCTCAGAATTTCAACATTCATCTGCTAAACAACAGGGTCCGTCAGAAGATTTAGTTGACATTAGTGAGGGCTGGACTGGTGATGTGAAATACCATTTAGGACGTAATCGATTCATGGAAGGTCCAGGAAAGGTCCGTGCACGTATTACCTTAGCCAATAATCCGAGTCATCTTGAGTTTGTCGATCCCGTCGTCGAAGGTTTTGCAAGAGCAGCCCAAGAAGAACGAAAAAATGCTGGTTACCCTATGCAGGATGTTAAAAAAGCGTTTGCAATTTTAGTCCATGGCGATGCAGCCTTTCCCGGCCAGGGAATTGTAGCAGAGACCTTAAATTTAAGTGGGTTAAGAGGGTATCGAACTGGTGGAACCATTCATATCATTGCCAACAACATGGTCGGCTTTACGACAGATAGCCATGATTCTCGTTCGACGAGATATTCAAGCGACTTGGCAAAAGGATTTGAGATTCCGATTGTCCATGTAAATGCAGATGATCCAGAAGCCTGTCTGGCAGCTGTTCGTCTTGCCTATCAATACCGTGCTCGGTTCCAAAAGGACTTTTTGATTGATCTAGTGGGATACCGCCGATTTGGCCACAATGAAATGGACGATCCAGCGGTTACACAGCCACAGATTTACAGAAAAATTGTAAAGCATCCTACTGTAAGAGCATTGTACTCAAATCAGTTACAAAATAAAGGCATTCTCAAACAAGAAGAAGTAGAACAAATCAATAGCAGTGTACAAGAAATGTTGCAGGCTGAGTATGAAAAAGTGGAAGAGAAGAAGCAGAGTGAACCTGTTGCAGAAATTGAGGTTCCTAGGGTGATTTCCAAAGGAATTCCACCGTTAGAAACGAACGTCCCACTCGATACGCTTCGTGAATTAAACCATGATTTGCTGAAATGGCCGGAAGGTTTCCATGTCTATCCAAAACTAAAGCGGATCTTGGAGCGACGTGAAAACGCACTAGAAGAGGACGGTAAGGTAGAATGGGCAGTAGCAGAAGTGCTGGCATTTGCTTCCATGTTAAAAGATGGTACACCGATTCGTCTCACCGGCCAAGATTCTGAGCGTGGAACATTTGCGCAGCGGCACATTGTGCTTCACGACTCGGAAACAAACGAAACTTATTCACCACTGCACCATCTTCCGCAAGCACAAGCATCGTTTGCGGTTCATAATAGTCCGCTTTCGGAAGCAGCTGTTGTAGGATATGAATATGGGTATAATGTATTTGCGCCTGAGACCCTTGTCATGTGGGAAGCGCAATATGGCGACTTTGCCAATACAGCACAGCCACTTTATGATCAATTTGTTTCATCGGCAAGAGCAAAATGGGGACAAAAATCAGGGATGATTCTCCTGTTGCCTCACGGCTATGAAGGGCAAGGTCCGGAGCATTCCAGTGCCCGTCCTGAACGTTTTTTACAGTTAGCAGCTGAAAATAACTGGACGGTTGCCAATCTGACAAGTGCTGCACAATATTTTCATATTTTACGTCGTCAAGCTTCTATTTTAGGAACAGAATTTGTTCGGCCATTAGTGATTATGACGCCTAAGAGCCTTCTGCGTCACCCGTTAGTCGCTTCTTCTGGGACTGATCTAAGTGAAGGCCATTTCCAAACAGTAGTGGAACAGCCTAGGCTCGGAAAAGAGACAGATAAGGTAAAGCGGTTAGTGTTAACAACCGGTAAGATGGCGATTGATCTGGCTGTAGAAATAGAATCAAGAAAAGAAAATGAAACCCTAGCAGAGACACACATCGTTCGAATTGAACAATTGTATCCATTTCCATTAGAGAAAGTAAAAGAGATCTTAAACCGTTACCCGAATCTGAAGGAAATCGTGTGGGTACAGGAAGAACCGAAAAATATGGGAGCGTGGCATTATATCGCCCCTACTCTTTTTGAACTTGCTTCTTCTGGTAGCCTGACAGTTGGTTACATCGGTCGTCAGGATCGTTCAAGTACGGCAGGTGGCGACCCAACCGTTCATAAGTTGGAACAAGAACGGATTATCCAACAGGCTTTGAATTATAAGAGTCTAGTAGATACCAAAGAAACAAGCCAGAGAGTTAGCTACTAACAATCTATCATCACCAGCAAAATACTAGAGTGGAATAGACTAACATAATCGGAGATATAACATCATTTCTAGGAGGATACGACACATGATTGAAATCAAAGTACCAGAACTGGCAGAATCTATTACAGAAGGAACAATTGCACAATGGCTTATTAATATTGGTGATAAAGTGACTAAAGGTGATAGCGTTGTTGAACTTGAAACGGACAAAGTTAATATTGAATTAAATGCCGAATACTCAGGTGTAGTCACAAAGGTTTTAAAAGAACCTGGTGATATCGTCGAGGTAGGCGATGTAATTGCTATTATCGAAGAGAATACTACTGCAGGAGCAACTCCATCTGCTCCAACTTCTACACCGGAAAAATCAGCAGAAGTAGAAACTTTAAACCAACAGAGTATACAAACTGAGCCTGAACTATCAAAAGTCGCAAATCCAATCGCCTCACCAGCGGCAAGAAAATTGGCAAGAGAAATGGGAATCGATTTATCCCAAGTAAGCAGCCGTGATCCACTTGGCAGAATTAGACCTGAGGATGTAAAAGCACATACACAGGCACCTCCTGTGGTAAAAGAAGAGGCAAAAGTGGAAAAATCAAGCCCAAAACCAGCGGTACAACAAATAGATGAAGAGTTTGACAAACCAGTGGAACGTGTGAAAATGTCCCGTCGTCGTCAAACAATTGCTAAACGCCTAGTTGAAGTCCAACAAACAGCGGCGATGTTGACCACATTTAATGAAGTCGACATGTCAGCTATTATGGATTTACGTAATCAACGCAAAGATGCCTTTTATGAAAAACATGGTGTTCGTCTTGGCTTCATGTCATTCTTTACAAAAGCCGTAGTCTCAGCTTTAAAACAATTTCCTTTGTTAAATGCCGAAATTCAAGGCGAAGAATTGATTCTCAAGAAGTTTTATGACATTGGAATTGCTGTTGCAGCACCTGAAGGATTGGTCGTACCGGTTGTACGCGGTGCGAACCAGAAGAGTTTTGCGGAAATCGAGCAAGATATTAGTAATCTAGGTAAAAAAGCTCGAGATAATGCCCTAACTCTGAATGATTTGCAAGGCGGAACATTTACGATTACAAACGGTGGAGTTTTCGGTTCGTTAATGTCAACACCAATCCTGAATGGCCCGCAGGTGGGGATTCTTGGTATGCATAAAATCCAAACAAGACCAATAGCCATTGATCGTGAAAGAATGGAAAACCGCCCAATGATGTATATTGCCCTTTCTTACGACCATCGAATCGTGGACGGAAAAGAAGCTGTTAGCTTCCTGGCTACAGTAAAAGAATTGTTAGAAGATCCACACTCATTATTATTAGAAGGATAAAAGATTCATAGGATTTCAATAATCTCTATCTATACAAACAGTCCTTTTAAGGACTGTTTGTTTTTTTCGTATGGCTATTGTTATAACCGCAGTCCTTAATGCCCGAGCAAAGTGAAAAAGTGCTCGACCGGTAAATAGGGGGAGTTTCTAATGGCCTTGGTAAGAGAAAAAGTGCTCGACTGGTAAATAGGGGGAGTTTCTAATGCCCGAGCAAAGAGAAAAAGGGCTCGATTGGTAAATAGAGTAAGTTTCTAATGCCAATTCCAAGGTTGCCTGGCTACTTATGTACTCTTAAGTATGACTAGTTCTTTCTGCGCTCTCTAAATCGACATGTCTTCTTGATGGGGGATGACCAATACCCATGCTTTTTCTTATTTCCTTATTTGTTTGTCAAAGCTCGCTTTTGGGATTATTGAGAAAGTTAGAGTATAATGTGAATGATTAGGAAAAAGGAGGGCTTTTACATGAAATACATAAACATTGCCAATACAGATTTAAAAGCATCCAACATCATAATGGGAAATATGCGCTTACCCCAACTGTCATTGTCAGAGGCTGAAAAGTTAATTCGTACCGCTATGGAGGAAGGGATTAATTTCTTTGACCATGCAGATATTTATGGAAAAGGGAAAAGTGAAGAGATTTTTTCGAAAGCTATTCAGATGAATGCAAGCGTCCGTGAAAAGATGATTATCCAAAGTAAGTGTGGAATTCGTTCTGGCTTTTTTGACTTCTCAAAAGAGTATATCATTTCGTCTGTGGACGGTATTTTAAACAGATTAAATACGGAATACCTGGATATTCTTCTTCTTCACCGTCCAGATCCATTAATGGATCCAGCCGAAGTAGCGGAAGCCTTTGAAGAGCTATATACGAATGGAAAGGTAAAGTACTTTGGTGTGTCAAACCATAATCCAGCTCAAATGGAACTTCTGCAGAAGTATATTCCATATAAGTTGGTGGTGAACCAACTGCAATTTAGTATTGCGCACACACCAATGATTGATTCTGGAATTGCCTTAAACATGAATATTGATCAATCAATCAATCGTGATAGCAGTGTGTTAGAATATTGCCGTCTTCACGACATTACCATGCAGGCTTGGTCCCCATACCAACACGGGTTCTTCGAAGGTTCGTTTTTGGGTGATGTTGACAAATATCCTGAATTGAATCAAGTAATTGATACGATTGCTGAAAAATATGGAGTGACCAATACAGCCATCGCAACAGCGTGGATTACACGTCATCCAGCTAATATCCAAGTCGTACTTGGAACAACAAAAATTGAACGGATGAAGGATGCATGTAAAGGTTCTGATATCCAACTAACAAGAGAAGAATGGTACTCCATCTACAAAGCAGCAGGGAATATTGTACCTTAAGAATATACTGAAACATAGGGCGAAGGGCGAAGAAATCTTCGCCCTTTTTTTTTTGCTCTCAAAATAGTTGGAAAAAGTGAAACTTTTTAACTAGGCTGTCGTATACTTACTAGGAATATTTTACATAAGTGGAAATAGGGGTGTTGAAAATGGAATTACAAAATGAAGTTATTGTAAAGAAAGAGAAACCGAGATTGTTCGGCATGTTTACGAATCCAGGGCAACAATTTGAGAGAATAAGAGAGAATCCTAAAATATGGGTTCCGTTACTTATCGTCAGCATCATCTATGCAATTGGCACCATCTTTATGGCGCTTAGCATGGATGCGTCCACGTTAATTGACCAGGGGGTTCCAGAAGATCAGATTGAGCTTATTTTAACTTTCACGAAGGTCTCAGTTGCCATTACAGGTATCCTTTCTCCGATATTCGTCGTATTGATCACGAGCGCTATCCATTTGATTATAGCTAAAATTGCTAGTTCGCCTGTAACGTTTAAACAATTGTTGTCGATGAACACGTTTATTATGATCATTGGTGCTACAGGACTTGTTTTAAATATGGTCATTAGATATGCCATAGGCGGAAACTTTGAAGTCTACATTACTAGTCTTGCAGGATTACTTAACCAAAATAAAGCCGGGGTCTTAGGTTCGGTTGAAGTTTTCGGGATTTGGACATTAATTTTAACTGCTTTGGGGCTTCATAAAACAGGACAATTCTCAAAAGGACTTGCATGGACCATTGCCATTATTTTCTTCATAATCGGAATTGGTCTTAGTCTAGCTGGAACCTTGTTACAAGGGGCACCAAAACTATAAATTTCTGAAATTGTAACTAGAAATCAATTGCTGATTGAAAGGAGAACAGGATAGGGAGGTGTCCCCTCTAGAAGAGCGGGAACCTCCTTTTGTCCGCATAAAATGAAAAAGAAAATATGGATTACCATTGGTGTTGTTAGCCTAATCCTTTTGATGATTGGTGTCAGCGTCTATCGTCAGGTTTTTGCCAAAGGGCCTTCTGTAAAAGTGGCACAAATCTCACAGGAGGAAGTATCTTCCTTATTAATGATTCCTGGTACAGTCAAACTTGAAGAAGAGCAAGTGGTCTATTCTTCACCAGAAAAAGGAGAACTGAAGGAGATCTTAGTGAAAGAGGGGCAGACGGTAAAGAAAGGGTCTGTCTTAGCCAAACTTCAAAATCCACAGCTTGACCTTGAAAGGGAGCAAAATAAATTAGCCATTGAATCGGCCAATCTAAAAATTACCCAGCTTGAGAACAAAATAAAGCAGCTCAAGGACAAAGAGTCAACGCTGGCTAAACAGGTAGGAAAAGGGGAGGCAAAAAAACAACTTGCTCCAGAACTTGAGCAGGCAGAAATGGAAAAAAAGCTAGCCAATATTGAGTTAAAGCAAGCTTCCCTTCAAAAAGATTTACTCAGCAAGCGCGAAAGTGAATTAGAGATTAAGAGTAGCTTAGATGGAGTGGTTTTATCAGTGCAAGACCCAAACACGTCTAACAGGGAAGCAGCTAATCTTGAGCCCCTTATACATATTGGAAAGCTTGAAGGTTTAACCGCAGCAGGCCTATTATCTGAATACGATTCATTAAAAGTAAGCAATGGACAGAAAGTTACTTTACGATCGGACGCCGTACCAGAACAAGAATGGCAGGGCCAAATCACCATGATTAGCGTCCTTCCACAACAACAGAATCAATCGGGGCTACAAAGCGGCAGTCAGGCTGTACAGTATCCGGTAACGGTAAAAATCTCGGGCGACACAAAAGCATTAAAACCCGGTTTCCAGCTTATTATGGAAATTGAAACAGACAAGAAAATGGCCATGGTTCTCCCAGTGAACGCCTTACATGATGACGGTGATCAGCCATATGTTTATCTTGTAAGGGATGGAAAAGCACGTAAACAAAAGGTGAAAACAGGTATCACTTCTGGGGAGAAAATTGAAATCCTTGATGGGGTTTCGAAAAGTGACAAAGTCATCGTTCAAGGACCCGAGCTATTGAAGGATGGGATGGAAGTGAAGGTTAAATGATACACCTTGACAACATCAAACGTTCTTTTATGTTAGGAAAAGAAAGTGTACATGTATTAAATGGAATTAGTCTTACGATTGAACCAGGTGAATTTGTTGCCATCATGGGCCCTTCAGGTTCGGGCAAATCAACGCTAATGAATATTATCGGTTGTCTGGATAAGCCAACAGAGGGCGAGTACTATCTTGCTGGTGAAAATGTATCCCACTACAACGATAAGGAATTAGCAAGGGTAAGAAATCAGTCAATCGGATTTGTATTTCAGCAATTTCATCTTTTACCAAGATTGTCTGCACTGAAAAATGTGGAGCTTCCAATGATTTATGCAGGTATTTCCAAAAAAGAACGGCAAGCACGTGCGGAAGAAGCATTGGTCAAGGTAGGGCTATCTGACCGAATGAACCACCTGCCAAATGCGCTTTCAGGTGGACAAAAGCAACGTGTGGCCATTGCAAGAGCGATTGTAAACCGACCGAAGCTTATTTTAGCAGATGAACCAACAGGGGCGCTTGATTCAAAAACAAGTGTAGACATCTTGGATCAATTTAATAAGCTGAATGAAGAAGGCGTAACAATTGTTGTAGTAACCCATGAATCCGAGGTCGCTCAATATGCGAACAGGACGATCATGGTAAGAGACGGTTTACTACAAACCCCCTCACCATTTGATAGGGGGCTGATGCAATGAGTTTTATGGAAAATCTAATCATGGCATTAAGCTCCTTAAAGGCTCATAAAATGCGAAGTATTCTTACCATGCTTGGTATTATTATCGGTGTTGCTGCCGTCATCATTGTTGTGGCGATTGGGCAAGGCGGTGAAGCCATGCTGAAGACACAGATCACTGGTTCCGGGAACACGATTGAAATGTTCTATCAACCATCAGATGAAGAAATGAAGGCAAATCCGAATGTGTTTTTGCAGGCTCCATTTAAGCAGGAGGATATCCGTGCACTGGAGCAAATTCCTGAGATTAAAAGAGTGGTAGCTTCGAGCACGAAGTTATCTACTGCAAGATTTCAAAAGAATAACGTGGATGTTTCCACAACGGGGATCAATCAGGCATTCTTGAAATTAAACAAATTAAAAGTAACCAAGGGGAGAAACTTCTCAGCATCTGATTTTCTCGGTGGAAGAAGAGCCGGGGTCATCAGTTCCAAAATGCAAGAGGAACTATTTAAGGAAGAGAATCCTATAGGTAAAATCATTATGGTTGCTAACCAGCCGATTGAAATTATCGGTGTATTAGAAAAGCCGACAGGTCTGCTATCTTTTGGTTCAATGGAGGTCTATCTTCCATTTCAAACATGGAGAAACATCTATGGTAGCAGTGATTATACACAGGTCACACTACAGGCTGCTTCAGCTGAAAAACTGCAAGTAGCTGGTAAAAAGGCGGCAAGGCTGTTAAACAAGATGCATAATACCGAAAAATCATATCAAGTCATTAATATGGAAGAAATCGCCCAAGGAATTGGGCAAGTGACAAAAATCATGACCCTAATTATCGGTAGTATTGCCGGTATCTCCTTATTTGTCGGTGGAATTGGGGTTATGAATATTATGCTCGTATCTGTAACGGAAAGAACAAGAGAAATTGGAATTCGAATGGCACTTGGGGCAACAAGAGGTCAGGTATTGACTCAATTTCTCATCGAATCCATGACACTCACCTTTATAGGGGGAATACTAGGAATAATACTAGGATGGGGCACGGCAACTATTGTAAGTTTCTTTGCAGGCTGGCCATCCTTAGTGTCATGGCAGGTAGTATTAGGTGGTGTCCTGTTTTCGATGGTGATTGGTATCATCTTTGGACTACTCCCTGCAAACAAGGCTTCCAAGCTTGATCCAATTGAATCGTTAAGATATGAATAGTTCATAGTTATCTAAAAAAGTCTGCACATTTGTGTGCAGGCTTATTTTTAAAAGTTAAAGTTTTGCAGAATAAATGGGATATGCTAAAATTATTTTATGGAATATTCAGTAAATATTTCAGCGTTCTTTCCAAAATTAATAGTTTAGAAGGAGTCGAGTTGAGTATGAAGAGTGCGAGCGTAGAAAACAAAGGGTATTTTGGAGGATTTGGTGGAAGCTTTATTCCAGAGGATTTACAGCAGGTAATGAACGAATTAGAAGAGAATTTTTTACAGTATAAGGATGATTCTGAATTTATTCAGGAATTCAAATACTACTTAAAAGAGTATATCGGCAGAGAGAATCCGTTAACCTTTGCGGAGAATTTAACAAAACAAATTGGTGGGGCAAAAATTTATCTCAAACGAGAAGATTTAAATCACACAGGTGCACACAAGATTAATAATGCGATTGGACAAATTCTACTTGCCAAACGGATGGGAGCGAAACGGATCATTGCGGAAACAGGAGCGGGGCAACATGGGGTAGCAACAGCCACTGCTTGTGCGATGTTCGATATGGAATGTGTGATTTACATGGGAAAACTAGACACGGAACGGCAAGCGCTAAATGTATTCCGGATGGAATTATTAGGAGCAAAAGTAGTTCCGGTTGAAAAAGGTCAGGGCCGCTTAAAGGATGCGGTTGATGAAGCCTTAGGTGACTTGGTACAAAACTATAAAAATACGTTTTATTTATTAGGCTCTGCAGTAGGGCCACACCCATATCCAACCATGGTGAAACACTTTCAATCTATTATTAGTGAAGAATCCAAACGCCAGATTCTAGAAAAAGAAGGAAAGCTACCAACTGCAGTACTTGCTTGTGCAGGAGGAGGCAGTAATGCAATTGGTGCGTTCGCCCATTATATCGAGGAACCAGCTGTTCGGTTAATTGGAGTGGAGCCAGCGGAAGCTCCGACCTTAACGGAAGGAGTCCCAGCCGTCATCCATGGTTTTAAATGCTTAACACTGTTAGATGAAAAAGGTGAGCCGAAACCGACGTTTTCAATTGCTGCTGGTTTGGATTATCCTGGGGTTGGTCCAGAGCATAGCCATTTAAAAACAAGTGGAAGAGGAGAATATGTAACGGTTACAGGTCAGGAGGCACTAGAGGCGTTTCAAATTCTGAGCAAAACAGAGGGAATTATCCCAGCATTAGAGAGCTCTCATGCAGTTGCATATGCGATGAAACTGGCAAAGAATTTAACTCCTGAAGACGTGTTAATCGTGAATTTATCCGGTCGCGGTGATAAAGATGTGGAACAGGTTTTTAATATGTTAAAAAATAAATAAACTTGAAAAGGCGAGTTAATTATAATACTCGTCTTTTTCTTCTGGGGGATCAGGATGGAAACATTAGTATTGGAGAAAGGTTACAAAGATAATGTTGCGTTAAGAAACAGTTTCAATGAGCTTGCCCTGCAGACCTTTGGAATAGAATTCGAAACGTGGTATCAACATGGATTTTGGACAGAAAAGTATCAGCCATACTCTTATATTGACCAAGGTAAAGTGGTAGCGAATGTCTCCGTTAATCTCTTGAATATGGTGATTGATGGGGAGAGTAAGAAAGCTATTCAAATCGGAACAGTGATGACTCATCCGGATTATCGTAATAAAGGGTTATCGAGAAAACTCATGGAGTTTGTGTTAGAAGACTTTAACCATGTGGACTTTATCTACTTGTTTGCAAATCAAACAGTGTTGGATTTCTATCCTAAGTTTGGATTTAAAGCGGTAAACGAAGTTCAGTATTCAATGAACTATGATCTTAAGCCCATGGGCCAATCGGGGATAAGAAAATTAGATGGAACCAATGCAGAAGACTTATCTTTTATTTATTCCTTTGCTTCAAATAGAAAATCAGTTTCTCAGGTTTTTGGAACTACAGACAGTGAGGAATTATTAATGTTTTATTGTATTATGGTGTTTAGTCAGGACCTTTATTTTATTGAAGAGGAAAAGGCGCTCGTCATTTTTCAGCAGGAAGATGATATGCTACATCTATATGATATCGTATCTTCTGAGGAAGTAAATCTTCAAAGTATAATTAGCCAAACAGCTTCTAAAGAGACTAGAAAAATTGTTTTCCATTTTCATGTGGAAAACCAAGAGTTACTTCTTTGGGATGAGAAATATCAATCTAGTAATGTTCTTTTTGTAAAAAATCTAACAAACGTAAGCTTGCCTGAAAAATTCAAGCATCCGATGACTTCTCAGGCGTAAACTCTTGATAGGAGGTGCAGTGAGATGGAAGCTAAAAAAATTATCATCACAGGAGCAAATAGTGGAATTGGCTATGAAGCAGCGAAAGCTTTAAGTAAGAGCGGTGCCGAAGTAGTTTTAGCTGTTAGAAATGAAGAAAAAGGGAAAGTGGCAGTAGAATCTATTTTAAAGGAAATTCCCCATGCAAAAGTTGTTGTTATGCGACTAGATTTAGCAGATTTAACGAGTGTAAGAGATTTTGTGGAAGAGTTTAAGAAGAGATATGATTCTTTACATATTTTGATTAACAATGCTGGAGTAATGGTACCTCCATATGGATTAACTAAAGATGGATTCGAACGGCAATTTGGAAGTAATCATTTAGGGCACTTTGCATTAACAGGTCTATTACTACCGTTACTGAAGAATACCCCTCAATCACGTGTTATCTCACTCAGCAGTATTGCACATAGAGGTGCTTCTATCGATTTTGATAACCTTGATGGTTCAAAAGGCTATAAAGGAATGAAGTTTTATGGACAGAGTAAGCTTGCCAATTTATTATTTGCTAAGGAATTAGATAATAGGATGAAAGAGTATGGGCTTCTAACCATTAGTCTTGCTTGTCATCCGGGGATTTCCTCAACCAATTTATTTAAAATAGGAAAAAGAGAAGCGCCGGGGTACCTCAAAGCTTTAATGAAGGTATTTTTTCAACCGGCGGAAATAGGTGCTCTGCCAACGATCTATGCAGCAACAGAACCGAGCTTGAAAGGTGGCGAATACATAGGTCCTGATGGCAGAGGAAATAGAAAGGGAAAACCCACGATTGAAACACCAGCTACTGGGGTGTACAATTCAGAAACCATGAAGAAGCTTTGGGAAGTGTCAGAAAGATTAACAGGTGTTGTTTATGATTTTTCTAAATAAATCTTTTTAGTAACATGAAGTCACCTTTTACTCTTAAAGGGGGACTTTTTTTATTGAACAAAGAATTGAATTCCATTGAGAAGAATATATTTAACCAAGCATGTACTCTATTCTGTTTAAAAGGGGAGCACGATGTTCAAGACAAGGGTTAAATATTATAAAGATAACAACAGATCGAATTACATTTCATTCTATAAACGTGGCTGTTCAATTTTTTGCGGGGCCATGCTTGTTGCTATTTCTTTACAATTATTTTTAGTAGAAAATTATGTAATAGATGGTGGGGTTATTGGCATCAGCATGATCCTTTCGCATATTACCCGCCAAGAAGTGGGATTGTACCTCCTATTATTAAATACTCCCTTTTTTATCATTGGTTATTCCTATTTGGGTAGAAGATTTCTAACGTTAAGTCTTTTTGCCATCCTTGTTTTATCAGTGGGGACATACGTTTTAGAGCCGTTTCCCGCTATCACCCATAATCCTCTCTTAGTAATCATACTAGGTGGTATGATACTTGGGTTAGGGGTAGGGATTACGATCCGTTACGGGGGTTGTTTGGATGGAACAGAAGTAATTGCCATTCTATTTAGCAAACGTTCTCCTTTTTCAATTGGACAGTACATCCTGTTTTTAAATTTCTTTATCTTTAGTAGTTCAGTGTTTATCTTTGGTCTAAAAGAAGCAATATACTCCTTGGCTACCTTTTTTGTCGCCTATAAAACGATAGATTTTTCCATTCAGGATCACTAAATAACAGTTATATAGGAACTCAGGATCTACATTAAAGGTAATAATTTCTTTCCTATATCATACCTACTGTTAAAAATATCAAACAAGGACTGTTTCCAGTTCTTGAATTCGTTACCTTATGTTTCATACATAGTCAGAAGATTCCGTGACTCCTTCTGACAGAGTCCCAGCTTTTTCTGCTAACATAGTCCAAATATGGTGTGACTTCTGACAGAGTTGCAGCTTTATTGGCTAACATAGTCCGAAGATACCGTGACTTCTGACAGAGTTGCATCATTTTCCGCTAACATAGTCCGAAGATACCGTAACTTCTGACAGAGTTGCATCATTTTCCGCTAAGATAGTCCGAAGATGCCGTAACTTCTGACAGAGTTGCATCTTTTCCCGCTAAGATAGTCCGAAGGTGCCCCTGACTTCTGGACAGTGATCCATCCTATACCCCTAACATTGTCGAAAATAATACTGACTTTTGACAGTATTCCAGATTTACTGCTACCCCAGGCCGAAGTTACCCTGACTACTAAAAGCGTTTTACTTTTTCCGCCAAAGACGACACAAGGAATATATGTTTTACAGAGGAATGAGGAGTTGTATTATTACAACATTTATGTCGCTCTTTATATGCCCTATTTCAAACATCAGTAACGTCCGAATATGGTCCAAGCACAAATGGTAGTATTGATATACCACTGTAAAGGACGGTAGTGAGAATTGTACGAGCATCGGAAGCCGGTGACCTAATAAAATGCCCGATCTCGTTTAGTAGATCGGGCACTTTTATTAATGTTTGTTTAAAAACTCTAGTACTCTATCATTCACAAAATCATTCGCTTCAGTGACATAGATGTGGCCGGCACCTTGGATGGTTAAAAACTCTGCATTAGGAATTTTTTCAGCTAATGTGACCCCATTTTCATAGGGAACTAATTTATCTTCATCACCATGAATGACTAATGTAGGCACTTTAATTTGGTCGATATCATTATAAGTGTCATGTTGGAGGCATGCTTGAAGCTGTAACATATAGGCAAAAGGTTGGATAGGGATTTCAATGCGTCTTTGGATATCTTCGGCCACCAACTCACGATTTTCTTCCAAGAAAGATTGACTATAAAGAATCGGAGCTGTTGCCCAGGCCATTTCCTCTGGGGTAGCAATAGAAGAGGCTCTTGAGAGCATGAGCATATTAACATCTGAGCTGGGTTGTACATGGTTAACACCACCCGATGTAGTACAACCAAGAATCAATGAACGGATACGCTCAGGATACTTAATGGCTAATTTTTGAGCAATCATCCCTCCCATAGAAATGCCATATATGTGAGCTGATTTTTCTCCAGCAGCATCCAAGACAGCTCTAGCATCTTCAGCCATCAATTCAATTGAATAAGGAGTATTTGGTTTATCACTTAATCCTACCCCGCGATTATCAAAAATAATCACTTTGTAATGTTCACTTAGAGCCGGCAATGTCCTGAACCATGACTTAGAATTGAGTGACAACCCCATTATTAGTAGTAATGGTTCACCTTTTCCATGTATCTCATAGTAAAGATTAATTCCATTTGCTTTCGTGACTGGCATCGTATACAACTCCTTTTTATTAGATAATGATAAATTATATGAAAGAATATGCTTGTCAAGAACAAATAGTTAAAAAGAGGGAAATTTCCACAGTCTTATAGGAGAATATTATTTTTTAAAATCGGGAATCAATGAGTGAACGGTAGGTCTTTTAATTAAAAGGAAGATTGTTGTCTTGTTTGACAGGGGTATGGCATAAATCGAGAAATATTACGACATTTTTCGCTATAAATTTCTTCCGCTTCAAATAACTTGATGAAGGAGAAAGTATGTATAAAGAGGAGTGTAGAAATTAAGTAAAGAACCGCAGTACCATACCAATGATCAATTGCAGAAAAATGTCGAGAAGGAAGGGTTTACAAAACTTAATTTTACTACAATAATCATAATTATATTAATATTCTAATTAATAGATTAGGAAAATCATGTTCGAGAAAAATGCACCGTATTTAATAGGGATATTGATAAGAAAATTCCTGAGGAGGCATCTGATTTTATGGTTTATCAGCAAAAGCCATGGTTGAACATTTACGACCACAGAATGGATGAACATGTCAGTATTAATCACCAGTCACTTTATGATTTTTTAAAAGAAGCAGTTAACCGTTATAACACCAAACCGGCATTCACCTTTTTAGGAAAAGAATGGAGTTATAATGAAACAAAATCACTATCCGATCAACTAGCATCAGCCCTTCACAAAGACGGCTTTCAAAAGGGCGACCGTATAGCCATTATGCTTCCTAATTCCCCGCACTACATAATCACTTTATTCGGTACGTTTCGATTAGGTGGAATCGCTGTTCAAGTGAATCCCATGTATGTTGAAAGAGAGATTGAATATGTATTACACGATTCTGGCTCCGAATACATAGTTGTACTTGATACACTTTATCCAAAAGTAAAAAAAGCTCAATCTAATACATCCATTAAAAAGGTTCTTGTTGTTAGTTTTGGAGGCACGAAAATAGAGCTTGCCAAAGGAGACTACTATTTTGATGATTTCCTTGAAAGCGAGGGAACGCTCCCTGTCATTGAAATTGATAGGAATGAAGATGTAGCCTTGCTTCAATATACAGGAGGTACAACAGGTTTCTCCAAGGGAGTTATGCTCACCCATATGAATCTACTTGCAAACTTCAATCAGGTTTGTGATTTTTCCTATAAAGCGTGTCCTAACAGGCCAGAGAATTTTAAGATGATCACGGTTTTACCCATGTTTCATGTGTACGGACTATCCAGCGTTGCCCTATGTGGAATAAGAGAGGGTGCGAATCAAATCCTGCTGCCACGATTTGATCCAAGAGAAGTAATGGAAATTGTCAAACGTGAAAAGCCGTTTCAAATGTCTGGTGTTCCGACGATGTTCATTGCACTGAACAGTCAACCAGACCTCGAAGATTATGGATTTAATGAACTTTATTATATTAGCTGTGGCGGGGCTCCGCTTCCAGTAGAGACGGCGAAAACCTTCGAAATCAGAACAGGAGCCAAGCTTTTAGATGGATATGGACTTTCTGAAGCAGCACCAACCGTTATTTTTAACCCCCCATTTGTACCAAGGAAATATGGAAGTATTGGCATTCCTGTTCAAAGTACAATCGCTAGAATCGTTCAAGAAACTGATGATGGTTATGTTGATGCACCAGTCGGAGAAGACGGGGAGTTAATCATCCAAGGGCCACAGGTTATGAAAGGCTATTGGAATCTACCAAAAGAAACGTCGACTGTAATCAAAGATGGATGGTTATTTACAGGGGACCTTGCCAAAATGGATGAAGAAGGTTATTTCTATATCCTTGACCGTAAAAAGGACATGATAATTGCCAGCGGCTACAATGTGTATCCACGTGAAATTGAAGAGGTATTGTATCAGTTGGATGCAGTAGAAGAAGCGCTCGTCGTGGGGGTACCTGATCCATACCGAGGGGAAACGGTAAAGGCATACGTCAAATTGAAAGCGGATGCATATATTACCGAAGAAGAAATCAAGCAGTTTGGTAAGGAAAACCTTGCACCATACAAAGCTCCAAAAGCGGTAGAAATCCTATCTGAACTACCAAAATCAACTGTCGGTAAATTACTACGAAGGGTTTTAAGAGATCAAGAGAAAATAAAAGTACAAGCTTAATATACGAGGTGGAGAAAATGAATATCCAAGAATTATTCAGTTTAAAAGGAAAAACAGCAATCGTTACAGGTGGAGGAAGAGGATTAGGTCAACAAATTGCTATTGCGTACGCAGAGGCAGGTGCAAATGTGGTGGTTTGTTCTAGAAATGTCGAGGCATGCCAGCAGTTTGTGGATGCTCTAAAAGAAAAAGGTGTTCATGCGCTGGCTTTTAAGTGTGATGTTTCTAATTCAGACGATATTCAACATGTTGTTGATGAAACTGTAAAGGAATTTGGCCGGATTGATATTTTAGTCAACAATAGTGGGACCAGCTGGGGAGCACCTGCATTAGAAATGCCAGCCGATAAATGGGATAAGGTAATGGATATTAACTTGAAAGCTGTTTTCTTATTTTCTCAAGCTGTTGGGAAAATTATGGTTGAACAGCGTTCTGGAAAAATCATAAATATTGCTTCAATTGCTGGCATGGGTGGACAAGACCCATTGGTAATGGATGCAATTGGCTATTCTGCAAGTAAGGGCGCGGTCATTACCTTCACGAAAGACCTAGCTGTAAAACTAGCTCCATACAATGTACATGTGAACGCAATTGCACCAGGTTTCTTCCCAACTAAAATGGCTAAGGCGATTTTGGATTATTCAGGTGAAAAAATTCTGGAGCGAACACCGGCAGGAAGATTTGGGTCAGACGACGATATGAAGGGGCCTGCACTATTTTTAGCTTCCGATGCTTCTGACTATGTATTTGGACATGTACTGGTCGTGGATGGAGGAACAACTGCAGGAGTTCAATAAGCGTTACTCTAGCATTATTTAAAAATTTTGTGAATTTAGTATGATACATCTTGAAGACTTGTAAATTATATGTTTTATTTAACATACCAACCGGTTAGTTAGAGGGAATGAGATGGATTCTATGCATCGTGACTTTGAGGCGTATTATAAAAACTTAGAAGCAGAACTAAATAAAGGAATCCATACTAGTACTAATAACCGTGAATTTATACGAGCATCGGGCAGAGTATTAGAGGCACACCTAAGATGGGTGAAGCTTCACAGAAGATTAACTACCAGGTGGCTAAATCGTTTGGGCCTTGTGAATAAAGATGAATTAGCAGATATATCTCTCCGGGTGGTTGAACATGAAGGGAAGTTAGATGCCCTTGATGATCAGTTGTATACCGTTAATAAAACGCAACAGGAGAATCAACGCCGGTTAAAAAATATTCATATGTCACTGGAAGAATGGTTAACCATTTTAAGAAAAGAAGTTACAGAATTACATTGTGATAATATATCCAGTCTAGAAAAGGAATTACTAGCATTAAAGCTATTATTTAATGAGGAATCCGAAGTGGAGGAGAATGAAAATGACAGAAAAAAATGTGAATGAAGTAAATCAGGAAACGGTAGAGGAAAATGACTTAACTAGTTTAGATATGCTATGGAAGCTTGGTTTTGATGAATTGGATTCATGGAAAGATCGTTTTAACAAAAGGGATGATCGTTTCCTTGAGTCTGTTAAAGGGTATGTGGATCAGGTTAAACAAGGGCAAGAAAATGTTATTTCCATTGCTGCTCAATTTAGTATGGAACTAAAGGACTGGGAGAAAGCTGCCCGAGAAGAATTACTTGCAACGACCACTCCATTACAGTATTTTTTCCCAGTGAAATCTTATGAAGAGATTAACCGAGTTGTAGATGATATTCAAAATAAAACGGCTCATTTACTATTAACTCCTGCACAAGCTATTACCACAGGTCAATTACAAGCACTTGATAAGTACGTAGAAACGGTTGAACAGTATGTTTCCTTTAGAAAAAATGCGAGAGAAAAATATATTGATAGTGTAAAGAGAACATCTAACGTTTTATATGAAAATCAAAAGATGTTTGTAAACTTATTTGCAAAACAAGTTAAGTCAACCATATTACCCTTTCAAAAATATATGAAAAATGCAACAGAGTTAACGAAATCATAAACGAGGTGAATCACAGTGGCGGGGCAAAAACCATATGATCCTTACGAATATCTGCATAAGTTCAGCTTAATGTGGGAAAAGCAAATCAATGATTTTATCTATCAGTGGACAGATAATAAGGAATTTGTGAAAATATCGCATTTGGGAACAGAAATCCATTCCCGATACTTGGAAGCTTTTAAAAAAAATCAAGAGGCATTGGCTAGTGTATTGAATTTACCTACCAAGAACGATGTGACCAATGTAGCAACTTTAACACTACAAACGGAAGAAAAAATAGAAGCGTTAGAAGAACAAATTTGGGGCATTCAAGATAGTATTAAATCTCAAAGTAAGGAAATTGAAAGTGTTGTTGATGTTTCCAAGGAGATTATTAAACTAACAAAGCAACTAAAAACAGAATTGGTTAAAACGAAGAAAGAACTTGCGGATACAAAGGATTTACATGTTGAACTTCAGGAAATGAAATTCGAACTGATGAAATTAAATAGCTTGAAGGAAGAATTTGAAGCATTAAAACACCTTATTGAAAAAGAGAAAAAAGCAGAGCCTATGTTAACTGGAGCTGGAACGAATATTTAATAGGAGGGAGGCAATATAATGGCGACTGAGGCACCATTCAAAGGGATACTCCCTACTTTTGATGTTGATAAAGAAATGAAGCGGTGGGAGCACTTATTCAAGGTATTTAGTCAACCGGAACCAGAAGTCGGTCATACTCCAAGGGACGAAGTATGGAGAAAGAATAAATCGGTACTATGGTATTATCCAGCGAAACAGAAAAAATATGAAACTCCCTTGTTTTTTGTCTATTCGCTGTTTAATAAACCATATATTTTAGACATTGCCCCAAAGACAAGTGTGATAGAAGGATTAATTAACATGGGTTATGATGTTTACCTTTTAGACTGGGGAACACCTGGATATGAAGATAAAAAGATGGGGCTTGATACGTATATTGAAAAATATTTAAGGACAGCTGTAAGACGTGCACTTCGCCATTCTGAGGCAGATGAGATTACACTGATTGGTTACTGTTTGGGTGGTACCATTGCCTCCATGTATGCAGCAATCGCAGAAGAACCGATTAAAAATTTGATTGTGGCCACTGTACCAATAGACTTCAAACCATTTATTGGACCTGAAAAATGGGCAGAAGGCATGAGAAACGGTGATATTAACATCGACCGCTTTATCGATGTGTACGGGCTCATTTCACCTGACTTAGTCACGGGTATGTTTAGAGCAATAGGAGCACCTGTTTATTTTACCAATTATACCATGCTGTTAAGTCGAGCCTACGACAGCCGTTATGTAGAAAAGTGGCGCCGCATGAACAAATGGACACTGGACCAGGTTCCGTTTGCTGGTGAGGCCTATAGACAATTAGCCAATGATCTCTTTAAAGAGAACAAACTGGTCAAAGGTGAATTGATGCTTGGGAATAAAAAAGTGGACCTTAAGAATATCAAGGCAAACCTATTTGTCATATCAGGTTCAAGAGATAATTTAATTTTAGAAGAACAAAGTAAACCGATTATGGAATTAGTTTCGAGTGAGGATAAAACCTATGTTTGTGTGGAGGCAGGTCATGTTAGCCTTGCATTGTCAGGCTTATTTGCGGGAATTGTGGATCAATGGGCATCCCACCGTTCAAATGCTATCCCCAACAGCCAGTCATAAAATCGGGTACAAGAACATATAAACTTTCTATAGGCTAGTGGGAAAGGAAGTCTCCTTCCCCCTAGCTTGCCTTTTTATGTTTAATTAAAAAGGTTCGAAGCACTTGGTTAAATGCATCCTTAGCCTCTAGTTTGGCGATATGTCCAGTATTCCTGAAGATAACGAACTCAGAATGAGGAATTTGTTTATGCATTAATAATTGGACCCAAACCGGAATTACGGAATCATATTGTCCACCAATGATTAAGGTCGGGACCTTGATTTTTGGCAGTAAGCTTAAGTTATTCACTTTAAGACAGGCTTCCATGGATTTGAAGTAGAATTCTTTGTTCGGTTGATAAAATTGATAAAAGGTGTCAAAGTTTTCTTTCGTCCATGAATAGAGGCAAACCTTTGCGGCTGTTTCTCTTAGCACATCTGGCGATTTATTTTCTACACGAGCTTGACGGAACTTTAAAAAAAGCTTTCCTAATCGTTTGGGAGCATAATGAAAAGTACTTACAAGCATTAAGGAGCGGCACATATCGGGGGCTTGCCGATACATTTCCTGAGCGACCATTCCGCCCATTGATAAACCACAAATGTGCGCGCTTTCAATTCCGAGCTCTTTTAACAAAAGGATAATATCTTGAGCAAAGTTATAAATGGAAATCTCTCCTGGTGATTGATACTCACCGTGTCCACGAAGATCTGGAATAATTAGTTCATACTGATCGGCAAATTCAAATTGGTTTGACCAACCCTCCTTTACCTCTCCTAGACCATGAATAAATACTAATGGTTCACCCACACCAAACCGCAAATAAGGAATTTTGGAACAATGGTGTAATACTTCGCCCAATTTTGATTCCTCCTAATGTTTTTATAAACATATGTTGCCAAGATTTGTTAGGTGTAAACATTTATAATATTCCGACTAATTATATATATATAATTAGTTGTTATATTATTACCTGTATATGTAAAATACATAGAATATACAAGCTATTGAGTTTCGTGCTTTTGAGTTATAATGAATAAAAAGTAATAATGAAATTGAGGTCTTATTTATGATTAAAAGGTATATGACATTTGAAAAAAATAATGGAATTGCTCCATACCTATGGACTGTTCTTGGCATATTACCTTTTTATTTTATTTTTCAATCTCCATCCACCATTGAAATTGTGGTGGGGATCTTATTAACCCTGGTATTTTTTATTCTCTACCGGATTGCTTTTATTTCAAAGGGCTGGCCGGTTTATCTTTGGACTTTAATCTTAATTGGTATTTCAATTACTGCGACTAATCTATTCAGCTACGTGTACTTTGCATTTTTCCTTGCTTATTTTATAGGAAACATTAAAGACCGGGTTGCCTTTTTGACACTATATTTTATTCATTTGATTAGTACCTCGGCATCCATTAACTACAGCATTGTCATGCAAGAGAAATTATTTCTTCAGCAATTACCGTTTGTTATCATTATTTGGATAAGTGTCATTCTTCTTCCATTTAGTCTTTATAATAAGAAGGAAAGAGGTCAGCTCGAAGAAAAGCTGGAGGATGCCAATAAACGAATTTCAGAATTGGTTAAATTGGAGGAACGTCAACGGATTGCCAGAGACCTTCATGACACACTTGGACAAAAACTGTCTTTAATTGGTTTGAAAACGGATCTAGCCCGAAAATTAATTTCTAAGGATCCGGAACAGGCTAGGGTGGAATTGAAGGACGTTCAGCAAACAGCGCGTACGGCATTAAGTGAAGTAAGGAAGATGGTATCTTCCATGCGTGGTATTCGCATAAAAGACGAGATCCTTCGGGTCAAACAAATACTTAAGGCAGCTGAAATCAACTTTATCGCAAATGGAGAATTCTCTTTATCGAATGTCTCGCTGTTAACTGAAAACATCTTAAGTATGTGTTTAAAAGAGGCTGTAAATAATGTGGTCAAACACAGTGGGGCTAAGAATTGTATAATTTCGATTGATCAATCGTGGAAGGAAACGGTACTAAAAATTTGCGATGATGGTACTTTTAAAAGTGATACTGAAAAATTAGCAGAAGGTCATGGTTTAATTGGAATGAAAGAACGTTTGGAATTTATTAATGGCAATCTGGACCTTTTAACAAAAGAAGGAACTACATTAATTATTAGAGTACCAAATGATGTGAAGCAAGCCGTTGAGAAGGAGGAGCGCAAATGATTAAAATTGTAATCGCCGAAGATCAACAAATGCTGTTAGGTGCATTTGGTTCACTGCTTAATTTAGAAGAGGATATGGAAGTAGTCGGAAAGGCTTCGAATGGGGAAGAAGCTGTCACGCTTGTAAAAAAACTAAAGCCGGATGTCTGTATTATGGACATTGAAATGCCTGGGAAAACCGGTTTAGAAGCAGCGGAAGAGTTAAAAGGTGTTGGCTGTAAAGTAATCATATTAACGACCTTTGCCAGAACTGGGTATTTTCAACGCGCACTAAAGGCTGGGGTGAGTGGCTACTTGTTGAAGGATAGTCCGAGTGAGGAATTGGCTAGTTCCATCCGTAGTGTTATGGCTGGCAGACGTATTTACGCTCCTGAATTAATGGATGATGTGTACGGGGAGGAAAATCCATTAACGGACAGAGAAAGGGAAGTGTTAGAGCTCGTTGCGGATGGAAAAAATACGAAAGAAATTGCAGAAGAGCTCAGTATTAAAACAGGAACAGTTCGAAACTATATCTCCATTATCTTAGATAAATTAGAAGTAAAGAATCGCATTGAAGCAATTACTCAGTCCAAAGAAAAGGGCTGGTTTAAATAAGGAACATGGCCAGTGTAGAAACCGTGCATCTGGCTTTTTTTCTATTGTTTTGGCTGTTTTCTTAAACAATGTTGTTATGGAAGAAAAGCGGAAGTTTATTCATTTAGAGACATAGCTACACTACGAAAAAGCTGGCTAATTGAATTGCCATCTTAGAAGAGTAACCAATAAACGGAGAATTTCCGGTTATTTTGCAAAAGTGAGCTTATTTTGATATAGATTAGCGGAGTTTTTCCGGTTATTCAAAGAAAAGTGACCAATTTTTGCGTTTTAAAATCAAATAAGCGGAATTCCTCCGTCTATTTTTAGAATGATCTTTAAAAAAGTATCGGAAAGCAATAATGTTTTAAAAAAGAGCCTTTGTTCTTTTACTGGCAGCTAGCCGTTTCAATGGTCAGCTGCCGGTTGGAATTTTTCTAAAAATCCTTTGATATATTCAAATACTTCAAATGGCCGCTCCTCTGGCAGCGCATGACCCGTTTCTTTTAATACGACTAACTCAGAGTTCACTAAATCCTTGTTTAATTTTTCTCCGACTTTTAGCGGCATGGAGTTATCGTGGTCACCCCAAAGCAGTAAGCATGGAGTTTTTATTTGTTTAAGAGCCTCAGGTGGCAAGTCTCCTTCACGGTCACGAATCATCCTTGTCAGTGCGATGAAGATTTCATCTTGTAAAAATGGTTGAAGATAACCATTGATCATCTCATCATTGATGATGGAGTGGTTATAGAGTGCCTCCTGCAGGTTTTTCTTCACACCCGTTCTTGCGAACCAATACTTTACAAAAAGGTGGAAGTAGGGAATGTAGCTTGTCAGAACTAAAGGCAACTTTGAACGTTTAAGATAGGCTGAGCTGCAAAGAAGTATAGCTTTGTCAGCGAGATCAGGCATCATATGAAGGATATTCAGCACAATCTGCCCCCCCATTGAATGGCCAATAAAGGTCATCTTTTTTAATCCTAATGATTCCGTTAAATTAATTACAGTTTGTGCAAGGTTTTTATAGGAATACACATAACGGTTACACTTTGCACTTTTTCCAAATGGGGGAAGATCAATCGATAACACTTGATATTCCTTTTTTAGTAACGAAATGAGGTGGCGAAACGTAAAGGTGGAAGAAAGAAAACCATGCAATAAAACAAAAGTACGCTCGGATTTTGGATTCGGATAAAACTCATAATAAACATCGATGTTATTGACCGGATGATAGCCAGTTAAGGCGGTTTGTTCCATACATATTTTCCTCCTATTCCTTCAAAAGTTAGTTGAAGTTACTATTCCCTAATTTTTTTCCGTTCACACCAAAAAATCCTAACAAATATAATGAACCTAAAATTTTTTAAATTTTCCAAAATAAAGTGTTTGAATTTTTAGAAAACTCCTTGTATAATGAAAAAAAGCTCAAGGAGTTGATTTCCATGGAAAAGAAATTACTAAATTCACCACAACATTCGGATGAGAACGCAGATGCTGTAGTTGCTGAGATGTTTCTAAACAATGTCCTGCTTGAATTCAAAAAGGAGAAAATCCGAAAGGAAATCGACCAAACGTTAATAGAAGGAAACAAGGAACTATTCATGAAACTTACTGAAGAATTAAAGAAGATTTCTTAGAACACTTACTAATGAATCTAATCAGTTAAAGAAAGCCCTATCCAAAATGGATGGGGCTTCTTGTCCGTTTGATCTGGATGAAAAATTTAGGTGTCAGGTACCACTCTTTGTGTGGTGCCTGACACCCTTTTCAAGTATGATGAAAAAAGAGAAAAGTATAGGAGTGAATTGGTTGAAGAAGCTTCATTTATATAGTAAAAAAATTCCTTACACCTATTCAAGGTTTTTTAAACAGTACCGTGCACTTGCTGAAAATTATACACATCATGTGCTTCTCGAGAGTGGTCGCGGCGGAAGATACAGCATTGCTGCATTTCAACCTGAGACCATTTTCAAAGGGAAAAATCATGAGCTCGAAATTCAAAATGAAAGCGGTCACCAAAAGTTGGAAGGGAACCCCCTTCACTTACTCAAGGAATGGATGAACCAGTATCAGGTTGATAAAATAGAAGGGCTCCCTAGCTTCCTTGGAGGAGCAATTGGGTACATCAGCTACGATTATGCTCGTTATATAGAACAACTTCCTAGTATAGCAAAAGACGACCTTGGCATTCCGGAAATCTACTTTTTCATTGTTAAGGAGTGGTTTGTGTTTGACCATCAGGAAAACCTGCTGTGGACTTTCCTCTTGGCAGAAAATGATGAAGGAACAGATCAACGATTAGGATACTGGGAAAAACGCTGGCTTGAGGAAATACCTTCTGTACCAAATGCTCGAGAAACTGTAAAGGATTTAAATCAGTTGCAGGTTTCGATGACCGAAGAGGAGTTTCAACAGGCAGTTAGGAAAGTTCAACACTATATTTCACAAGGGGATGTATTCCAGGTTAATCTGGCGGTGCGTCAATCAAAACCGATGGGAGTACAAGCGATTGACGTGTATGAACAATTAAGGACCTTGAATCCATCACCGTATATGGGGTATATGCATACACCAAAATTTCAGCTTGTCAGTGGATCACCAGAACTTCTTGTGAAAAAAGATGGATTAGAAGTAAGTACAAGGCCCATCGCAGGGACGCGTTCAAGAGGGAAGGACCATGAAGAAGATATTGCACTCGCTAACGAATTAATTGAAAACGAAAAAGAGCGAGCAGAGCACGTTATGCTTGTGGATTTAGAACGAAATGACCTTGGCAGAGTTTGCAGATACGGAACGGTTGAGGTCAATGAATTTATGACTATAGAAAAATACTCTCATGTGATGCATATTGTTTCCAATGTGAGAGGGGAATTGGCTGAAGAAAAGTCGTGCTTTGATATTATTGACGCGGTCTTCCCTGGCGGAACGATAACTGGTGCTCCGAAAGTGCGAACGATGGAGATCATCGAAGAGTTGGAGCCCGTTCAACGGGGTGTATATACTGGATCACTTGGCTGGATTGATTTTAGTGGCGACTTAGAATTAAATATTATTATCCGAACCATGCTTGTGAAGGATGGGATGGCACATGTGCAAGCAGGTGCAGGCATTGTCATCGATTCGAATCCTAAACATGAATATAAAGAATCTATGAAAAAAGCAGCGGCTTTATGGAAAGCAAAAGAAATGGCGGAGGAGTAAGCAACGATGATTTTTATGATTGATAATTATGATTCCTTTACCTTTAACTTAGTTCAGTACCTGGGTGAACTTGGGGAAGAATTAGTTGTAAAACGCAACAATCAAACCTCAATCGATGAGATCGAGAAGCTGCACCCTGAATTTTTAATGGTTTCTCCAGGGCCGTGTAGTCCGAATGAAGCGGGAATCAGTTTGGAGGCAATCAGATTTTTCGCTGGTAAAATTCCGATTTTTGGCGTTTGTCTAGGTCAACAAGCAATTGCTCAAGCTTTTGGTGGACAAGTAGTCCAGGCAGAGAGGCTTATGCATGGAAAAACATCTGAGATGTACCACGATGGGAAGACGATGTTTCAAGGGTTGCCGAATCCTTTTCCAGCCACACGCTATCACTCGTTAATTGTAAAAAGAGAAACGTTGCCGGATTGCTTTGAAATCTCCGCTTGGACGAAAGAAGGGGAAATCATGGCGATTCGCCATAAGGACCTTCCGATTGAGGGCGTACAGTTCCATCCAGAATCCATCATGACGACCTGTGGGAAAGAGTTGTTGCAAAACTTCGTTGATCACTACAAACATACTGCTATTCTTAAGGAAAACTAACATGTTGATCTACTTAAACGGCCATTTTATCAATAAAGAAGATGCGAAGATTTCTCCATTTGATCATGGTTTTTTATATGGCATCGGTTTATTTGAAACGTTCCGGGTGTATGACGGGCATCCATTTTTACTAGATGACCATCTAGAGCGGCTGAATCAGGGATTAGCAGAAATTTTGATACAGCAGCAATATACACGGAAAGAAATCAATAATATTTTGCAGGAATTATTAGAAAAAAACCAGCTGACAAATGCTTACATTCGCCTAAATGTCTCTGCCGGATTAGGCGAAGTGGGATTACAGGTAGAACCTTACCTCCAGCCGAATATGATTATTTTTCCTAAGCCATTACCACCTTCAGGGGGATTAATTGAAAAAAAGGCAGTACTGTTGAAAGTAAAGCGGAACAGCCCTGAAGGGAATCAACGTTTAAAGTCCCATCATTATTTAAATAATGTATTGGCAAAAAGAGAAATTGGCGATTTTCCAGATGTAGAAGGAATTTTTCTAAGTGAGCAAGGATATTTAGCTGAAGGCATTGTTTCTAATCTTTTTTGGATTAAAGGAAATGTCTTATATTCACCTTCTTTACATACCGGCATCTTAAATGGAATTACCCGCCAGTTTGTCATTAAATTAGGCTGGAAAAATAATTTGCAGATTCGAGAGGGGCATTATTCAGTTGAGGAAGCACTAGAAGCTGATGAAATGTTTGTCACTAATTCCATTCAAGAAATCGTCCCAATTACATCTTTTGAAGGACGCAACTATCCTGGTAAAGAGGGTTCGTGGGTTCAGCAGTTCCATCAGGATTATCGCCAATATAGTAAGAATCTTTGGTCCAGACACTCAGTAGGGAGGGTGTAGTTTGAAGGAACGAATACTTGAAGAAATTAAAAGACTGGAAGAGCAGCATGATATAAAAATCTGCTATGTAGTAGAATCAGGCAGCAGGGCATGGGGATTTCCATCCAAGGATAGTGATTATGATGTCCGGTTTATTTATGTGCATAGACAAGAGTGGTATTTAAGTATTGATGAAAAGCGTGATGTGATCGAATTGCCCATCAATGACCTCCTCGATATGAACGGCTGGGAATTACGAAAAGCTCTCAAGCTTTTTAGAAAATCCAATCCGCCATTAATGGAGTGGCTGCATTCTGGTATTGTCTACTATCAAGCGTTTTCCCTTGTAGATAAAATGAAGGTAATCCAAGAGAAGGTTTTCCTGCCGCAGTCTGCACTTTATCATTATTTAAACATGGCGAAGGGCAATTATCGTGATTACCTACAAGGAGAGCAAGTAAAAATTAAGAAATATTTTTATGTCCTACGACCAATACTGGCTTGCATGTGGATTGAAAAATATAACTCTGTGCCGCCTATCCTGTTCCTGAATTTGGTCGAAGATTTAATTGAAGAAGGGGAGCTTAAACACCAAGTCCTCATATTATTAAATAGAAAAATGAGTGGGGAGGAGTTGAGCCTCGAACAAAAGCTTCCAGTAATTAACGATTTTATTGAGAAAGAAATTTTTCGGTTGGAAGAATATACTAAATCATTAAAAGGTTCGAAAGATAATATAACCCCATTATTAGACGAGTTATTCAGAGAAGTGCTAGAGGAAGTATGGAAATGAACTAGGTAGAAACCGCTTGGACATCAAGCGGTTTTTTTGTGCATGGAAAATTTCCCGGGACAAAAAAACAGGAAATGTGACAATTTTTTTACATTTTCTGTTTACATATGAGGAAACCCTTGGTAAGATAAAAACGTATTCAAAAATTGAATGTATAAAATATAAATGAATTCATAAATTGAAGAAAGGGGTGATCGTGTGAGTACACCAGTTGCAAAACTAAACCAGAGTAAGAGTTTAATAGAAAAAAAGGAAAGAAGGAAAACCTTCTCTTTTGCTCCCTTCCTGTTTATACTACCAGCCATTGTTCCATTGATAATCTTCTGGGTTTACCCAATGGGAAAATCCTTGCTTATAAGTTTTACAAATTGGGACTATGTAAGCCCCGATTATGAATTTGTTGGCATTAGTAATTATACAGACCTATTAACCGATCCAACCTTTTACTCCGTTCTCTTAAATACATTTGTGTTTTCAATGGGAGTTGTCATTCCCTGTGTTGCAGGAGGCTTATTGCTGGCTTTGTTAGTAAGTGGAAAGAGTAAGGGCATGGGGATTTATCGAACATTAATATTTTCACCATGGGTAACTCCCACTGTCGCCGTTTCCATTGTATGGTCATGGATTTATGAACCGAAAGTAGGATTTGCCAATTGGGTCCTTAACATACTTCACCTTCCAGGTCTAGATTGGACTTCCAGCTCAACTTGGGCTATGCCAGCTGTAATCATCGTTAGCATTTGGAAAGGGATAGGTTGGACAATGATTTTTTACTTAAATGCATTGAAAAAGGTTCCTGTTAGTCTTTATGAAGCGGCTTCATTAGATGGAGCAAGTAAATGGCGTCGATTTGTACATATTACGGTTCCAATCATTTCACCAACAACCCTATTCCTAGTAGTCATTACCTCAATTGACGCACTCCAGGCTTATGACCAAATTCAAGTGCTAACTCAAGGAGGTCCAGCTGGAAGTACTCGAACCATGCTTTATTTCTATTACCAAACAGCGTTTGAGGAATTTAACATGGGTAAGGCAACCGCAACGGCCATTCTTTTAGTGTTGATTACTGCGGTATTTTCGTTCATACAGTTTCTATTATCCAAACGTTGGGTGCATTACCAATAAAAGAAAGGGGGGCTAGTGAGTTGAAAAAAGTACCTATTTTACTAGCAAGGCATGTAGTTTTGATCTTCATTAGCATCATGATGGTATTTCCTTTCTTATGGATGGTGGTAAGTGCGCTAAAAACGAAGGATGAAATTTGGCAGTTTCCACCCACTTTATGGCCGGAGAAGCCAATGTGGAATCACTTTGCTGAAGCATGGTCCATGGCACCATTTAATCAATATATTTTCAATAGTGTCTTTACCGCAACGATGATTATCCTTATCCAAATCGTTAATTCAGCAATGATTGCCTATGCATTTACACAATTGCGTTTTAAAGGAAGAAATCTATTGTTTTCCATTATTTTGATTACCTATATGCTGCCGGTAGCGGCTACATATGTACCAAGTTACGTCATTTTAGCTGATTTTAATTTACTAGATACGTATAAAGGACTTATTTTATCGAATGCGTGTAGTGTTTTTGGGATTTTTCTGTTCAGGCAGGCATTCCTCCAGGTTCCAAAGGAACTAATTGAGGCGGCAAGGGTAGATGGAGCAACACACTGGACTATTATTTGGAAGATTATATTTCCAACGACGAAAGCAACGTTCATTACCTTTGCGCTAATCAGTTTTGTCCAAAACTATAATAATTATCTATGGCCAACATTAATTACAACAAGTGAAAGCAAGATGTTAATTACTACAGGGCTAAGGCAATTTTTTATTCAAGAAGGTGCATATGGAATTCAATGGCCACTGATCATGGCTGCAAGTACCTTTGCTGTCTTGCCGCTGCTGATTTTATTTATATTCGTTCAAAAGTGGATTATCTCTGGCATTAGCGATCAGGGGTTAAAAGGATAAAAAGGGGAGAAAAAGATGTTTACAAGAAAGATTGGAATATTTAGTTTGATTGTCTTATTACTAGTCTCGATGATTTCTGGCTGTTCTTCAGAGAAGTCATCTGCTAATGGACCAGTAGAAATTGAGTTTTGGTATGGATTAGGTGGTAAGCTTGGTGAGAATGTTGAAAAAAGAATTAAAGCATTTAATGCCAGCCAAAACGAAGTAAAGGTTAAGGGTGTAGCACAAGGTTCATATGATGAAACCCTACAAAAGCTACAAGCAGCTATTGCAGCTAAAAAGGTTCCAGCTGCCATTCTTTTGAAAAACGATCCAATGAATGCGTTTGCGAAAAAAGGGACACTAGCGCCTCTAACAAAATACATAAAAGAGGATGCTGACTTCCATCCAGAAGATTTTGTAGATGCTTTTTATCAACAAGGAACAATTAATGGAGAGCAGTATGCATTACCACTTTATGGAACAACACAAGTTCTTTATTATCGTAAGGACATGTTTGAAAAGGCTGGTATTGCTCCTGAACAATTAAAGACATGGGAATCATTTGCAGAAGTAACAAAACAATTAACAAAGAAAAGTGGAGATAAGACAGAGGTCTATGGTTGGGCACCAATGTGGGGACCAGATAACATGATCGATGCAGCACTTAGTAATGGTGCAAAATATTTAAGTGAAGATGGTAAAAAGGTGTTAGTCGATTCTCCAGAATGGGTAAAAGCATGGGAGTTTTTCAGAAAAGGAATCCAAGAGGATAAGACGATGACAATCCATCATGATGGTCAGGGCTGGGAATATTGGTATAAGACAATCGATGATGCAATGCAAGGGCGTGCTGCAGGTTACACGGGTTCAAGTGGTGACCAGGGAGATTTAGATTTCTCTATTTTAGCAGCATATCCACAGCCGGGATGGGAAGGTCATGAAGCAGCTCCACATGCAGGTGCACAGATGGGTGCCATTCCTGCTCTAGCATCTGAGAAAGAAAAGAAAGCAGCATTTAAATGGTTAAAATTCTTCACAAATGCTGAAAACACTGCAGATTGGTCAATTAATTCTGGGTATATTCCAGTGAGAAAATCAGCACAGGATGTTCCCGCATACAAAGAGTTTGCTGAGAAGAATCCACAAATCAATGTTCCTTTACAACAGGCACAAATCGCTACTCCACCATTTGTTGATCCAACTGGCGGTAAAATTTACGATGCATTAGTAAAGGCAGCAGATAAAGTGGAAATTGAAGGTGTTTCTGCAGAAGAAGCATTAAAGGATGCTCAAAAAGAGGCACAAAGAGCATTAGATAAAGTATTGAAAAAATAAAGAGGAGGATTGACGTTGACTGCTTCGTACTCAACAAAGATTGACGGTGTGTTACAGGCACCGTCTTTCTCTTTACCGCTTGAACTAGAGTTTGATTATGACTGGCTTGAATTAACTATTTCTTTTTCCGTTAAAGGGTGGTATTCAATTTTACTATGGGATCCTGAGCAAAAGTTGAGGGCCCAATTGCTTGTGATGAATGAACCTAAGACTATATTAATCTCTCAATCTTCTAAGTATACAAGCTTTGGAGCGGTATCTGGTAAACTTGGCACCGGAACTTGGACGCTAGAAATTCTTAGTCCTCCGTCTTCTGAAAATCGCCAATATACGGTTGATTATGTAGGCGGTTTTGGTCAAAAGGATGGAAATAATGTGGAAGGTTCTACTTGGTCGAAGGACGGAATGGCTAAGGGTTTTCTCTTAACCGATTATCAAATAGATCAGGTGTTCAATACAGAAACACGATGGTATAAAGGGGATTTTCATACACATACAACGGAATCAGATGGAAAGATGACACCTAAAAATGGGATGGTGCAAGCTAGAAAAATGAATTTAGATTTCTTTGTAGCTACCGACCATAATATTCTGCCGACAAAATGGCTTGATGATGAAATCATGGTGATTCCAGGTGTGGAAATTACTTCTTCGAAAGGACACTTTAATGCCCTCGGTCTAACCAAATGGGTTGATTGGCGTCCGTCTTGTGCAGATGGCGGTATGGAGACAGAAGAAGGCATGAACCGAATTATCCATGAGGTCAAGGCAACTGAGGCCATTGTCAGCATAAATCATCCGATGCTTAAGCCTTGGGAGTGGCAGTATCGTCAGACTTTGTTAGCTGATATAGATGTAATCGAAATCTGGAATGACCCAACCTACAAGGATAACCCGGAAGCGACAGAACAGGCACTCTTATTGTGGAATACATTATGGAATGATGGGTATCGGATGTATGGGATAGGTGGTTCCGATTCTCATTTACTGCCTACTGAGTCGTATGAAGAAGGGGGACCTCCATCTGTCATTGGGGACCCTGCAACTTTCGTTTATTGTGAAGGCCTGACAGCCAGGTCTGTATTAAATGGAGTAAAAAGGGGCAGAGCTTATGTATCAAGAGGCCCAGAATTTATAATTAATATTATTGTAGATGGAATCTCTTATCTGCCGGGGAGTAATTTATCAGATTGCTTTGGTGACAAGGAAGAGGTCGAGGTTTGGTACGAGATTTTGCTCATGAAAACCCCAGTAAATGCGAGCCTTCATTGGATTAAAGATGGTCAATCGGTAAAAGATATCAAGATTGCTGAAGGAAAAATTATTCAAAACCAATTTACTCTAAAGAAATCAGAAGTAAACTGGATTCGCTTTGAAATTCGCTCTGAGGATGGGGAATTACTCAGTTTGGTAAATCCGATCTTCAACGGTGAAAAAACACCAACACTATCCACATGGGGAGACCTACTAGATACAGTGGATTTTTCATAGTACATTACAAACTTTAAGAGATATTGACTGATGAAAGACAAAATTGAGTTGATTGAGCAGGAAAATGTCCTTCATCAGGTGGATGAAAGACAAAATTGCATTGATTGAACAAGAAAATGTCCTTCATCATTATTTTAATGGTTTTCATTTGAAAATGTAAATGAAATCAACGCGGCCGTTTATCCTTATGGATAGCGGCTTTTACTTTTTTGGAATGTGTCCAAGGTTAAAACAAGGCTAATAAGTTTTTCTTAAGTTAAGTAATAAAAATTCCGTAATTTTCCTTATAGACATTCATACGTACAATAAGAACGGGCAAAGGGGAAGGGGGAATACCAAATGAAAAACAACAAATTATCTTATTTACTAGGTTCGATGATTAGTAACTTTGGAGACGGCATCCAGCAAATTGCTATAATGTGGTATATCTATCATTTAACAGGTGAAGCACTTTCAATAGGTGTGATGATTGCCATTTATTATTTACCAAGTATTTTGCTAACACCACTTGTATCCGTTTATGTTGATCATCATCATTCAAAAATCATTGTCGTCATGACAGACATCTTTCGTTTCATTATTGTACTAACCATGTCAATATTCATCCTATTACATTTTGAATCAACGCTTTTGATCTATTTTTTACAGTTTCTATTAGCTGTCTGCTACACCATTTACAAACCTGCCGAGCAGTCTTTCATAAAAGAATCATTTCAAGATAGAGATATTCCCTTTGTTATCTCCAAATCTTCATCACTCAATGAAGGTGCACTAATTGCAGGCTCAGCAGTTTCAGGAGTTCTGCTGATAAAATTGTCTTTATCTCTTAGCTTCCTAATTAATTCGCTTACATTTTTACTAGCTGCCATTCTCTATTATTTGGTGAAGCAGATTAATACCAAACAAAAGAAACAGAGTAAAATTCAATACTACTCAGAGCTGATTTCCGGATGGGATTTTATCAAGAATCGGGAGGGAATGAGATACCTCCTTTTTTTATCCATATTAAATAGCATTAGTATCCAAATGACTACAACCATTCTTTTACCGTTAGCAAAGGTATTTAAGGGAGGCAGCGGATTATATTCGGTGTTTGATATTTCTTTTGCAGTAGGGGGAATACTCGCAGGAATCGTTGTTACATATTTTTTGAAAAAATATAAACAATGGTCGATTGTTATTACCATGATGGGGATGGCAACAACAGCGGGTTTAATATATTTTAATAGTTATAAAATGACAGCTGTTATTTTCATATTTGTTCTTGGATTATTTACGATGTCCCACTTAATTATTACTCAAACACTAATCCAATTGAATTCAACAAAAGAGTATATTGGGAGAGTCGTTGGACTAAGAACGATTTTAGCCTCCATCGTAAAAATTACATCTGCCCTAACAACAGGGTTTTTAATATCGAAAATTGGAGTAAGTCATATATTCCTTTTATTTTCGCTTATTATTATTGCTAGCTGTTTTACTTTAAAGGGTTTAAAAAAAGTAAATGTTTCTAATATAACGGAGTACTAGCCATTTGAAAGGACCTCCCTCTTGTTGAGTGGAGATCCTTTTGTGGTTAAAGAATAATGCTTTCTGGTTGATGCTCTTTTCGTTTTTTTAGCGTTTCAACCAGGGAACGGAACAGCTTTAATGAGCGTTGAAAAACCGGACTTTGAATGAATGTGTAAACAAAAGTGGCAATAAACACCGGGCCGCTTAATAAAAAGCCCACAATTAAAACCATACTTTCTACGATGATCCTTGCTTGGCTTACAGACAGTCTTGTTTTATCAGAAATGGAAAGCATAAATCCATCACGAGGGCCAGCGCCAATTCCTGCGGCCACATACATCCCGCCACCAATCCCGGTAGTAACTATAGCAACCAATAAAATAATGTAATCCATCCAAGTGTGTGTTGCCTTCGGAAGAATATCCAGCCAAAGGAAAAAATCCATTATGGGTCCTATGCACAAAGCATTTAAGATCGTCCCAATATTAATATAGCTTCTAGCCACAAAGAACGAAACGAGGATTAGAATTAAACCACAGACAACACCCCATGTACCAATGGTCAAACCAAAATGCTCATAAAGAGCAACATTTAGGACTTCCCACGGATGTAGACCAAGATATTTGACTTTAACCGCAATCGCGTTGCCTAAGCCAAAAAAGGTTAACCCTAAGAAGAACAAACAATACTGAAAGAATTTCAATTCAGTTACCTCCAAAATCATAAAGACTATTCTGAATTTTCTCCTATCTACAAATCTTAATTTATGAATAGATATTAATCAATGGTTAATTAGAAATATAGAATACATATTCTTCGACTGTTATAATCTGAATTATGTTAATATAAACAATATTATTGCAGAAAAGATTGAGGGGGGAATGATTTTGAATTTTTTTGCATCAGAAAAACTACAAAAAATGTCAGCAAGTATTTTTCAAGAAGTAGCTAATCGTAAAAAAGAAGCTATCAAAAGAGGAAAAGATGTCATTGATTTAAGTGTAGGATCACCTGATTTTCCGCCGCCATCGTTTGTTGTGGAAACATTGATTGAGGCCGCTCAGGACACAAGTCGCTATGGGTACACTCTGACAGGGATTCCAGAATTTCATGAAGCAGTTAGTTATTTTTATCAACAAAGGTATGCCGTTGATCTTAACCCTGAAAAGGAAGTCCTGCAGTTAATGGGGTCACAGGATGGGTTGGCACATTTGGCTACAGCATTTATTAATCCAGGAGATTATGTTTTGGTTCCGGATCCTGGATACCCGATATATGAGGCAAGTGTAAATATTGCAGGTGGAATAATTTATCCTATGCCGTTGGTAGCTGAAAATAAGTTCCTGCCCCCAGCTGGAGGAAATTCCGCTAGAAGTTTTACATAAAACCAAAATGATGATCATCAGCTATCCTGGGAACCCTGTAACTGCATTAGCAGATAGAGAATTTTTTGAAAAGGTAGTGGATTTCGCTAAGCAGCATGGGATATTAGTTGTTCATGATTTTGCCTATTCAGAATTAATATTTGATGATCATCCCCAGCTTAGTTTCATGTCGGTTCCAGGAGCAAAACAGGTCGGAATTGAATTTAATTCACTGTCAAAAACATTTAATATGGCTGGCTGTCGAATTGGTTATGTGGTTGGCAATGCGCAAGCAATAGCGATTCTTGCTTCATTAAAGTCACATATCGATTATGGAATTTTTTATCCAATCCAAAAGGCAGCGGTTACTGCACTGACCTCTGACTTTCAATATCTTCGTGAACAGGTAAAAGAATATGAAATCCGTCGGGATACATTAATTTCTGGGCTAAGGAAAAGTGGCTGGCAGGTGGAAAAGTCACCTGCAACGATGTTCGTTTGGGCTAAAATTCCCTCAGGCTGGACCTCTCGAGAATTTACCTTTGAATTAATTGACCAGGCGGGTGTGGCAGTGATTCCAGGTGATGCATTCGGAAAATTAGGGGAAGGGTATGTTCGTATTGCCATGGTACAGCCGCCCGAACGGTTATCGACCGCTGCAGAAAGAATCCAGCAATTTCTTTTAAAACAGGCAATAACAAATTAACCATAGGAGAGAATGGATCTTTATGAATAAGGATCCAGTCTCTTTTTTAACAGATTATGTATAAAATTGTCACAGCCACAGTCCTTGATACTGTGGTAATTTATGTCCCGATTCAATGGAAGGAAGCAGACCGGTAAATAGGAGAAGGGTCTATTGCCCGTGGGAAGAGCAAAAGGGAGCGTCTGGTAAATAGAAGAAATGTCTAATGCCCATGGTAAGAGGAAAAGAGAGCGACTAGTAAATAGGGGAAGGTTTGATTGCCAGGCAAGGTTATCTGCTATTACAGATAAAGGACTTTTGTTATCTTAATTGCGACTATGTCTCTGTCTAGGCTCCTCTAGCCAATCGACCCGCTTGATCTGAAATAATAGCCAGGCGCTTTCATAACTTTTATCCAAAATTATACAATTTATTGACATATGAACGAACGTTAACTAATATATTATTAGTGGTAAAAATATCCAAACCGTTTTAAAGAAAGGATGATTCTCGTGAATAAATTTGTGTGCACAACTTGTGGAACACAATATCCAAACTCCCCACTGCCTCCTAGCTCTTGCATGATTTGTGAGGAGGAAAGACAATATGTAAACCCGAATGGGCAAGACTGGACAACATTAGAGAAGTTAATTGAGTCACAAAAATATAAAAATAATATTCTATTAGAAGAGGAAAACTTGTACAGTATCACCACGTCACCTTCTTTTGGAATCGGTCAAACTGCTTACCTCATCAAAGGAAATGACTTTAATGTATTATGGGATTGTATAACCTATATTGATGAAAGAACGATTGAGGAGATTCAGCAAATGGGAGGCATTAACGCGATTGCTCTTTCCCACCCTCATTATTATTCAGCACAGATTGAGTGGGCAAAAGCATTTGATGTCCCTATATACATCCATGAGGATGACAAGGAGTGGATTGTGAATCCAAGTGATCATATTATTCTATGGTCTGGAGAAAAGCTGGTCTTACATGAGGGAATGACTATTCACAGATTAGGCGGACATTTTAAAGGTGGAGCAGTTTTACATTGGGAGGATGGAAACGAAGGGAAGGGCGTCCTTTTAACAGGAGATATCATCCAAGTAGTGGCAGATAGAAGGTGGGTAAGCTTTATGTATAGTTATCCTAACTTGATTCCATTACCTGCTAAAACAGTTAGAGAAATAGCAGAGAAGGTTAAGCCTTTATCATTTAATCGAATTTATAATGCCTTTCATAAGACTGTAAAGGAAGATGCAAATCAATCTGTTCAATTATCAGCAGATCGATATATTAGGGCAGTTCAAGGAGAATTGTTCCAAACCTAATTTTTTTGCCAACCTTGTGAACGAACGTTAATTCATTGGAGGTATGAAAATTATTCCAAGAGGTGCATCATGAAAAAGGAATTATTGAGTTCGAATAGCATCCAGGTGAAGACAGTAATTAATGAGAAAACCATAGTTGGAAGAATTGTCATCTCATTAGTAATGAGAACGATTTTATTTATCATATTTGGTGCCCTTTAAGTTGGAATCTTTGCCCTAGCAGGAAAAAGTTCTCCCCTACATGAAGCGGAGAAATGGTGGCCATTTCAAGCTATATTCGCCAATTTCGTTACCTTTCTCATTTTAAGGAGTTTCTTGAAAAAGGAAGGCTATTCGTATCTTTCCATTTTTAACTTAAAAAAAAGGCAGGGCCAAAAAAGATACACTTGAAACGTTAAGGCTCATTGTTGTCGGTTTTCTTGCAGGGGCTATTCCCTTGTTTCTATTCTCTTATATATTATTAGGATCCTTTACACCACCAGAAGTGATGTTTCAAAAACTTCCATTGTGGGCCGCATCAATAGCCCTAGTTTTGTTTCCCATATCGAATGGTCTTGTGGAAACACCCACATATATTGGCTACGCACTTCCAAGGATAAAGGAAAGGTCAGGAAAACTGTGGTTAGCCATTCTACTATCGGGATTGTTCTTAGCTTTCCAACATGTTGCCTTACCATTAGTTTTTGATGGACCTTACGTGATGTGGCGGTTTTTATCCTTTTTACCATTAGCTCTGATTTTAGGGTTAATTTACTCTAGAACTAATCGCTTATTGCCCATTGCGATTGCTCATTTTCTTATGGACCTTCAGCTTGTGGTACAGCTTTTGTTAATGACAATGAAATAATAGGGAGTTTTTCCAGATGAATCATTCAGTAACAAACCTTGATGTAAACAGTACAAAATATAAAATCCTTGAGGCTTCAATTGAACTATTTTCTCATAAAGGTTTTTCTGCCGTATCCGTTCGGGAGCTTACCAAAGTCGTTGGGATTAAAGAAAGTGCTTTATATAATCACTTTAAGTCAAAGGATGAAATATTAGAATGGATTTATGCGTTATTTCGTAAACATCATACTAAAACAAGACCTAATCTGGAAACACTAGAGGCAATTAGTAAAAGTGTGACAATCAACCAATTTTTAACTCGGGGGATCATTCATTTTAAACTGGCTGTTGAAGAACCCTTGCACGAAAAAATGTGGAGAATACTAAATATTGAGCAATTCCGTGACCAAAGGGCAAGAGAGATCATCATGAATGATGTATACAATGGAACCATTGATTTCTTGGAAACGGCGTTTGAGTACTTCATCAAGGAAGGAAAGCTTAGTCAGCAAAATGCAAGAATTTTGGCCATAGAGTATCAGTATCCGTTATTTACTATGATGACAGAATATCTGCTTCTGAAGTATGACAACATAGACACTAGAGAAGTAGAATCCAAGATGGAGAACCATCTCAACTTTTTTCTTGCATCCATTTGTTAGTTTTAATTATTTCTTCTATAAACTGTTTATTAAACATATATATTTTTAAGGCTGTGTTAAACCCTGTTGATTGGAGCGGAAGGCACGAAGACTCCTGTGGGATTATGGTTCAGGGGAGACCCCGCAGGCGCGTTTCTCCGAGGAGGCTCGCCGAAACACCCACGAACCGCTCGTGCCTGGAGCGGAGATCAACAGGCACGTTTAACAGAGCCAATTTTAAAAGGGCCTTCACATACTTGAAGGTCTTTTACTTTGATTATGAAAGAGGGATACAAATGCCAAGTGAATTACAACATGTAGAATTAGATATCCCAATTGATGTAATCTGGAGATTTATTCGGGATCCAAGTAACTGGGCACCATTGGTTCCGGGTTATATTCAACATGCAGAAGTAAACGACAACCAAATCTTCTGGGAGTTCAAAAGTGACTTCCTAGGCATTATGAAGAAAAAGGTTAGTTTAATTATTGACAATATTGAGTGGAATGAGCCGGCAAGGGTAAGCTTTGAATTAAAACGTTCTAATGATAAATATTTAGGTGAAGGTTATTTCGAAGCAAAAGCAATAAATAGAAATAAAACACGAGTGACAGGGTTCCTTGAAATTAATGCCACCGGTCCTATGGGAACGCTTGCTAATACACTCTTTAAAAAAGCCATTCAAAAATCCGATGAAGAAGTGGCAGTAGCTATTTCTACTAAATTAGAAGAATTTAATAGAAGGTAGGAAGAAAGCATGACTTGTTCAAGGCGAATGAGTCGTGTTTTTTTTGCTATGGGTAAAAAGTTAAGGTTTTCTTAAGCCTCCAATGATAATGTAAGTCTAAATTATTGTTGCAGGAGGAAAAAGTATGTTTCCGAAGAAATCAAAAAAACGAATAACCATGTTCATGATTGCTTCTATAGTTGGAATTGGGAATTATTCTTACATACCTACAGCTTTTGCTGAAAGTACAGTTGTTGTACAGGAGAATGAATCTTGGAATACACTTTCAAACTTGCAAATTGAAGGGGTTAAACTCGATCGTGATTTTACAACAAGTGTGAATGAATACTCCGCCAATGTTGACAACCAGACAAAGGTAATGACTCTACTCGTTGAAAGTGAAAATCCAGATTCTGTTATTACAATTAATGACACGCCGATAAATAGCAGTATAGCTGGCACATTTTCACTTCAAACAGGAGTAAATAAATTCCTCATTACAGTTACTGACGGTACCCATCCAGCGAACACCTACACCCTTACCGTCACTAGAAAACAAAACGGTAATAATCTCTTGAAAAATATTGAATTATCAAATGGAAAGCTATCACCAATCTTTTCATCTGACATGTCGGCGTATGATGTGGAAGTAGCAAACGACGTACCTTTTCTTACGATCACACCTACTGCAGCTGAATCCACATCAAGCATTCAGGTAAATGGGTCTAGCTTAAAAGGAGATAGTACCACCGAAGAATTACCAGTCGGAAAAACGGTCATACTTATTGTGGTTACCGCAGAAAATGGTGAAACAAGGACCTATACATTAAATGTGATCAGAGATGGATCGTCTATCTCGAAATCAGCCAACGCATCCCAAAATAATAGAACCAATTCTTTTCTACCAACCATGAACCAACAAAGTAATAACACCGTTAGCACCGTAGCAGCTAAAGTCAGTAAAGCAACTCTTTCTTCATTAACAGTTAATGAAGGTACATGGGACAGTGAATTTTCTGCTAATGAATTTACGTATCATGTGGCTGTTGACAGTAATGTTGATTCGATCACAATAGCCCCAAAAGCAAACTACAGCAGTACCACCATTTTAATTGAAGGTAGCACAAGCAAAACCATTATGTTAGATGACGATAACAAAACGGTTATTTCTGTTGTGGTATCTTACAGTGATGATGATCGGAAAACCTATGTACTAGTCATTGATAGAAAAGCATAATTACTATTCTCAAGAGCCTGCATGGTGCAGGTTTTTTTCTTTTTTTTAAAAAGTAAGTTATTTCTTTCACATGATGGGTAAATTTATGTTATATTTATATATAAAAATTTAGCGAATTTTTTGACTAAAGGAAGGTGAATGGTATGGCAACAGAATTAAAAGTAAATGACAGCAGTCTTCCGTTGCGTCGCGATGTGAAATTACTTGGAAAAATGCTTGGTGAAATTCTTGTCAATCATGGTGGATCTGAATTATTCGAAAAAGTAGAGAAAATTAGATTGATGTCAAAGACTTTAAGAACTCACTTTGATCAAGAAATTTATACTAATTTAAAAGATGAAATCGCTAATCTAAGCTCTCCGATGAGAAAGCAAATTATCCGTGCTTTTTCTATGTATTTCCATTTGATAAACGCAGCTGAACAAAACCATCGTATCAGAAGACGGAGGGAATATCAGCTTCAAGATGATAATATTGTACAGCCTGCATCCATTGAGAGTGCGATTCTTTCACTAAAAGAGAATGATATTAATGAAGATGTGATTCAAAAAGTTTTACATACGCTATCCTTAGAATTAGTAATCACGGCTCATCCAACTGAGGCGACTAAGCGCTCCATTCTTGAAATTCAACAGCGAATTGCGGACATCTTAAAAAGTCTAGATCATCCTTTGTTAACTAGCAGGGAAAGAAAAAAGCTTGAAGAAAGCTTGTTTAATGAAGTGACGATTCTATGGCAAACCGATGAACTACGTCAGCATAAGCCTACTGTGTTGGATGAAGTAAGAAATGGATTGTATTATTTTGATCAAACACTTTTTGAGGTGCTTCCGGAGATACACCAGGAAGTTGCCGACAATTTAGGTAAGTATTATCCTCATGCTGCATGGGAAGTTCCTAATTTCCTTCGTTTCGGTTCATGGATCGGCGGAGACCGTGACGGCAACCCGAATGTTACCCATGAGGTCACATGGGAAACCTTAAATAGACAAAGAAGATTGGTACTAAAGAAGTACAAGAATGTATTAGTCGATCTAATGAAGAGGTACAGCCAGGCTACTACACGTGTAGAGGTTAGTGAAGAATTACTTACTTTTATCGAAGAAAAAGAAGATATTTACTTAAAAGAAGACAAAAAGTGGCCAAATAAAGCGGAAGTGTATCGTCGGGCCTTCGCACTGATTATTGAACGAGTTAAGCATGTGGGATCCTCAGAATTAGGATATAAGTCTGCAGAGGAATTATTAGAAGACTTATATCTTATTAAAAGAAGTTTAAAGATGCATCACCCTGCAGCGCATGAATTAAAAATTATTCAGAAGCTGATTCGTCAAGTTCAGTTATTTGGATTCCATTTAGCAACATTGGATATCCGTAACCATAGTGGAGAACACGAAGCGGCTATCACAGAGATTCTTCGTAAAGTAAGAATCACTGAAAACTATGCGGAACTATCCGAAGAAGAAAAAATAAAGATTTTACAAAATATCTTAATGGATCCACGCCCTGTACTACTTTTGAATGAAGATTATTCTGCGGATACGCAAGAAATGATTAAAGTATTCCAAATGATTAAAGAGGCACATGAAGAGTTTGGGAAACGTTCCATTTCTGTCTACCTTGTTAGTATGACTAAATCACCAAGTGACTTGCTTGAAGTTTTAGTCCTAGCTAAAGAGGCGGGAATTTATCGACTTCACGCAGACGGCACTTTAGAAAGTCATTTAAATGTAGCTCCATTGCTGGAGACAATTGATGACCTTGTTGCTGGTCCTAAGATTATGGAAACCCTCTTTGAAATGCCATTGTACCGCAATCATTTGAAGATTTTAGGGGATCAACAGGAAATCATGCTAGGATACTCTGATGGTAGCAAGGATGGTGGAACACTTACTGCCAACTGGAAGCTATATAGAGCCCAAATTGAAATTCATAAAATGGCTAAGCAGTATAATATTGGCCTTAAATTCTTCCACGGACGCGGTGGTTCGCTTGGTCGTGGCGGCGGTCCATTAAACAAGAGCATCTTATCTCAACCGGCTGAAACCATTGGAGATGGTGTAAAAATTACCGAACAGGGGGAAGTATTATCGTCAAGGTATTTACTTGAGGATATTGCTTACCGTAGTTTAGAGCAGGCGACTTCTACCTTACTGCTTGCAGCAACACATGTATCAAAAGAGTCAGGATATCACCGCGATCCTATTTGGGAAGAAACCATTGAAGAAATTGCGGGTATTTCTTTAGGGAAATATCAATCATTGGTGTTTGGAGATCCAGACTTCTTAACATACTTTAATGAAGCAACACCATTAAGGGAATTAGGTGACCTAAATATTGGATCAAGACCAATGAGTAGAAAAAATAGAGGTCGTTTTGAGGATTTAAGGGCAATCCCGTGGGTGTTTGCGTGGACTCAAAGCAGGCAATTGCTTCCTGCATGGTATGCTGCTGGAACTGGACTAGACACTTTTGCTTCAAAAAGTGCTGAAAATCTCCAGCTCTTACAACAAATGTATGAGAAGTGGCCATTTTTCCGATCAACGATTGATAATTTACACATGGCGTTAATGAAAGCTGATATTACCACTGCAAAGGAATATTTAACTCTTGTTCAAGATAAAGCAATAGCAGATAGAATTTTTACAAATATTTTAGAAGAATATGAAAGAACGAAAGCTATCTTATTGAAAATAACAGGGGATAATGAATTGCTGGATCATACTCCAAATATTCAAGAATCGGTTCATCGACGAAATCCTTATGTTGACCCATTAAACCACCTTCAAGTTGAGTTAATTAAAGAATTAAGGAAGCAAGAAGGAGAGAATGATGAATTACTCACACAAGTTCTTCTAACTATAAGTGGTATATCTGCTGGATTAAGGAATACTGGCTGATACCCAACTGAATCGGAGGCTGACTCATTTAGTCAGCCACTTTTTATTTTGGAAAGAGTTCAAATTTTTGAACATTCTATGAAATGAATGAGTACTCATTCGTTTTCTTGCACGATTCGACAATTTTCGGAATTTCTAAATGATATATTTTAGCCAATAGGAGTATATGTGTTTGGAGGGAATGAAGATGTCAGTAGAAGAAAGAGTGGTACTTGAAACTCAAACGGTTGCTGCGATGATTGAATCGTTAGCAAATAACGCAGTAAATGCACTTGAAGCTTTTCGCTGTTTTACCCAAGAAATGGTTGATGAAATTATTAAGCAAATCGCTGTTACTGCACTTGAAAATCATAGGCATTTAGCAAAGCTTGCTGTAAATGAAACAAGAAGGGGAGTTTACGAAGATAAAGTTTTTAAAAATATGTTTGCTACAGAATTTATCTACAACAATATTAGGGATATGAAAACAGTAGGTGTGATTAGCGAAAACGAAAATGAAGGAATGGTAGAGATGGCTGAACCAGTAGGTGTCATCGCAGGTGTCATTCCAATTACCAATCCAACATCAACTGTAATCTTCAAATCTCTTATTTCACTTAAAACAAGAAACCCTATCATTTTTGCCTTTCCTAAATATGCTCAAAAATGCTGCACAGAGACTGCCTCATTATTAAAGAATGCCGCCATACTGGCAGGCGCTCCTGAGAATTGTATTCAATGGATTGAGTTACCTTCTCACGAAGCCTTCCAAGCCTTAATGATACATCCAAAGATTTCCCTCATCTTAGCAACAGGTGGACCTAACTTGGTAAAAGCTGCTTATAGTTCTGGTAAACCAGCAATTGGTGTTGGAGCAGGAAATGTTCCTTGTTATATTGAGAAAACTGCAAATATAAAACGAGCAATCAATGATGTAATATTATCTAAAACCTTCGATAATGGAATGATTTGTGCTTCAGAACAAGCACTAATCATTGATCAAGAAATTTACAATGAAGTTAAACAGGAAATGATAGAAAATCAGTGCTATTTCCTAAATGAAGAAGAACGAAAACTCATAGAAAAAGTAGCCATCTTCGAGAAAACGAATTCTATTAATCAATTAATCGTTGGTTTACCAGCTTACATGATCGCAAAAATGGCAGGAGTGAATGTTCCTGTAAATACGAAGATTCTAATTGCTGAATTAGAGGGGGTAGGTCCAAAATTTCCACTTTCTTGTGAAAAACTCAGTCCAATCTTAGCCTGCTATAAGGTTAATAGTTTTGCAGAAGGATTATTGATTGCGGAGGAAACGCTGGAGTATGGGGGACTTGGACATTCAGCAGCCATACATACAGCTGAGCAAACTCTAGTTGATAGATTCGCAATGCGCATGAAGGCTGGCCGTATTATTGTCAATACACCTTCTACCCATGGAGCCATCGGTGATATCTATAACACTTCACTCCCGTCCTTAACGATAGGATGTGGAACCTATGGAGGAAATTCAGTGTCACAAAATGTTGGAGCAGCTAATCTCATCAATATTAAAAAGGTAGCTAAAAGACGAACATTTACACAATGGTTTAAGGTCCCATCCCAGATATTTTTTGAGAAAAATTCAATTCAGACGCTTGCCTCAATCCCGAAAATTTCGAAAGCATTTATTGTTACAAGCGGAAGCTCTTTGGGAAATGGTTTTGTAGACAAAGTTATTTATTATCTGGATAAGAATCCAAATAAGGTTCAATATGAGGTGTTTTCTGAAATTGAACCAGAACCTAGTATTGAGACGGTTATGCGTGGCGCAGATAGAATGAGAGGTTTTCAACCTGATGTCATTATTGCCCTCGGTGGCGGGTCGGTCATGGATGCCGCAAAAGCAATGTGGTTGTTTTACGAACATCCAGAGACAGATTTCCATAGTTTGACTAAAAAATTCTTTGATCCGAATAAGCGAGTGGTTAAATTCCCAGTTCTACGTGGGAGGGCAAAATTTGTTGCCATTCCAACGACTTCAGGTACAGGTTCAGAAGTAACAGCATTTTCTGTTATTACGGATAAAAAAGTAAACATAAAATACCCGCTTGCAGATTTCCAACTAACACCGGATGTGGCAATTATTGACCCGCAGTTTGTAATGTCTGTTCCTAAGCATGTGACTGCGGATACAGGGATAGATGTATTGACCCATGCTATTGAAGCATATGTTTCTGTTTTAGCAAATGATTATACGGACGGCTTGGCCTTAAAAGCCATTCAGCTGGTCTTTGAGTATTTGCCAAGAGCATATCGAGATGGAAGTGACGAATTAGCTCGAGAAAAAATGCATAATGCATCAACAATAGCTGGAATGGCATTCGCTAATTCATTTTTAGGAATTAACCATAGCTTAGCACACGTAATTGGTGCGGAATTTACTATTCCACATGGGCGTGCCAATGCAATTCTTTTACCACATGTGATACGGTACAATTCAGCCAAACCAAATAAATTTATGACGTACCCTAAATATGAATACTTTATTGCTGATAAACGCTATTGTGAAATTGCCAAAATACTAGGATTGCCTGCTAGTACAACGGAAGAAGGAATCGACAGCTTAATTCATGCGATTTTGCAACTCGCAAAAGAATTAGATATTCAAATGAGTATAGAGGGAAATGGTGTTTCTAAAACCGTATTCGAAAGCAAGGTTCTTGAAATGGCAGAACGAGCATTTGATGATCAAGATACCATCGCCAATCCAAAACAGCCATTTGTAAGTGAACTAGCAGAAATATATCGACGAGCTTTTAAAGGAGTATAGAGCTTAAACCTGAAAGAATAATGAGGAGGGGAATAAGTTGGAATATCAAAAAAAACCATGGTTAAAATTTTACGACCCAAGGATTAGTGAAACGGTTTCGGTTGAGTACGATTCATTGTTTGATCTATTAAAGCAGGCAGCCAATATTCACAATGAAAGACCTGCCCTTACTTTTTATGGAAGGTCTTGGAGCTATAAGGAAACCAAAATGATCTCTGAATGGTTTGCTGCCTCTTTATATCGGATTGGTCTAAAAAAGGGAGAACGTCTCGCCATAATGCTGCCAAACTGCCCTCATTATATATTTAGTCTTTTTGCAGGGTTTAGGCTAGGTGCAATTTCTGTTCAAGTTAATCCGATGTACGTCGAAAGAGAAATAGAATATGTGTTAAATGATTCTGAAGCAAAATATATGGTTGTATTTGAGGATTTGTATTCAAGAGTAAAGAGGGTGCAACCAAAGACTTCTTTAGAGAGGATTATTGTTGTTGGTTTTGGTGCTAATAGAATTCAACTGGCTGATGGAGATGTTTACTTTGAGGATTTCCTTACACATGATAATGTCATTCCTGAAATTCCGATTGATATAGCTGAGGATGTCGCCATATTACAATACACTGGTGGGACAACTGGAGTGTCTAAAGGGGTTATGCTTACCCATCACAACCTGTTAGCAAATATCATTCAGGTATGTGATTTTACCTACAATGCGGTGGATGAGAAGCCTGAAAATTTTTAAAATTGTGAGTGTGCTTCCGATGTTCCATGTGTATGGACTTTCGTGTAATGCACTTTCTGCCATTAGGATTGGCTGTAACCAGCTAATTTTACCTAGGTTTGATGTGAATGAAGTATTAGAACTGGTTAAAAGGGAAAAACCATTTCAACTGACAGCAGTCCCAACAATGATTTTCGCTTTTAATAGTCACCCAGATTTAGAGGCAAGTAATCTAGGAGATATCTATTATTTAAGCAGCGGAGGAGCACCTCTTCCGGTTGAGCAGGTAAGGTCCTTTGAGAAAAGAGTTGGAGTAAGATTGGCAGACGGGTATGGATTATCAGAAACGGCTCCATCGGCAATCTCTACACCACCATTCTTACCAAGAAAATTAGGAAGCGTTGGTATTCCTTTGCCAGGCACTGAAGCTAGAATTGTAACACAAACTGCTCATGGTATTGAAGATGTCCCAATTGGGGAAGCAGGAGAATTAATCCTACGTGGACCGCAGGTAATGAAGGGCTACTGGAAACGGCCTGGTGATACGGAAATGGTCTTAAGAGACGGTTGGCTTTTCACTGGAGACATTGCAAAAATGGATGAAGATGGGTACTTCTACATTTTGGATCGTAAGAAAGATATTATTATTGCCAGCGGCTATAATGTTTATCCACGTGAAATCGAAGAAGTGCTCTACCAGCACGTGGCAGTGGAGGAAGCCATTGTGATCGGTGCACCAGATAGTTACAGAGGGGAGACGGTTAAAGCTTTTGTAAAATTAAAGACAGGCATTCTTGTTACGCCCGAAACATTAATTGAATTTGCTAAAGTTAACTTAGCCCCCTATAAGGTTCCAAAAGAAATCGAAATCCTTGATGAACTGCCAAAATCATCCGTAGGTAAATTCTTGAGACGGATGTTACGAAAAGAAGAAGAACAACTACATGTTTAACCACAATATCAAACTCCCACATGAACTACTTCAAAGTTTTCTATTAATAATCCATCTTAGAAAAATTCAATATTCAAAAATTAAAATTTAATAATATAGGACGTGATTAATTTGGCAAATAAAGAAACAGAATCACAAGAAACCAATGAGGATTTGGAACAAAAGGAAGAGATACAACTAGAATATGACGAACTAGAACAGCTTTCCAGTTTGGATTTACTATGGCGGCATGCATTTGGAGAACTAGATGAATGGGCAAAACGGGCTGATTTTCGCGATGAAGTATTGTTAAAAGAAGCAAAGTTATTCTCTGAGAGTATAAAAAGAAATCAGGGAAACGTAAAGGAGATAATAGAAAAATTTAATAAAGAATTTGCTGAATGGGAGAGAATGGCACGAGAGGAATTCCTAATGTCTACGACTAGTCTTCAGCATTTTTTTCCGATTCGATCTTATGAGGAAATAAATGCTCAGATTGATAAAATCCAAAAGAAAACAATGTCAATTCTTGATGCACCGTGTCATACGGTTAATAGCTATTTTACAATGGATAAAGATATAGAAATGATCGACCAATACATCTCATTGAGGAAAAAAGGTAGGATGCGATATATTCATGCTGTTAAACAAGTAGGGAATTTAATTTATGAAAGTCAGAGGGGCTTTGTCAACCTTTTTGCGAGACAAATAAAAACGATTATGTTTCCACTTAATAAATATTTAGAAAAAACCGAAGAACTTTAACGATAGCTTAAAGGGGAGATGCAATATGACTAAAGATAAAACGTATGACCCATTTGAGGGCGTTAAGCGGATTAGTGAAATGTGGGAGAAGCAATTAAATGGTCTTTTGTATATGATGACGGACAACAATGAGTTTGTCCGCCTCATGAAAACCGGTACCGAAAGCCATGCGCGATATATGGAGCTATTAAGAAAAAACCAAGAGGTAATGGCTGGCATAATGAATATACCGACGAAAAAAGATGTGGCAGATGTAGCGAAGATTTCTATTCAAGCCGAAGAGAAAATAGATAAATTAGAGGAACAAATCTGGAATTTACAGGATAGCATGAGTTCACTTAATAATGAGTACTTAGAAGTTCTTAAAGCCGTTAATCAAGAGTTGTCACAAATAAAGGATATTAGAGCAGAACTTGCATCCATAAAAACTATTCTTGCAAAAGGAAAAGGAAAAGAAAAAGATAAAGTAAAAGAGCTAGAGCTCTCAGGTGTTGGCGCATCTAAATAAACTTGAAAGGTGAGAATGAGGATGAGAGTAAAAGCACCGGGTCCTAATTTTATTCCCCAGCTCGATATAGAGAAAGAAACTGCAAGATGGAATCAAGTATATAAGGTTCTTACAGAGCCTAAACCAGATATTACTCCGACACCAAGAGAGATTATTTGGAAAAAGAATAAATCCACCTTATATTATCATCCTGCTAAAAATAAAAAATATGAAATTCCTATATTCTTAGTCTATTCCCTGTTAAATAAATCATATATTTTAGACATTGGTGAGGGTAGTAGTGTTGTGGGTGGTTTAACAGAGCGAGGCTATGATGTTTATTTTTTAGACTGGGGTTCACCAGGATATGAAGATCGTGAGATTACCCTTGATAATTATATTATTGATTATTTAGAAAATGCGGTAAAGCGGGCACTTAGGCATTCTGGAGCAAAGGGTATTTCGATGGTTGGTTATTGCCTAGGAGGAACCATTTCAGCCATCTTTACCTCTATTACAAAACTACCAATCAGAAATTTAGTTCTTGCAACCGTTCCGATTGATTTTAGTGTGGGGATTGTTCCGCATAAGTGGTTAAAAGGACTACAAAAGGGTGTGATGGACTTTAACCGGTTTTCTGATGTGTATGGGGTTATTCCATCGGAATATATGTACCTCATGTTTAGAGGGCTTTCACCCGTTTATATCAGTCCTTGGGTTAACCTAATAACCCGGGCACATGACCCTAAGTATGTAGAAAAATGGCGACGGATGGATAAATGGACAAAGGATACTGCTTCATTTGCAGGTGCAGCCTTCAAACAGTTATTTAATGATTTCTACAAAGATAATAAACTACTAAAAGGTGAATTAGAAATCGGTGGCAGGAAAGTAGATTTAAAAAATATTGAGTGCCCAACCTTTGTATTTTCGACATCGAGAGATACTCTAGTATTAGAACAGCAAAGTGTGCCAATTATGAATATGATATCAAGTGAAGATAAAACATATCAGGTATTTGAAGGCGGACATGTTTCCCTCGCTTTAACAGGAATGTTTGCTAAATTTGCTGACCAGTGGCTTTCATCTCATTCACACTAAATACAGTAGGAACGGGAAGGACATTGCCCTTCCCGTTTTTTACAATATAGGAAAGTATAAAATTCAACTTTGAGAATTGTCCAGCTCCAGCGCCTAGTCCGTCGGGTCAAATAACCTTCGGCAAGTAAAGTCAAAGAGCGACTTTTCTTGCCGAAGAACATTTGCCTGTTCGGGGCTGACCAATGCGCTTGCGCTTTTCTTATGCAACTGACTTGTGCTGAATTAAGAACTTGCGGAGCAAGTTGTTAAATCTGTCTTTGGCTTCTAACTTGGCAATATGTCCAGTATTTCTCATGATAATAAATTCAGAAGGCAAAATCAACTTGTGCATGCATGCTTGAATCCAAACAGGTAATACAGAGTCGTACTGGCCGCCTATGATTAACGTTGGAATGTTTATTTTAGGCAGTAAGGACAAATTATTTACATCCAGACATGTGTTCAAGGATTGTAGAAATATGTGATGTTTTGGGTGAAAGGAGTGGTTAAATATTTCTTTCATTTCTTTATTCCATGAGTATAGAGCCATTTTTGAAATAAAATCGGTTTGTTTACCAGCAACTGTAACAGCTTCAAACTTAGCTTTTCGATTTTTATACAATAGTCTTTTCAGCTTTTTGGGGAAATAGTGAAAGGTGCTAACCAACAAGAGAGTACGGCAGAGGTTTGGGACTTGGCGGTAAATTTCTTGTGCAACGGCTCCACCCATAGAGTAACCGAGTATGTGAGCGTTTTCAATTTCTAACTCTTTTAATAGTCCAATAATGTCAGAAGCAAAGTTGTGAATCGTAATACCATCTATTTTTGAACTCTCACCATGACCTCTCAAATCGGGAATAATTAACTCAAATTGATCAGCTAATTCGAATTGATTTTTCCATCCTTCTTTCACTTCCCCTAACCCATGGATAAGTACCAATGGTTCTCCACTTCCAAAATGTAAGTATGGGATTCCCATTTTGCTCCATTTAGATTTTTCCATTTTACACCACCTTTTCATTTTTATTTAGTTTATAACCAATTTTAGGATATTGTAAACCTTTTAATTTGGCATATAATCATATTTATTTACTGCATTGACAAAATATTACTTATAGGTGTAAAATACATATAGGTGAGGTGATAAAGATATGGTAAACCAAGACAATCCAGCTGTTAATCCATCAAAAAATTTTGTGCTGCCATTTATTTTATTGCTTCTTAGTAAAGTTTCGCTCCATGGTTATGAACTTAGCCAGAAATTGGAGGCATTCGGGTTCAAAACGCTTGACCAAGGGAATTTATACAGATTACTAAGGCAACTAGAAAAAGACGAGCTTGTTTCATCAGAATGGGATACAACTGGGAGTGGTCCCGCTAAAAGAAGATATTCTATTACAAAAGCTGGTGTTACATATTTAAAAGGCTATGCGAACCAACTAGAAACGTACCAATCCCTCTTAGATCAATTCTTTAAGATGTATACCAGTTTCCTTGAGCTCTATATTCCTTCATTTCAAAAGAAGGATCCCATAGAGAAAGAAAACAATGGAAAAAGGAGGAGGAAGGACGATGGTGCAGAAGAAAAATGAAAAGGTTACAGCTGTTGATGAAAAAGCAACTCCAATAGTAGAGGAATCGATAAAAACAGGTTCATTTGTTAACACATTTTGGGATCAGTTTGAATTATCACGTGAGCGTGTACAACAGCTTAGAGAAAATCGTGAGGACGCATATATTAATGCATTAAAAGAGGGTTATTAAGTTTAATAAGCAATATAGATCTTCAATTGCAAAATTGTATAGTCAGTCCAAGGAAACAAACAAAGAAATGGTATCAGAATTTATGCATCAATTAAATGTTGCTAAGGATGAACCGATGGATGAAGAAATTTTCTCTAATGACCGTCAAGAACTTAAGAATCAGTTAAAAGAAGTATCAGGGCAGTTAGAAAAATTGGCATTAACTCCAATTAAATCTATTTTCCATATGGTTGATCGTTTGGAAGATAGCTTTGAAAAAAATGCCGAATCTAGCATTGCATTTTCCCGCGAACGAAGACACGCATGGTTCGAGGTAAGAAAAGAATATATTAAACTTGCTAGGAATACTCATTTAAATCTTGTCGAACGGGGAAAAAACAGTATTAAAGAACTTGTTAAAACGCCGTGATTTAAAATAGAACTTAAGGAGCTATAAACAACATTGATATTCGTAAAAATTCTATACAGAAGCAAGAACCACAATCACTATTAAATAGTTAAGATTGTGGTTATTTTTATTTCATTTTTGTACTTTTTTCGAAATATATTCGTAAAAATTACCATTGAAATATAAATGTAATAAATTCATAACTAATGTGACAATATTTGGTGATATACTTCTAAATAGGATGATATTGGTAAAATCTTGTAAATATTTTCTTGTAAAAAGCAATTGTCAGATGAGTAAAAACTCCTTAAAAAAGAGGCAGGGGGAACCATTGATTAAAAAGGTAGTAGTAGTCAGTGCGGCGATAATAACCATATGCATCTTTCCAACACAAAAAACTAAGGCAGAGGAAATAACCACAATTCAGGAGCAACGTTCGGATGTACAAACGGAGATTTCCAAAAATAATGAGGAACTTTTACAAGTTCAAAATGAATTGGAAAAAATTTCAGAGCAAATTAATAGGGTCGAACATGCGATCATGGATAATAGTAATATGATTGCCGAAACTGAAGGAAAAGTAAAATCCACTCAGTTGGAAGTGGAAATGTTGCAACAGGAGGTTACGTTCACAAAGGATAGAGTGGCTAAAAGAAATGAAGTATTAAAAAAGAGAGCATTGGCATTACAGGTGAGTGGAAGAAATGTTAGTTATTTTGATGTGTTACTAGGGTCATCGAGCTTTCGTGATTTTGTTGACCGATTAGGTGCTGTTGCCACCATCGTAGAGGCCGATCAGGATCTAATACAACAACATAAAGAAGAACAGGCAGAGCTTGAAAAGAAACAAGCGCTGGTAGAGGAAAAACTAGGTGATTTAAAAAATTTAAAAATAGAACTCGAAGGAATGCAGTCGCAAATCTTAGAACAAAAACAACAGAATGATGCTTTAAAAGAAGAGTTAAAAAAAAGAGAGCAAGAAAAATTAGTAGAGAAGGCTGAATTAGTTCAGAAAGATACTGCACTTGCTACAGATTTAAATAATCCTTTAGAAGCGAATACGTTTAGTTTAAATCTTGCCATACCTACAACATCCAATGAAGCAATAAATATGGTGATCCATTCAGGAGAAAAGTATATTGGCAATTCTGTTTATGTTTTTGGAGGGGGGAGAAATGAGTACGATATTTCTCAGGGAAGATTTGACTGTTCTGCATTTGTAGCTTGGGCGTTTGCACAAGCAGGAATTAAAGTAGGTCCACATACAGATTTATTAAAGGATACTGGAACAAGGGTTGCAGTTAGTGAGGCACGCCCAGGCGATTTGGTCTTCTTTGATACATATAAAATAGATGGGCATGTAGGGATTTATCTTGGCGGTGGAAAATTCATTGGTTCACAAAGCTCGACAGGTATTGCCATTGCCGATATGACACAAGGCTACTATCAGAAAAAATTTAATGGACGTGTAATGAGAATTATTAATGATTAATGTAAATGGAAGAAGCGATGCTTTCTATAGCATCGCTTCTTTTTATTGATTAGTATTTGAAATTAATTTTTCTAAACCTGCTTTCATTTGAAGAAGCTCCGCCTCACTTTTTGGTTCTAATTCCACCTGGCCGCCCTCATTAAAACTTAGTTGAAACTGGGGGAGGTGAGAGCTTTCTGTTTTCACATTATGTGCTAAAAGTTTTACGTGTTTTAGACCAATGTTTCCGATTTCAGGGACAAAAGGTTCGCTGAATTCTGCGTTGGTCACGGATAAAGTTAGATTTTGGAAAATGATTTTTTCTTTAGAAGTCATAGTGGTAGTGACCAAGCCATTTGAGGTTTTAATTATTTTTCTGATCACTAAGTCCTCTGATGAAAGGTTTTCAAATTTTAATTCCAACATGGAACGATTTTTTTCAACAGCAGTATTACCAACAGTCATCACTGGATTTTGTAGTGTTCCTTCCAATTTGCTAGCTTCAATGATAAATCCAACTACTGTTGGGTTACTAGCATAACTATCCTTTGTTAAGAAAAGTAATCCGCCTAATGTAGTAATCAAAATAATTAGGATTTTATAAGTACTGTTTCTATGTTTCAAAGCCATCACCATTTCTGCGAATGCAATCAAATTTTAATCCGGTAAAACGTCCTTTCCAGATGCCACTTCTTTTTCAGCTATTTGATCAGGTTGTGATTGTATACTTGTTTCCCTTTGTGCAATCTCAGGTTTCCAAGCAATCATCATTGCTCCACCAATTATTCCGAGAATGGTTCCGATGAAAAGCCCTCCTAATGCACCTAAAATGGAAAGAACTGCCGCGAACATAGCTAATATTCCAAGCAATGTTGTTAACCTAGGCATAAAAAATGCCAAAATGCCCATTAGCAGTGTTAAGCCTCCGAGAAAGAAGCCTGCAAACAATGTGCTACCGGGGGTTGCTGCAAGTTCATAAAGCTGTGCTGGTACGTATAAAATGATTAGTCCTGAAAGGGATGACAAGGTCGCCCCCCAAAAAGGGCGCCTTGCTCTCCAATTCTTAAACCGCTCACGTTTTGAATAAGTAGAATTCATTTTTATCATCCTTACTCAATTTTCTATGGTGGTTATGGTTAATTTTTGTCTGGAATTTCAAAGAACACTTTCATATTAGATAATGATACTTTATCCTGCCAGAGGTATAAGGTTTTTAAAACACCTTTGTTAATAGTAATTGTGTTTGCACTTTGAGTGAAGCCCTCAGCTGCTTGTGTTAATGGATCTTTATCAGCAACATATGTTTCTTTCATTTCCATGTTAGTAAACACAGCATCACCTGTAACAACCGTAGCTTTTTGTAATAACCCGTCAATTTCAACTGGGCTATCAGGATTTTTCGACTCAATCACTACTCTGAATGTAGGGAGTCCAGGGATTGTAATTTCTTTTGAAATTTCTAAACCATATATAGTAGCGTGTTGAATCTTATTTACAGCAACAGGATTATTTTTGCGGGAAACACTATCAGCCATTCCGCCGAGTAATTGAAAGTCTTTTCCTACCATTTTATCGAAACTTACAGTAAATTCCCCAACACCACTTAGAGGTACAGCGGCGGCTACGCCAGTTACTCCAAACAGTCCAAGTAATGATCCAAAGAATACAAATCCACCTAATAATGCAAATAAAAGCCTTTTCTTTACCGTTTGTCCCCCAATAATGACTGTTTCTGTTGCTAAATTCATTCTCTTTCCTCCTTTTAATTCATTTTTTGAAAGGGTAAGCAGTAAAAATGTAAATGCTTACACTACTCGTCACAATTTTATGATAAGTTTGTAAATTTAGAAATCCCTACATTTGTAGGAAGTTTTACCTGTTTTTTGGAGTTTTTATAAGAATATTATCCTGCGAAATAGAGAAATTCATCGAATATTAGCAGGAATTTTGACGTGATTAACGGAATTATGTATAGATACAATCTATGGTTTTATTACTAAAAAATAACAGCGTAGATGTTCATTGAATGGAGAGTGTGTGTATTGTCGAGGTCTTTAAACCACCATTTGGATAATCTTTTAAAAGATGCTGTTAAACTTTTATATCAATATCAAATAGACCTTAATGAGGAGTGGAGATTAATGCTCCAATCCCTTAAAAATACAAAGAAAAAATCAACTGCTGTTTTTGAATTTATTAGTGAGTCTCTTTTAAAATTTTTTCAGTTAATTAATGATGAAACGCTTGATATCTATAGAATGTTAAGTGAACTGCAAGATGATTGGTATTCTCATTTCGGGAGGAATCCGGAACCTGAAGCGTTAATTTTTCATTTAAACCTGTTGGAAAACGCGGCCCATAAGGTATTAAAATCTAGAATCGTCTACTCCTCTAAATTACATCCTTCTGTCCATTATTTATTTTCAAAGATTGGTGAAGTGATGCTGTTTCAATCCGAAAAGGAGACATCAAGTATTTGGAAAGATGCAGTTATTTTATTTAATGAGTGGATTATTCGATCGCAAAACTTTCAGGAATCAGTTGAAAATATTTCCTTTGGCTTTGGCTATTTTCTTCCATTTGAGCGATGTGCCCTTTTTAAGTTTACTAATAAAGAAAGTGTTGGGGTGGGGCTGTTTGGTCACCATTTAGATACTAATGAGATTCAGGCGATTGCCGAAAAAATTAGTAATATTCCAGTTCTTAATGAGAGTCTTGTGAAGTTAAAGTCACAGGGACATGAAATGAAAAATTTTCAGCCTATTTATATTCCTGTCGCCGAGAATGCACTCCCTGGAAAATACGTAGAAAAATTCGGACTCACATCGTTAATGATAGTCCCAATTTATGTACCAGAAGAAGGGAAAATAATTGGTGGTGTCGTTCTAGATAAAGGTCCCGGAAAACAGTTTACGGTAGATACAAGCTTATTCCCGGCATTGATGAAGTTTGGGCAAAGCTCAGGAGAACTCTTATCAAAATTTATTGGAGCAGATATAAAGAAACCAAAATACACAGAAGCGGATTCGATATCCTTATCACCTAGAGAAATTGAAATTATTAAACTGCTGGCTGAAGGTGCTTCCACTGCGGAAGCTGCTTTAAAGCTTTATTTAAGTGAGTTTACAGTTAGGGATTACATATCTAATATCATGAAAAGACTAAACGCACAAAATAGAACGGAAGTAGCAGTAAAGGCAATAAGATTGGGAATTATTCAATAAACGTTATAGAATAGAAAAGTGACAGTATTATTTTCAAAAAAATTATTGCTATTCAATTGGTTAATGAGTAAAATAGGAGAGTTATTTGTCATAACTATATTTTTTTAGCATTAAAAAAGTTAGGAGAATTTAACAACATGGAATTACTTTTGTATATTAAAGCTATTATTCTTGGTCTAGTGGAAGGTGCTACAGAATTCGCACCTGTTTCTTCAACCGGACACATGATCATTGTTGACGATTTATGGCTTAAATCTGAAAAATTTCTAACACAACATGGAGCCAATACCTTTAAGGTGGTTATTCAGCTTGGATCTATTCTTGCAGTTGTTGTTACCTTTTGGGAACGTTTTTTTGACTTGTTGGGATTAGGCAGATTTAGAAAAGGACATGAAAAGAAAGAAAGTCGTCTTAAATTAACCCATGTAATAGTAGGATTAATCCCCGCTGGAGTTTTAGGTGTACTCTTTAACGATTATATTGATGATCATTTATTTTCCACGGCTACTGTATTAATTGGGTTAGTTATTGGTGCAGTGTTTATGATTCTTGCTGATTTAATTGGACCTAAGAATCCTAAAGCACAAACAGTTGATCAAATATCTTATGGACAAGCTATGGCTGTTGGGTTATTTCAATGCTTCTCGCTTTGGCCAGGGTTTTCCCGTTCAGGTTCAACCATCTCAGGCGGTGTATTAATGGGAATGAGCCACCGAGCAGCAGCTGATTTTACCTTTATTATGGCTGTACCGATTATGGCTGGGGCAAGTTTGCTTTCGTTGTTAAAGAACTGGCAATACATGACTTTGGATGCTCTTCCGTTCTTTATTGCTGGATTCATTAGTGCTTTTATTTTTGCGTTATTATCGATTCGCTTTTTCTTAAAACTGATCAATAAAATTAAGTTAATGCCGTTTGCTTTGTATCGCATTGTACTTGCTATAGTTATCTATCTAGTAGTTTTCCTATAAAAAAAGACAGCTCATACCTAATAAGGTGAGCTGTCTTTTTTATTGGACAGCAAATCTGGATAGTCACTTATCATTCCGTCTACAGAGAAATGCTTTAACCGGCGAATATCACTATTTCGATTCACTGTCCAAATCATGGTTTTAAAACCATAATGGTGAATTTTTCGGATGAGCTTTTTATTAACCATTGTCAATTTTGGATTTACATAGGTAGCGTAATTTGAGTAGGATGAAAGTTCTTTATGTGACAAACCGTTCAATGCTGCCTTCTTTACTAAAATGCCAATTGGTACTTTTGGAAGGAGGTGATGGAAGTTTTTCATTGCACTTTGATCAAAGGATTGAACAATAATTTGATCTTCTTCCCCTGTAGCAAGTCCTCTCTTCAATAGTTCATTGGCAACCTTTTCTTCAATGCCTGGATACAAAGAGGGCTTTTTTAATTCAATTAATAATCCCACTTTACCAGCATACGTATCGAGGAAATCAGAAAATGAAGGGATTCTTTCGTTTGAGAATGTAGGATGGAACCAACTGCCTGCATCGAGTTTTTGTATTTCTTTTAAGGTAAAATCCTTCACTCTTCCCTTTGCATTTGTGGTTCGATTAACCGTTGGATCATGGATTACAACAATTTCCCCATCTCTTGTCATCTGAATGTCGAGTTCAAGATAATCTACCCCTAATTCTAATGCTTTATTAAAAGAAGCATAAGTATTTTCTGGACAATATGCGGCTGCTCCCCGGTGGCCAATTTTAATCAGCGATTGACCTTTCCCACCCTTGGATAATTTTTTTCCGATTCGATAAGCGACCATAAAAATTAAAATTATAATGGTTGCAAATGATCTCAATGAATTGACCCCTAACTAAGTTTGATGTCAACCATGGTAAGGAATCTGCAGGAAAAAGTCAACTTTGTATAGAGAATCCATATAACGAAGGGACAATCATACACAAATGACATTTGCCTCGAGCATAAATATGGGCTTATTCTTTTTTTACAAAATGTACTAATAGGGATATATGTCTATCGCACATTTTTATCTAGGTGAATATAGATATAAGGAATTAAGAAAAGGAGGTAATGTAAATGTCTGGTGCAGTAGGTGGCTATGGCGGCGGATTTGCCCTACTAGTCGTTTTATTTATTTTGTTAATCATTATCGGAGCTTCTTGGGGTTGCGGATTCTATTAATATAAAATAAGGAGGAATTTAAATGTTTGGTGGATATGGTTATGGTGGAGGTTGCTGTGGCTACGGTGGTTACGGATATGGAGGTTGCGGTTTTGGCGGTGGATTCGCTTTAATCGTTGTATTATTCATTCTTTTAATTATCGTAGGTGCAGCTTGCTTTAGATGGTAGTCAATGAAAAATAAATTGAGGTATTCATATTGCCTCATACGAAAAGCAAGGATGCTTCCTTGCTTTTCCTTTTTTTCCATGGAAAGTTTTTGTGGTTGGACATGACAGCTATTCATGTTACGGTTAGTTGGTTGAAAAAATGAAATGGATAAAGGGGGACATATAATGAAACGAATGATTTCTTTTTTATTATCTGTCGTTGTCTTCTTCATCCTGCTGAATTATGCTAATGTACCTCTAACCGTAGATGCTAAAAATATAGATCCTACTAAGGTTCATAAAGTGACAAAACGTGAAACACTAAGAGAAATCTCTGTACAATACGGTAATTCCAAAGATGAATTAAAAAAAATGAAAATTACGGAGAAAGAAAAGGACTTGTTAGCTAGGTTAGTAACAGCTGAAGCAAAGGGAGAACCTTATCAAGGTAAGGTTGCTGTCGCTGCGGTTGTGCTTAACCGAGTAGATAATGAACAATTTCCAGATTCTATTCAGCAGGTCATCTATCAAGATAAACAATTTCAACCGGTTGACAATGGCATGATTAATAAACCGGCAGGTGAGGAAGCTAAAAAAGCTGTAGAAGAAGCGATTGAGAAGGATGGAAAAGTGACTAAAGCTCTTTATTTTTTTAATCCAGATCAAACAGACAGTAAATGGCTTCGTACAAGACCGGTTACGGAAGAAATAGGCAACCATCGATTTGCCAGTTAAGGAAAACCCCGCTTATTCAAGCGGGGTTTTATTTATTGCTTTTGGATTTTTCCATTGCTGGAATGCTTCTAGCTCCCCAGCTATCTTTTTAACGGTATAGCCAATCACGGCTGCATCGTCGATAATCCCAAGTCCGATCACAAAATCAGGAACGAAATCAAATGGAGATACAAAATAGAGAATGGCTCCAATAACCGTAATAATTGTACTTTTGGAAACATCTTTATATTCACCTTTAGAGTAAGCTTTTATCAAGTCAAATAATAACTGCAGTTTTTCGCGTGCTTCCCCTAGGCCCTTATACCGCAAATTTGCTTTGGTTATGGCCTTATTCAGCAATCCTGAAATTTTTTTCGGATTGTCGATGTAATTACTTGCTTCCTTATTGTATACTTTCTGTTCTTTTTCAATTAGGAACTTTTTACCTAACAACCCTTTCACATCCCTTATTTGAAGTTCCCTATAGTTTACCACGTAACACATAAATCAAAACTTCTTTAAAAAAAGTCTCTGTTAAACTTACCTGTCGATTTCCTCTCCAGGCACGAGCGGTTCGTGGGTGTTTCGGCGAGCCTCCTCGACGCTGGCGTATGCGGGATCTCCCCTGAACCATACCCCACAGGAGTCTTCGTGCCTTCCGCTCCAATCAACAGGATGTATAAGTCAACACTGCTTTTTAACACATCCTAAAAAAAAAAGAGACTAACTAAAGTCAGTCTCTTTTAGGCTAATACAAGTTCTTCAGTTATTGATTTCGTGGAGTTCCAAACAATGGCTTCTACTTCGGAACCTTCTAGTGTTTCTTTCTTTAATAATGCATCAACTAATTGCTGATACTGATCATAATGAGTTTGAATCAGAGTTTCTGCTTTTTCTAAGCCTTTTGCAAATAGCTCCTGCATTTTAGCTTCTCTGTCAGTTTTATTAAAAGTCAAAGTAAAACCATCTTCGAGTAAGCCAGTATCAACCATTTGTTCAATTAGTTGTTTTGCCTGCTGTACATCACCGCTAACGCCGATGCTATGTTCGCCTAATAACAACCGTTCTGCTACTCCGCCTGCTAACACCATGGCTACACGGTCAAGTAAATCCGAATGTGTGGACAAATGGAGCTCTTGGGGGATAGGTGCAACATAACCAAGAGCTTCTCCACGTGGGATAATTGTTGCTTTTCTAACAGAACCAGGCTTTGTTAAGGATGCGACTATTGCATGTCCAGCCTCGTGTATCGCAACTCTCCGTTTGGTTGCTTGATCCTTTAAGGAACGAGACGTACTTCCTAAAATGGTTCGATCTAATGCATAATCAAGGTCTTGTCTTTTGATGACTTCCTGATTGTTTCGAACCGCACGTCTGCTTGCGGTTTCAAAGAGGGATTGTAATTCTGCTCCCGAGAAGCCTGATGTACTTTCTGCTAAATCATCTAAAGAAGCATAAACATCCTCAGCTAGTGATTTCCCTCTAGTATGGATTTCAATAATTTCTTTTCTTCCTCTTGTATCTGGTAGTGGTACATGGAAAGAAAAATCTATTCTTCCGGGACGAAGAAAGGCTTCATCTAACATATCTTTTCTATTTGTTGCAGCAACAAATAAGATCCCATCATTTATATGGCCTCCGTCAAGCTGTACAAGTAGTTCCGTTAGAGTTTTTTCTGCTTCTTCACCACCATGAGCTTTACGTCTTCCGGCTAAAGCATCCACTTCATCTATGAATATTACTGCTGGTGCCTGTTTTCTAGCTGCTTGGAACAGGGAGCGAACTCGACTCGCACCAACTCCAACAAAAAGTTCATTAAAGGCAGATCCACTTGAAGAGAAAAAGGATGCATTCAGTTCACGAGCAATTGCTTGTGCTAATAATGTTTTACCAGTCCCAGGAGGTCCGTAAAGTAGGATACCTTTTGGAGGTTTAATACCTAATTTTAATGCCCGTTCAGGTTCCTTTAACGTAGAAAGTGTTTGCAGTATTTCCTCTTTCATTTCTTCACCAAGCCCACCTACATCTTTTAATGAAATAGTAGGCAATGGACGAGATTTAGCCACACTGCTTTTCATCGAGTTACGAAGGCCGAAACCACCTTTATTTTTTTGCAATGTAATAGCTGCCCCGGTAAATAGTAAAATAACACCTAGCATTACCCATTTTCCATATCGGCTGCTAGTGGTATAAGAATATTCAATATTGTATTTTTCTATCAGCTTATCCACCATTTGACTGTTAGGTGGTACATGGGATACGTACTCTTCATTTCCTGCTTTTATATATAAACTACCGTCTGGTTGTTCGGTTAAGTTAACGGGTTTTCCCTTTTGTGCTTTTATTGTTTCTTCTACGGAAGAGAAAGGGATTGTCGTTTGGCTATTAGTCGATTGAATAAACCAAATGATGCCAGAGATGATAATTAATAACGCTGTCACTAGCGGAATAAGCTTTGAAACTATTTTTTTACTTCGGTTCATATGTGCATCTCCTTTCTCGAATTCATACTTAATTATAGGGTATTTTCCAATAAAATGGATGTGGAAATCGGTGGAAGTGAGAGGAGATAAAAGAAAACACCTACCATGGTGATGGTAAGTGTATATGAATTAAGATAATAAGCGAAGATGAGGAATAATTGGCATTAATACACTTTGAGCGAGTACACCAATACTTACTCCCACACTTGATGCTTTACTCCATTTAAAAACATGAACTTTTTCGTCCTTTCCTTCATACAAAAATAATAGTTGGTCGCCTTCTTCTGCAATTCCAATTTTACTGAAGGACACGTTATTCTGTACAAGGACAGCTTCAAACGCTTTTCGTAATAAGTCTAAATCAATTGTTGTAGTATCCATGGTTCCTCCCGAGTACGAACATTTAACGGTAATTTATTTCCGTTCACTTACATTATATTCTTTTCCTTACTTTGATAAAAGAAATAATCTTTGCTGGTGAATTGAAATATTGCAAAGTTCACGTTTGAGAGATAAGATTGAACTTATGGACAAAAAATTTATTTATTGTCAAAAGAGAGGAAGACAAGATGGGTAACAATTTTAAAGAAGAAGTATTGTCGCGCCGGACATTTGCGATTATTTCCCACCCGGATGCCGGAAAAACGACACTAACGGAGAAATTATTATTATTTGGTGGAGCCATTCGTGATGCAGGGACTGTAAAAGCGAAGAAGACAGGTAAGTTTGCAACGAGTGACTGGATGGAGATTGAAAAGCAACGTGGAATTTCCGTAACCTCCAGTGTGATGCAGTTTGATTATGATGGATTCCGAGTTAATATTCTGGATACACCTGGTCACCAGGATTTCAGTGAAGATACTTACAGAACTTTAATGGCTGTTGACAGTGCAGTGATGATTGTGGACTCTGCTAAGGGAATTGAGGAACAAACACTCAAGCTTTTCAAAGTATGTCGTATGCGCGGTATTCCTATTTTTACATTTATGAATAAGTTAGATCGTCAAGGTAAAGCCCCCCTAGAGCTACTTGCAGAGCTAGAAGAGGTGTTAGGAATTGAATCCTATCCTATGAATTGGCCAATTGGAATGGGGAAAGAATTCCTTGGTATCTATGACCGATTCAACAATCGAGTGGAACAGTTCCGTGTGAGTGATGATGAGCGATTTATCCCATTAAATGATGAGGGGGAAATTACTGGTGATCATCCGTTAAAATCATCTGGACTTTACGATCAAACATTGGATGAAATCATGCTACTAAATGAAGCTGGTAATGAATTCTCAGCTGAGAAAATTGCTGCGGGTGCACTTACCCCTGTATTCTTTGGAAGTGCCTTAACAAACTTTGGGGTACAGACTTTCCTTGAATCCTACCTGCAATTTGCTCCGCCACCGAAAGCACGTAATTCTTCAGTTGGAGAAATTGATCCATTAGCAGAACAATTTTCAGGATTTGTATTCAAGATTCAAGCTAACATGAACCCTGCACATCGTGATCGAATTGCCTTTGTTCGTGTATGCTCAGGTAAGTTTGAAAGAGGAATGACTGTCAATATCCCACGACTAGGGAAACAGCTCAAGCTTTCTCAATCTACTTCCTTTATGGCTGAAGAAAGAAATACAGTGGATGAGGCAGTTAGTGGAGATATCATTGGATTGTATGACACGGGGACATATCAAATTGGAGATACACTGACAACTGGTAAAGATAATTTCCAATATGAAAGATTGCCGCAGTTTACACCTGAATTGTATGTGAGGGTTTCTGCGAAAAACGTAATGAAGCAAAAATCATTTTATAAAGGTATTCAGCAGCTTGTTCAAGAAGGAGCGATTCAGCTCTTTAAGACTGTTAGGATGGAAGAATACCTCCTAGGCGCTGTAGGTCAATTGCAATTTGAAGTTTTTGAACATCGAATGAGAAATGAATATAACGCAGAAGTTTTAATGGAACGAGTGGGTTCTAAGATTGCCCGTTGGGTGGAAGGTGAAGTTGACGAGAATTTATCGAGTGCTCGTAGCATGCTGGTAAAAGATCGTTACGACCATTATGTATTTTTATTTGAAAATGAATTCGCCCTTAGATGGTTCCAGGAGAAAAATCCAACAGTTAAACTATATAATCCAATGGATCAGCACGAATAGATTCTTATTTAAAACAGCGGGGAAATTTCTTCGCTGTTTTTTCCATATACTTGGGAAAAGTTTTGTTCTGCCTTTTATTTTGACCTTAGACTGGATAAGCTAAATTGAACAGTTATTTACTTAAAAAAATGCCTAAAGAAGCGGGATAACATTATGAAAAAGATGAGCAGATTAGAGGCCGTTTTATGGAATATTGCCTTCCCAGGTTTCAGCCAATTAATCATAGGACAGTTTATTAAAGGGATTTTATTTGTTTTCTTAGAAATACTTGTGAATGTAATGAGCAACTTTAACCTAGCCATAATGTACAGCTTCCTAGGTAAAATTGAACAGGCTGAAGCTGTAATTGACTACCAATGGCTTATGTTTTATCCTTGTCTTTATATGTTTTCAATGTGGGATGGTTATCGTGCCGCTATGCCGGAGAATGAAAGATATTCATTTTTGCCATTCGTTTCATGCGCTTACTTTGTCACTGTTGGCTTAATGCTATCACCTAAAGTGACTGTTTTTCATGTTCATCCTGGCCCTGTTTTTTTACCCATGCTTTTCTTAATTCCAGGATTAGTCATTGGGTTCATTGTTAAATATTTATTATTCTTTTTCAGCAAAAATAAGAATTTAGATGGATGAAGCTTTAAATCAGATAATCTGGTTTAAGGCTTTTTATTTTGGAAATTTTTTAGGAAACCCCCAAAACTGTAACAATTGTAACGTATTAATGTAGTGAAATAGCGATCGCAATAATAAAAAAATGAGGGATGTAAAAGGATTGTAAAAATAATGTAATATGAGATAGGAAATAAGAAATAGGCTGCATAAACAATAACTGGAAAAGTAATCCGCTATTGGTACTATCTTTTTTTAAATGCTTACCCCCGAAAAGTCCAAGGTAACAATCGTATGTTATAATTGGTCGAATAGAGGTGAGCGTATGCTAAGTTTATTGTTTATGGCTAAAAAGAAAAAAAGAACTTTGGAAGAAATGGTCGTTCAAATTCAAAAGGGTGATCAATTCTTATTAAACGAAGTCATTGATTCCTACAAGCCTTTTATTGCAAAAACTGTATCTTCCGTATGTAGGAGATACATCTATGAAACCGATGATGAATTTAGCATAGGGCTTATAGCATTTAATGAAGCAATTGAAAAATATTCTCCAGAACGTGGAAGCTCTTTGTTGAGTTTTTCAGAGATCATCATAAAACGAAGAGTAATTGACTATATTCGTAAACAATCCAAAAATCAACATATTAGTATCGATTTAACTAATTCTGTACAAGAAGAAGAAACAGCAGGAACAATCATTGTAAATGAGCTTTCTCTCGACGATTATCATAAAAAGAATGATGACCAATTAAGGAAAGATGAGATCATACATTTTCAAGCCTTATTAACCACTTTTGATTTGAGCTTTAGTGATCTTGTTGAAAATTCACCAAAGCATGCAGATGCCAGAAAGAATGCAATACTGACGGCAAAGATGTTAGTGACTGATCAAGAACTAAAGGATTTCTTATTTGAAAAAAAGCGACTGCCAATTAAGCAACTTGAAAAAATGGTGAATGTTAGTAGAAAAACAATTGAACGAAATAGAAAATATATTATTGCCATTTCACTGATTTTATCAAGTGATTACGTTTATATGAAGGATTATATCAAGGGGGTGCTAGATACATGAAAAAAGGAATAATTATGGAAATAGAAGATGGTTTTCTAACGCTTTTAACCCCCGAAGGTGAATTTTTGCGTGCAAGAAAACAAAGCCAGCCCTATTCAATTGGAGAAGAAATTTATTTTTTTCCGATTGAAAGCGTTAATAGATCTATGATCAAAAGGCCATTTAGAGTTATATTTAGACTTAAAACCGTCTGGATCGTGATGGCTGTACTTATGGTTTTTATTGGGACGTTTATCCCTATGTACCAAGATGACAAGGCCTATGCATATATGTCCATTGACGCTAACCCAAGTGTTGAAATAGGTGTGAATAAAAAAATGCAGGTTGTGAAATTAAACGGATTCAATAAAGCAGGAAAAGATATTATATCGCGTTTAAAGCATTGGAAAAACGAAGATGTTTCAGAATTAACTAAAGTTATTTTTGCTGAGATGAAAAAGGGTGGTTACTTAAAAGAAAACACCCAAGTCCTAATTTCTACGGTTCGTATCGAGGAGCCTGAAGAAAAAGTAGAAGAAAAACTACAGCGGAAATTAGATAAGATTGAAGCCTCGATTACTAAGGAAAAGTTAGAACTAAATGTCACTACCGGTAACAAAAAGGGATTAGAAGAAGCACATAAACAAGGTTTTTCTTACGGGAAATACTATTTTTCTCAAGAAAAATCCAAACAACAGAACATGGATCCTATTGGGAAAGAAAAAGAGAAATACGAAGAAAAAGAAAAAACTACTGTTCCGGCACAAACACCATCTGTTAACCCAATGTCACCTGGACAATCAAAGAAACAAAATGATACACAGTCTTGGGATAAGGGCGAAGAAAAAGGGAATTGGGATAGAAATGCGAATTCTCCAGGATATTTAAAGAAGAAAGAGGAAAATTCGAAGCAAAACCAAGGAGAATACAGAAAACAAAGCGATTCAAATTGGCAGAATAATGGGCATAATAACTCAAATCATAGTAACAATTATCGACAGAATAACTCAAATCATAGTAACAATTATAGACAGAATAACAATAGTAGCCACAATTCCAATAATCATGGTAACGAAGAACGAAATAATAATCATCACGATAACGACAATATTGAGAATGGTAATAATAATAATCAATTAAAAGTCCGGTAATTAACCGGACTTTTTCCATTTTATTCAATTCTTATTTCGTAGATTGTCCAGATAGTTGAGCTTGGGCTTGCTGAACAAGTCTCTTAGTTATTTCGCCGCCTACTGATCCATTTGCTCTTGAAACTGTATCTGAACCCAATTGTACGCCAAACTCTTGAGCGATTTCATATTTAACTTGATCGAGGTATTGCTCAATTCCAGGTACTAAAAGTTTATTGCTACTATTAGCCATGTGTAATCAACTCCTTATTTTATACAGAGGTTTATTTCCTCTGTATAAGTATTATTTAATTTCATCAAACATTTCATAAGTGGTAATGTTTTTCGTTATTGGTACTAATTATTAATCCGTTCCTTTACTAGCATCCTTAGTTGGATGCATAAATGGGACTGCTTGTGGTTTTCTTTTACTTTCCAATAGCTCCCGATTCTCAGTGGTATTCCATCCAATATCATTTGTAGGATGAACCCATTCATCCCCAGCCATTATCGAGGGATCGGTATCCTCAGACCAATTTTCTAATGGAGAGTTCTTTGAAGCATACAAGCTGTCTCCAATTGTTACACCAAATTTATTGACAAAGGGATCTTCCATTTTAATACCCGTTCCTTCAAAGCTTGGCGCATTGATTTGATGTGGCATGGTTTCATTTATTGCCACATCATCTAACATCGGTTTAGTTTGTTTTGATTCGTCATTCATGTTCAATCACTCCTATTTTTTCTTATTTTTTGCCTATAGTGATTTTTTATTTAAGAAAAATAAGGAAAGGATGATTAGACCTATTTTGTTAAAACTATATCTGTATTAATTAACAATCAGGAGGGTTCCTTTATGGCAAAACGCAAAGCTGAATTTGATGCAGTAACCAAATATTCAAAAACACCCCATAAGAATGTACAAGAAAGTGAATTCTCTGCAGAATTTGCTGACAATAATAATGCCATTAGATTTGCTAATCGCAATTCAAAACAAGGAAAAAAGGGAAGAAGCTAATGGGCGGCCGTCGTAAAACTCCTCCACGTATTCCAGTAGAAGAATTTAGTGTTGAATATGGAGATGTAAATGGTAAGGCGCTTTACGAAACCAAAAAGGGCCATAAAAAAAATAAATAAGCCGGGATGTCCCGGCTTATTTCGTAGAAAAGATAAGGGTTTGGTTAATTGTCGGATTAAAGTATGCCAACAAGCTTGAAGGCTGCTTCACAATTTCTCCCGTCTCTAAATAATTTGATAAATTAAATGAAATCTCATCTAGCATCGTATGCTTAAATAATTCCTTTTCTTCAAGGTTTAATTTGACGAATTCATTTCCTAAGATGTTAGGATTCTCAATGATTTGTTTATAGAATTCGTTGCGTTGGCCTTTTTCAAAACTAGCTTCCCACCAAGGTTTTCTAGGCTTGTATTTGTGATTGATTAAGTAATCATATTTCATTAAACCCGCCACGACATCAAGGCTTTTCACCTTTTTTTGTTCTAGGAATGAGTACAGCCTACGGAATAAGTCCTCTAACTGATGACCAATTCTTGACCAACCGCGTTCATCCCAATAGCTGCCGAACTCTTGAAAGAAATCAAAAGGAGACATAAATACATGACTGACCAAATATTCAACAGTGTGATCCATTCTGTGGTCATTCCAGTATTTTTCTAATACATCTTCCACCTGTTTAATTCTTACAATGTCGTCAAAGGAAAGTACATTATTGCTTAAAATTTCATATGGAGAGTGGTCCATATAAACATATTGTTGTTCCTTTGCACGCAAGCGCACACCAGTCCCACGTAGCATCTTTAAGAACCCTAATTGTAATTCCTCAGGTCTCATCTCGAATACATCATTAAAAGTTTTTCGGAAGGAAGAATAATCCTCTTCTGGAAGACCAGCGATTAAATCGAGATGCTGATCTATTTTGCCGCCTTCTTTAACCATCGTTACCGTCCTAGTGAGCTTGGCAAAATTTTGTTTCCGCATGACCAGCTCATTGGTGTAATCATTGGTTGATTGAACCCCAATTTCAAATCGAAATAAGCCCTTTGGAGCCTCCTGATTAAGAAAATCAATGACTTCTGGTCGCATGATGTCTGCAGTAATTTCAAATTGAAAAACTGTGCCTGGATGGTGTTCATCAATTAAGAAACGGAACATTTCCATTGCATAGCTTCGACTGATATTAAATGTGCGATCAACAAATTTAATCGTTTTTGCCCCATGCTCCATTAGATACCTAATATCTGACTTGATTTTTTCTCTGTCAAAATATCGAACCCCAACCTCGATGGATGAGAGACAAAATTGGCAGCTAAATGGACAGCCCCTGCTAGTTTCGATATAAGTTACCCTTTTACCTAAATCAGAAATATCTTCTGGAAGGCGGTATGGTGATGGAAGCTCTTTGAGATCAAGCTTATTCTTTTGTGGAGTGATAACAACCTTGTCTTCAGATCGGTACGCGATGCCATGAACATTGCGGAAATCTTTTGAAGTTCCAATTTCTGTTAGCAATTGTTTAAAGGTAAGTTCACCTTCACCCATTACAATAAAATCTATCTCAGGATGTTTTTCCATCCATTCCATCGTATCATAGCTAACCTCAGGCCCACCCAAGACAATAATGATAGATGGGTCAATTTTTTTAAGCATATTGACCACTTTAAGTGTTTCTTCGATGTTCCAAATATAACAACTAAACCCAATCACATTCGGTTTTGATTGATATAGATCTGAAACAATGTTTATTACGGGATCTTTAATTGTATATTCCTTAAGCTGTATCTTAAATTCGGGAGCGGCATAAGCCTTTAAATAGCGAATAGCAAGGTTTGTGTGTATGAACTTTGCATTCAACGTCGAACAAATTACATTCATAAACTAGCTCCTTTTCAATAATAAAACAAAATATAATTATACCTTATTTTCAACAAAAATGATAGCTGATAAACAGTTCTAACAAGTTGGATTCATCGGATATTGTTTAGTTTATAGTTAGAACGCTCTGTTATACTACAACTGATTGTCTGTTATATAATTATTAATTGAAAAAAATCCAGTTATATTAATGTTTTTTAAACCGTATATGAATGTGTTTCAAATATTTTCTTTGATGTTTGACTTTTGTCACAGCTTTAAAAAGTAGAATGCCATACAATACTCGTGGGGAAGTTAATTTTTATGCGTTTTTAACAATGGGGAGGGATAGAATGGCTATTTTACCGAAAAAAAATGAACTTGGATTTTTTGAAATCCGACTTGAATCAATTGGTGGCTTGGGGGCAAACCTTGCTGGAAAAATGTTGGCTGAGGCAGGTGTTCTTAGTCTTGGATTAAGAGGATCCAACTTTTCATCCTATGGGTCTGAGAAAAAAGGTTCTCCCGTAAAGAGTTTTGTCCGTTTTTGTGATCCGGATGTAGAAATTAGAGATCATAGTCCAATTGAACAACCACATATTGTTGGGGTTTTCCATGAGGCTTTATATAAGACAGTGAATGTAGTAAGCGGCTTAGATGCTGAAGGAATTGTACTGGTAAATACAGCAAGAGAATTTGATGAAGTGAAAAAGGATTTACAGCTTGAATATGGAACTTTGGCTATCATTGATGCACTCAGCATTGCGGTAGAAGAAAAAACAAAAGTAAATACAGCAATGCTTGGAGCATTATACAGAATACTAGACTTTTTAGATCCAGAATCAATGAGAGATGTTATTCGAAAAACATTTACAAAAAAATACCCACATCTGGTTGAACCTAATATCAGGACATTTGACCGAGGATATAATGAAGTGAAATTTAAGACTTATGAGGTACCTGAAGGGGCAGAGGGGAAGGCATTCACTCGTCCACTTCCAATGCTAGGGTATACAACTCAGGAAATTGGAGGAGCCCTTCTGGCTCAAGCAAATAGTATCTTCAAGGATTTAAGTGGTTCACGACAAGGATTTCTTCCGGAATTCAAACAAGAAACATGTATTAATTGTGCGGCTTGTGATAACGTTTGCCCAGATTTCTGTTTCGTTTGGGAAGAGGGAGAAGATAAGCGCGGCCGAAAGCAAATGTTCCTAAAAGGAATTGATTATCAATATTGTAAAGGCTGTTTAAAATGCGTAGAGGCATGTCCAACCGATGCTCTTGGGGATCTACGAGAAATGATTGGATATGCTGATGCTAACCGCGTGAAGCAAAACTTTCCTTATGTAACAGGAGGTAGTTTCTAATGGCAATTATGGAGGATAAATTAACAACACAAGCGATGGCTGAGCAAATCTCAACGTTTGAATCAGGTAACGAAATGGCAGCAATGGCTGCTGCCCAAATCAATTATCATATCATGGGCTATTTCCCAATAACACCCTCTACTGAGGTGGCTCAATTCCTAGATCAAATGAAAACACGGGGTGAGCATGATATTAAGTTAATTCCTGCAGATGGTGAGCATGGTTCTGCCGGGATTTGTTATGGTGCAGCTGCAACAGGTGCACGCGTATTTAATGCTACGAGTGCGAATGGTTTACTCTACATGATTGAACAGCTTCCCGTACAATCAGGAACACGTTTCCCAATGGTAATGAACTTAGTTACACGCTCAGTTAGCGGACCGTTAGATATCCGTGGAGACCATTCAGACCTTTACTATGCATTAAACACTGGATGGGTTATTTTAACTGCCAAAACACCTCAAGCAGTATATGATATGAATATCATGGCATTAAAAATTGCTGAACATTCTAAGGTACGCTTACCGGTTATTGTTGCATATGATGGATTTTTCACTTCCCATCAAAAGCGCAGGGTAGAATACTTCAAGGATCGCCGCGTTGTTCAACAATTTGTTGGTGATTGTCCAACTGATTATAATTTTGCCAGAGATCCAAAAAAACCGGTTACTATTGGGGCACATATGAGCGGTGATGACTTTATCAATAATCACTTCCAACAATCCGAAGCTATGTATAATGCCGGAGCGGTATTTAAAGAAGTGGCAGCAGAGTATGCAAAATTATCTGGAAGGGAATACCCTGTTCTTGATTTATATAAAATGGAAGGTGCAGAAGTGGCTCTCTTCCTATTAAATTCTGCAGCAGAATCAGCTAAAGATGTAGTGGACCAGCTCCGTGCCAAGGGAATTAAAGCCGGGGTCATCAGTCCGAATATTATTCGTCCGTTCCCTGCCAGGGAGATTCGAGAAGCGCTAAAAAATGTAAAATCCTTGCTAATTGGTGAACGGGCAGATTCTTATGGAGCCAATGGCCCTAACTTAACGCATGAAGTTAAGTCGGCTTTACAGGATGACCGTAATAACCAAACTATTGTACTAAGCCGTGTTTTCGGCCTTGGTGGAAAAGATTTCTATGCAAGTGATGCTGAGAAGTTTTTTGAAATGGCTATTGAAGCAAAGATCAAAGGCTATGCCGAGAAACCATTTGATTACTATGGCCATATCCCAGGTAACCCTGAGAAAATACTAAAGCCAGTTATTTTACCGCAACATGGTGATGTATATAAATCAGGATTAATTGATGTGAAAATGGATGAGGAAACGAATAAGTTAAAGGTGAAAATCCCGCCGCTTCGTGCCCTTACTGGTAAACCAAAGAGGATTGCCTCAGGTCATGGTGCTTGTCCCGGATGTGGCATATTTGCTGGTCTGGAGCTGTTCTTTAAAGGCATTGAAGGAGATATTGTTACATTATTCCAAACAGGTTGTGCTTATGTGACAACAACAGCTTATCCGCATACTTCACATAAGCAAACAATGATTCATAACTTATTCCAAAATGGTGCAGCAACCCTATCGGGTACAGTTGAGGCATTTATGGAACTAAAGCGGCGCGGTGAAATCCAAGTATCTGATGATGCAACGTTTGTTATGATTACCGGAGATGGCGGTATGGATATCGGTATGGGTTCAGCAATTGGTACGGCACTTCGCGGCCATAAGCTAATAATGCTTGAATATGATAATGAAGGGTACATGAATACTGGTTCGCAAATGTCGTATTCCACACCGATTGGTCATATGACAAGTACATCTGGAGTCGGAAAAATGCAAAGAGGAAAGGCGTTCCATCATAAGGATACAGCGCAAATTATGGCATCAACTAATATTCCTTATGTGTTTACAGGCTCAGAAGCTTTCCCTCAAGACCTTATTAAAAAAGGGGCAAAAGCTCAGTGGTACGCACAGAATGTAGGAACTGTATATGGAAAGCTTCTAATTACTTGCCCGCTAAACTGGAAATCAGATGATCGATACGGTACCACAATTGTTGAAGCAGCTGTAAATTCATGTTTCTACCCACTTTACGAAGTAGAACAAGGGGTTACAACAATCACTTACAATCCGGAGGAAAAGAACAAACGGATACCATTGGCAGAGTGGTTGAAATATATGGGCAAAACAAAACACTTATTAAAAGATGAAAATAAACCTATTTTAGAAGAGTTTGAGGATGAAGTTGAAAAAAGATGGCAGCGATTAAAGGCTAAACATGAGAATCCACTTCTATAATTTGGTGGTTGAGAAAGCGAAGTGTCATGCGCACTTTGCTTTTTCTTTTGCTTTTATGATTGACAGAAAAATTAAATTTTGATATATATCTAATTAGATGAATATCGAAATTAGGGGTGTATAACGATGATGCAGCTAAACCGTTTAGTAGCCTTTTATAAAACTATGGGTGATCCAACAAGAGTAAGAATTGTTGCTCTATTAGCAAAAGGGCCTTTACATGGTCAGGCGATCGCTGGCAAACTTGGGCTAACAGCTCCGACCATTACTCATCATTTAAAAAAATTAAGGGAAATTCATGTGGTGTATGAAAGAAGAGATAAAAATACGATTTACTTCTATTTAAATGAATCAATGATTAAACAGCAGGCACAAGTTCTTACACAGCTGCTTGAAAAAAGAGGAGAGGAGCTTGGAAACATGGTAGAGGCTAGTATGGAAAGACAAAAGGTCTTGGATAATTTCTTTACGAAGGATGGTAAATTAAAAAGCATACCGGCACAAAGAAAGAAAAAATTAATCGTTTTTGAGCACATCGTGAAGGGGTTGAAAGCAGGAACAAAGTACGAAGAAAAAGATTTAAACGAGTATATTAAGCAATTCCATGATGATTTTGCAACAATCCGACGAGAATTCATTATTAATCATTATATGTATCGAGAAAACAGTATATATGAATTAAACCCAGAAGAAATGTGGGCTAAGCCATAATTAAAGAGAGGTTGACTGTAAACTAGTCAACCTCCTGTTTCTTCATTAGAGTACTTCTTTAACTGTGCGAATGAAAGCAGGAAGGTCTTTTATTTCTTTTCGCTGTTTTACAAGGACTTTTCCTAACTTTAGCGTTAAACGTTTGGCAGCTAATTTTGATCCTTCATCAGCAATTCCATCTAAATCAGCTACATGAGCGAGACCAATAGTTCTTCTGATTAACTCGCAACCGGCAAAGCCGATTGAATCTTCGAAGAATTTAGCCAGTTGAAATTGTAAAAATGAAGGTGTTTTAGCTAATGGTTCTTTATTTTCAGTATTCCATAATTGAGTATATTGTTCTTCAAAAACATTCCACACTGTTTCAACATGAGTTAGAAACAAATCGCGCTTAGGTACATTCACAATAACTTGGAAGAGTAGATTGGCAAATACTTGACCAATGTCAAAACCAGCAGGTCCATAATAGGCAAATTCAGGATCGATAACTTTTGTTTCAATATTGTCAGCAAAAACACTTCCAGTATGCAAATCTCCATGAAGGAGTGATTCAGCCTCAGTTAAGAAGGTTCTTTTCAATACATTCACGTGGAACTTTAGCTCTTCATCCTGCCAAAGCTCTTCTACTTCAGGCTTCAAGCCAACCTCAAATTCATTTGTTTCCGCGTCATAGAACGGATCTGTAAAGATTAAATCTTCAGTTATCTTACAAAGCTCTGGGTTAATAAATTTCTGTACCTGTGCCTTTTTTGCAGCAGGGGTTAAGGCATAATCTGAAGTGAAGAATATTGTTTTAGCGAGATATTCTCCTAAGTGCTTAGAAATAAGCGGGTACGTTTCGCCTCTAATAAAGCCAGTTCGAGCAATTATAAGGTGGGACAAGTCCTCCATAACAGTTACCGCTAGAACTTCATCCGTGTAGTAGACCTTTGGAACGTAGTTAGGTGCAATATGACCAAATATCTTTAAGGCTTCTGCTTCGATGGTTGCTCGTTTAAGTGTTAATGGCCAGCTTTCTCCTACGACCTTTGCATAAGGGAGCGCTTGTTTAATAATGACACTTTTTCCTGATTCTTGATCTACCAAGTGAAAGACAAGATTAAGATTGCCATCACCAATTTCCTTACAAGTGAGGTCAGCTTTTTCTGTGAAAATATTTAAATCAAGAGCTAGGTTAATAGCAGAGGCTTCAGTTAATGGTTGGTAAGTTGATTGTTTTAGTAGACTCATTTTCAATTCCTCCTAAATTTGGAGGCTCAGTTTGTGCTTTGGCTTTGCGCACAAAAAAGCCTCTTTCTTATCTGAAAGAGGCTAGAAGAGATCTATTCTTCACACCTCTTATCTCTCAGAAAGGACATCCTTCTGTTGGAATTAGCACCGTGCCATATAAAGTTTCCTGCGCATTCACTTTCTTTAGCGCACTACTTTAGTTGTTGTATGGTCGGTTGCTGGGCTTCAAAGGGCCAAATCCCTCAGCCTGCTCGTGATAAGAGTAAATCTAATATTCTATTTTTTCAGTATGATAAAAACTATAACAGGTTGAAAAGAGAGGTGTCAACTAAATTTTGAAAACAATATTAATTTTTAACTTTTAAAACAGTCTAACGGTAATATTCTGGCTTTCTGTCTGCGAAGATTGGAATTTGGCTGCGAATATCTTTGACAAGGTCCATATTTAATTCTGCAGATAGAATTTCTTCTGCCTCTCCAGCTTCAGCGATGACCTCACCCCAAGGATCAATTATCATACTGTGCCCGGCAAATTTGTTATTAGGATCGCTTCCAGAACGATTACATGCAATTACATAGCATTGATTTTCAATGGCACGAGAAATTAGCAAGGCTCTCCAGTGAGTTAGGCGAGGTTTGGGCCATTCCGCAACAACAAATAGCGCCTCAGCCCCCTCTGAACTATGAGCTCGGATCCATTCTGGAAAACGAATGTCATAACAAATAACCCCAGCAAACGACTGATTGTCTAATTGGAATAAGCCTTTTTCTGTACCTGCCTCTAAGTAAAGGTGCTCATCCATGAGCTTGAATAAATGCAATTTACTATATTGGTGGATCAATTGGCCTTCTTTGTTAATGATGATCAAAGTGTTTTTTACTCCGTTTTCATTATGGTTTGCAACGGATCCTCCCACGAAATGAACTTGATACTTTTTAGCTGACTCCTGTAGAAATTGTATCGTTTGTTTCGCTTGCTTATCTGCAATTTCATCAAGTCGTGTTAAGTCATATCCGGTAGTCCAAAGTTCAGGTAAGACGAGAATGTCAGGTTTGGTTTCCATTGCCATTTCGATTAGTCTTTCTGCGGCAAGATAGTTTTCAGTTGGATTACCAAAGGCGATATCCATTTGTATACAAGAAATATTTAATTTCAAGGAATTTTCCCTCCGGTTCGAAATATCAGAATTTTTTCTTTACAAGCTGTTATAAAAGTTATATCATTTGTGACTAGAATTTCAACAAAAATTTGTAAAGAGTTAGCAGGTGAGAGAGTAATGAAACAATTTCCACCATCAGAGCTTTTAAATAGTCTGCCAAAACAATTTTTTGCAGGCCTTGTAAAGAAGGTTGGTGAGTATATTGCCGAAGGGCATGACGTTATAAATTTAGGACAAGGAAACCCTGATCAGCCAACACCGGAACATATCGTGTCCAAATTACAGGAGGCGGCAGCTAACCCGATCAATCATAAATATTCTCCGTTTCAGGGGCATAGATATTTAAAGCAGGCTGCAGCTGATTTTTACTTTAGAGAGTATGGCGTAACGATCAATCCTGATAAGGAAGTGGCTATCCTTTTTGGGGGCAAAGCAGGACTTGTGGAGATTCCTCAATGTTTGTTAAATCCGGGTGATACCATTCTTGTACCCGATCCTGGCTATCCGGATTATTGGTCGGGGGTTGCACTGGCAAAAGCAGACATGGTTACAATGCCATTGAGGGAGAAAAATGCATTTTTACCTGACTACAACGAACTTTCTTCCGATACGTTATCAAAAGCAAAGGTCATGTTTCTGAATTACCCTAATAATCCTACTGGTGCTGTTGCCACTGAAGAATTTTTCATAGAAACAGTGAAACTAGCAAACGATCACAATATTTGTGTTGTTCATGATTTTGCTTACGGTGCCATCGGTTTCGACGGTCATAGACCAATCAGTTTCCTAGAAACCGAAGGGGCAAAAGAAGTAGGAATCGAGATCTACACACTATCTAAAACCTATAATATGGCGGGCTGGCGTGTTGGTTTTGCTGTGGGGAATGAGAGTGTGATTTCAGCGATTGAACTTCTTCAGGATCATCTTTATGTAAGTATATTTGGAGCTGTTCAGGAAGCAGCAGCTACTGCCTTAACTGGGTCTCAAGATTGTGTAAAAGAATTAAACGAACTGTATGAACGCAGAAAAGGTGTGTTAATTAACGGTCTACGTTCGATTGGGTGGGATGTGAAAGCGCCTAACGGGTCTTTTTTTGCATGGCTTAAGGTACCAGACGGGTACACATCCGCACAATTTGCTGAAATCCTGCTTGACCAAGCACACATTATGGTTGCACCTGGTATTGGTTTTGGTGAATTCGGTGAGGGCTTTGTTCGTGTAGGGTTATTATCATCCGAAGATCGGTTGGCTGAAGCTGTCAGAAGAATTAGTTGTTTAGAAATGTTCAAAAAATAGGTTGACAAATGTTTTTTTTCTTGCGATAATCCAAAATAAAGTTTTACAACTTAAAAATGTGAATAATTACGAATCGTTTTCTTATCAAGAGCAGGTGGAGGGAAAAGCCCTATGAAGCCCGGCAACCGACTTAACTAAAGTTAAGCACGGTGCTAATTCTTGCAGCAACTGGCTGAAAGATGAGAAGATGTTAGTTTCTTGATGCTAACCTCTTCTTTTCGAAGAGGTTTTTTATGTTTTTTTTGAAGGGAAGTTGAAAAGAATGACTGAAATTATTGCTACATATCTTGTACATGATGAAAATAATCCTGAAAAAAAAGCCGAGGAAATAGCCCTTGGATTAACCGTTGGTTCTTGGACCAACCTTCCTGAACTCGAACAAAACCAACTGCGTAAGCATAAGGGCAGAGTCGTTTCCATTGAGGGGAAAGATTGGGAAAAAGAGGGTCAGGCGATTATACGAATTGCTTATCCAACCCTAAATTTCTCTAATGATTTACCAGCGATTCTAACCACTGTTTTCGGAAAATTATCACTAGATGGAAAAATAAAATTACTAGATTTACAGTTTGATGATGTCTTAAAAAGTCATTTCCCTGGTCCTAGATTCGGTATCGAAGGGATTCGAGAAAAAATAAACGTTTATGATAGACCACTAGTTATGAGCATTTTTAAAGGAGTGCTTGGTAAGGATATTCACTTTTTAGCAGAGCAGTTAAAGCAACAAGCTCTAGGTGGAGTGGATTTAGTCAAGGACGATGAAATCCTATTTGAAAACGCGCTTACTCCTTTTGAGCAAAGAATAACAGCGGGGAAACAAGTCTTAAGAGAGGTCCATGAAGAAACCGGGCACAGAACCCTATATGCAGTAAACCTAACAGGAAGAACATCACAATTGAAGAATAAGGCAAAAAAGGCCGCTGAACTTGGTGCCGATTTATTATTATTTAATGTGTTCTCTTATGGATTGGATGTTCTACAAGAGTTGAGAGAGGACAATGAAATTGGGTTGCCGTTAATGGCTCATCCTGCTGTTAGCGGGGCATTGACCTCTTCGCCGGAATTTGGCCTTTCCCATTCCTTGCTTCTCGGGAAGTTGCTTCGTTATGCAGGTGCTGATTTATCCCTTTTCCCATCACCATACGGAACGGTTGCGCTAGAGAAAACTGCGGCCCTTTCAATTGCAAGTGAATTGACAATAGAGGATGTTTTTAAAAAGGCATTTCCAGTACCATCAGCAGGAATTCATCCTGGATTGGTTTCCTTGTTAATCCGTGATTTTGGTATTGACTCAGTGATAAATGCAGGTGGCGGCGTTCATGGTCATCCAGATGGTGCTCGTGGGGGAGGTCTTGCCTTCCGCCAAGCTGTTGATGCAAATCTGCGAGGATTGACATTAGCAGAAGGGGCTAAACAGTATGATGAACTAAAAACTGCGCTAAAGCTATGGGGAAATGCTGAGGTGACGGTATAGATGGCAAAGCCGGTTATTTATTGTGATTTTGACGGGACTGTTACTGAAAGTGATAACATCATTGCCATAATGAAAAAATTTGCTCCTCCCGAATGGGTGGAAATTAAGGATTTAATTCTATCGCGACAGATTTCCATTAATGAGGGTGTAGGGAAATTATTTTCCTTATTACCTAGTGATAAGAAGAAAGAGATAACGGAGTTCGCAATCGAAAATGCAAAAATTAGACCTGGTTTCAAGGAGTTTGTAGCTTTTGTGCGTGAAAAAGGGATTCCACTCTACATTGTAAGTGGCGGGATAGATTTTTTTGTTCATCCAATCTTGGCAGAATACGCCCCATTTGATGGAGTCTATTGTAATCATTCGGATTTTTCAGGAGAAACAATCAAAATTCTCTGGCCGCATGAATGCGATTCCTATTGTAACAATGATTGTGGTTGTTGTAAGCCAAGTATAATGCGTAAACTGAACCATCCAAATGAGAGTTTCAAAATCGTAATTGGCGATTCTGTAACGGATTTAGAGGCGGCTAAACATGCGGACTTTGTTGTTAGCAAGGGATTTGCTTCAGGAAAAATGTATGGAATGGGGTATTAACCATCAAGGGTTTCATACTTTCTTCGATTGTATCGAGGAAATCAATAAAAGAATTGAGGTGGGTGAACTATGTTAAAGGAAAGATGGGCAGAATTAGCCGATATTAAGGATGAATTGGCAGAGAGAGATTGGTTTATGGGGACAAGTGGAAACCTTGCAATTAAGGTGAGTGATCATCCGCTTCAATTTTTGGTAACAGCAAGCGGAAAGGATAAACGCAAACGGACATCTGAAGACTTTTTACTTGTAGATGAATTTGGTCGTCCTGTAGAAGAGACTCATTTAAAACCGTCGGCAGAGACACTACTTCATGTGGAAATTTATCGTAAAACCAATGCTGGTTGTAGCTTACATGTTCATACGATTGATAATAATGTCATTTCAGAGGTCTATGGTGACCATGGTGAGGTTACCTTTAAAGGCCAAGAATTAATTAAAGCCTTTGATAAATTGGGAAGAAGATGCAGTTTTAAAAATACCGATTATTCGTAATTTCGCACACATTCCTACACTGGCAAATAAATTTTCAGAGCATGTTTCCGAAGATAGCGGAGCCGTATTAATTCGGAATCATGGAATCACAGTCTGGGGTCGGAATGCATTCGAAGCGAAAAAAATACTTGAAGCATCCGAATTTCTATTCCGTTACCAATTACGATTGCTCGAACATAAACCATACCAATTATTTAAAGTAGTCTAAAAGAGAAGGCAAGTTTAAAGTCCTGTGTTGATTTGACACGCCTGTTGATTGGAGCAGAAGGCGCGAAGACTCCTGTGGGAGTATGGTTCAGGGGAGACCCCGCAGGCGCGTTTCTCCGAGGAGGCTCGCCGAAACACCCACGAACCGCTCGCGCCTGATGCGGAAATCAACAGACAAGTTGACAGGAACAAAAATAAAAAAGTGAGGCTGATTTATAATGGCGTATATTACATTTCAACAGAAAGATGATCAAATTCATGAGCAGGAGGCAGTTGCAAGCTTCTTAGAAAGTCAGGAAGTCATTTATGAAAATTGGGATATTAACAAACTCCCTGCATCATTAGTAGAAAAATATCTTTTAAGTGATGAAGAAAAAGAAGAGATTTTAAATTCTTTCGAAGCTGAAATTGCCGACATTTCTGCGAGACGGGGATATAAAGCACAGGATGTGATTTCATTATCAGAAAACACACCTAATCTGGACGTATTACTTACTAATTTTAAAAACGAGCACCATCACACTGATGATGAAGTTCGTTTTATCGTAAGTGGTCATGGTGTTTTTGTCATTCAAGGAAAAGATGGAGAGTTTTTTGAAGTCCATTTAAATCCAGGTGATTTAATCTCAGTTCCAGAAAACACAAGACACTACTTTACATTAGAAGAAGATAGAAAGGTTGTCGCGGTAAGAATTTTTGTCACAACAGAAGGCTGGGTTCCAATTTACGAAAAGGAAGAAGTAAAGCAATAAGAACAAAAAACTGGCTGCAGATGCAGCCAGTTTTTTTATCCAATTAGTTTGAGATTGGAAGTATTTTGGTAAAATGTTATTGGGTGTATTATATAGCGAACAAAAATACAAATACTGGTTCATAACTTTTCTCTATTATCTTATTATTTCTATTTTTTGTCAAAAAGTACCCTGAGGTTTAAGGAAATAATTGTCGTAAATACTTGAAAAAAACATAGGAAATTGTCGAAAAGCGAAAGAATTAGAATGTTTTGTCTACTTTTGCGAATGTATTTACTTTTATAGAAATTCTTGTCATAATCTTTCAAGTAGTTAACTTTTTTAGTGTATTACAGTAAAAGGGTACTGAGTAGGAGGATAACATTGTACAAGGATAGTAATAACCAATATGAAATGATTGAACAGATCAGGGCCAAAAGGGAATTAATGATAAATAGTGCAAATACGCTAGGATATACAAGTGAGGAAACAATAAAATACAGCCAGGAACTAGATGAGCTAATAAATGCGTACCATAGAGAAATGGGACAAGCTTCTAGGCCAAATGAAGAAGTAAAGATTGCATTTAAACAAATGATCATGATTTGGCCTAAAGTTTTAGTTTAATGGCATTGATGTGAACTACTTCTATTAATATATATCAATGATTAGAACCATAAGTAGAAGCCCCATTATAAAAGCATAGGTTGATACCCGCTCATTTCCATCTCCGTGACTTTCGGGAATTAATTCTTTATAGATGATAAAAAGCATCGCACCTGCCGCAAAGGAAAGGCCGTATGGAACAAGGCCTTGAACATATGACGTTAATAAATACCCTAATAATGAAGTAACAATCTCAATAGCGCCCGTTAAGGTTGCAATAATGAAGGCCTTCCATTTACTTATTTGCTGATTGATTAAAAAGAGAGCGACAAGAAGGCCTTCAGGAGCATTTTGGAACCCGATTGCCAGTGCTATTAAATTGCCAGTATCTCCTTCTGAAGAAGCATAGCTAACACCTACAGACAAGCCCTCCGGGATATTATGCAGAGTGATTGCTGAAATAATTAACAGAGCTTTTTCATCAAATTGAATGCCACTTTTAGTATGCTGCAAATCAATATGCGGAATATTTTTTTCAAGAAGAGTTAGCACACCAACCCCTAACCACACTCCAACAAAGAGTGAAATAAAACCTCCATACTTGAGAGCCTCCGGAATTAGGCCGATCGTAGAAGCAGCCATCATAATTCCAGCGCTAAAGGCTAATAATACGTCCTTCCACCGATGTGTTATTGAATGGTGGATAAACAATATTATTAATGCCCCAGCCCCTGTTGATAAGGCAGAGAGAACACTTCCGAATATTACCTCAGTCATTTCTTTCCTCCTTTTTTATTTTCATCAGAAAATCTCCATTTTTAGACATGACTGTGATTTTTATCATTGTTTATATCCCAATATTTCATATAGTTATATTAGTACTATTTAAAGACATACTCACACCATGATTAACTCCATATTTTACCACAATTAGTTATGACATCAACTTATTATTATTTTTACCTACGCCTTTGAATCTACACAAAATTAGTTATGCTGCACATCTTATCCAAATTTTGATGACTTTTAGAAAGAGGCTTTGTTAAAGAACAGTGTTGATTTATACATCCTGTTGATTGGAGCGGAAGGCACGAAGACTCCTGTGGGAGTATGGTTCAGGGGAGACCCCGCAGACGCTTGCGTCGAGGAGGCTCGCCGAAACACCCACGAACCGCTCGTGCCTGGAGCGGAAATCAACAGGCAAGTTTAACAGAGCCTAGAAAGAAAATAAAGAAAACCACCATTGTTTGGTACTATGCTTGTGTTACGGTTCATATATCCTTAATAAAAGCATTTTTTATAACCAAAGTAAGCAAACGCTTTCAACAATCTTAGTCTATATGGAGGAGGGAAAGTCCTACATGCACATTGTCGTATGTGTCAAACAAGTACCCGATACAAAAATCATTAAAATCAACCCAAAAACAAACACACTCGACCGCCGGAGTGCCCCGGCCATTTTGAATCCTTATGATGCACATGCCGTTCAAGAAGCTGTGAAAATCAAGGGGAAAACAGGTGGCACCATTTCGGTCCTGTCAATGGGACCGCCACAGGCAACAGCTGTTATTAAAAAAAGTGTTGAAATTGGTGCAGATAGAGGCTATCTGATTACTGACCGGGCTTTTGCCGGAGCAGATACACTTGCTACTAGTTATGCCTTATATAAAGCTTTAGAGAGAATTAGTAAGGAACTCCCAGTAGATATGGTGATTTGTGGGAAACATGCTATCGATGGAGATACAGGTCAGGTTGGACCTGGTATCGCAAGACGACTGGATATTCCTCCTGTAACAAATGTCATTGAGGTAACAGAAGTGAATGAAGCAGAGAGAACGGTATTAATTAAGCGAAAATTAACCAATGGATATGAATTAATCCAGTCAGAACTGCCGTGCTTGTTAACAGTTGAAAAAGAAATTAATAAAATTGATTATTCACCGATGCCAAACATGATTAATGCAGCAAAATATGAACCAATCATCTGGGCAGTAAGTGATCTTGAGAATGTGGATCGCTCCCAACTAGGTCTAAAAGGTTCGCCTACCATTGTAGGTAAGATGTTTACACCTCCACGGCCAGAGGGTGGAAAAAGACTAGAGGGAACTGCTGATGAGCAAGTAAAGCAGCTCATGGAAGTCTTAATGGAGAAAAAGGACCTTTTAACATTCCAGTCTTCTAAATAATAAGGATTATCTACTGCTGCAAGGAGGGGTTTATATGAATCTAGACGATTATCGTGGAGTCTGGGTCTTTATCGAACAATCTGATGGAAAGATTGAAGGTGTATCACTAGAGTTGCTTGGGGCCGGCAGGAAGCTGGCTGATAAACTCCAAGTTCCATTAGCAGGTTTTTTACTCGGAAATGAGATCAAACCTTTAGCGAACCAGGTGATATCCTATGGTGCTGATGTGGTGTATGTCATTGACCATCCAGTGTTAAAACAGTATCGGACTGAGTCTTATATGAGAGGGGTTATGCTACTGGCTCTAAAATACATGCCAGAGATTATCCTTTATGGTGCAACACCAAATGGAAAGGACTTAGCTAGCGCTGTGGCAACCGATTTAAATACGGGGTTAACTGCGGATACGACAATGCTGGATGTAGATACCACTAATAGATTGCTAGAAGCAAGCAGACCGGCTTTTGGCGGAAATATTATGGCAACCATCCTTTGTAAAAAACACCGTCCGCAAATGGCTACAGTAAGGCCGAAAGTGATGAAGGCTTTAGAACCGAATCTAAATAGAATTGGAGAAATCATCGAAGAAAAGATTTCACTTCAAGAAGAGGATATGCGTACAAAAGTACTCCAAATTGTGAATGACGTAACAAAAAAAGCCAATTTAGCAGAGGCACATGTCATCGTATGTGGTGGAAAAGGTATGGGAGATCTACAAAACTTCCAGCTTATACATGAGTTAGCAGATACAATAGGTGCCAGTGTTGGCGGTACACGCGATGTGGTAGAAGCTGGATGGCTCCCGCACGAACAGCAAGTGGGTCAAACAGGAGAAACAGTTACACCAAAAATTTATTTTGCCATCGGTATTTCTGGAGCTATACAACATGTTGTCGGTATGAAGAATTCCGAATTCATCATCGCAATCAACAAGGATCCGAATGCTTCAATTTTTGATGTTGCGACTTATGGAATTGTAGGAGACGCTATAGAAATTGTCCCTAAACTTATCGAGCAATTTAAGCAACTCAGAATAGAAAAAGGCGGTGAATTAAGCTATGCCTGAAAAATTTGATGTGATTGTGGTTGGGGCGGGACCTGCGGGTACAGCCTGTGCTCTTACGTGTGCAAGGAATGGCTTAAACGTGTTACTGATTGAACGTGGAGAATATCCAGGTGCCAAAAACGTAATGGGTGGTGTGCTATACCGAAAACAAATGGAAGAGTTAATTCCTGAGTTTTGGAAGGAAGCACCTCTAGAGAGGCCTGTGATTGAACAGCGTTTCTGGATGATGGATAAAGAATCTGTCGTTTCATTCGGTTACAAAGGTCTTGAATGGGGTGTAGAGCCGTATAATAACTTTACTGTTCTTCGAGCGCAATTTGACCAATGGTTTGCTCAAAAAGCCGTCCAGGCAGGAGCACTTCTTATCAACGAAACTGTTGTAACTGAGTGTATTGTTGAAAATGGTAAGGTGGTAGGTGTGCGTACGGACCGCCCAGATGGAGAAGTATACGCGGATGTTGTAGTGCTTGCTGACGGAGTAAACTCACTCTTATCCAAACAGTTGGGCTTCCATAAAGAATTCCGACCAGATGAAGTAGCACTAACCGTTATGGAAGTGGTTAATTTACCAAAAGAAAAGATTAATGACAGATTTAACCTTGAAGATGGTCAAGGTTGTACGATTGAAATCTTTGGGGATTCAACAAAAGGAAATCTTGGAACAGCCTTTATTTACACAAATAAAGAAAGTATTAACATTGGGGTAGGTACCACACTTTCTAGTATGATTAAAGCGAAATTAAAGCCGTATGAGCTGCTAGATTACTTGAAAACACACCCTATGGTAAAACCTTTAATTGCTGGTGGAGAATCGGCAGAATATCTTGCCCATCTCATCCCAGAAGGCGGGTACCGCTCCGTTCCTAAGGTAGCTGGAAATGGAGTAGTCGTTGTTGGTGATGCTGCTCAGTTAGTTAATGCCATTCACCGTGAAGGTTCAAACATGGCGATGCATTCTGGTATGTTAGCCGCTGAAACTGTAATAGAGGCGAAACATCGGGGAGATTTCTCAGAGTCTAGTTTAAATCTTTACCGTGAAAAATTATATGATAGTTTCATTATTAAAGATTTAGAGAAATATAAGGATGCTGCACATACGTTTGAGAAGTATCCACAATACTTCAATGAATATGTACCAATGATGAATAAGGCCATGAGCAAATTCTTTACCGTAGATGGTACGCCAAAACGGGAAAAGCAAAAGCAGATTATGAAGAGCGTCACTTCGGAAAGAGGAACGATTCGAGTATTGCAAGATATTTATCGTGCTTGGAAGGCGGTGAAATAATGTCAACGAAGAATATCGAAGAAAAACAGTATCTTCTCCGTTTTAAGTGTGACACGAAATCGCATTTGACCGTGCTCGATCATGATGTGTGTATGACCCAATGTCCTGATAAGCTATGTACAGTATTTTGCCCAGCAGAAGTGTACAAGTGGGAAGGAACAAGGATGCAGGTTGGCTACGAAGGCTGTCATGAATGTGGAAGCTGCCGGATTGGTTGTCCATATCAAAACATTAAATGGGAATATCCTAAGGGTGGCCATGGAATCGTATTTAGATTGGCTTAGATGAAAAAAAGTGTTGTTTACAAGGAGTCGTAAACAACACTTTTTTTATTTATTGGGCTTTGAAAAACCAAAAGTGGTTTGGTGAATGTATATATATACTAAGAAGTAATCAGTACTTCGTGACCCAAGTGATTGAAAAAAGGGGAATGGGTAACATAGAGACGGTCTACGTGACCCAAGTGATTGAGAAAAAGAGGAAACGGTAACATAGATGTGCTCTACGCGACCCATGTGATTGAGAAAAAGAGGAATGGGTAACATAGAGGCGGTCTACGCGACCCAAGTGATTGAGAAAAAGGGGAATGGGTAACATAGTGACGGTCTACGCGACCCAAGTGACAGTGAAAAAGAGGAAACGGTCACGTGGAAACTCAGTCTAGTTTACCGAAAAGGGTTCCATGCCAGAGATGGGATGAAGATTAGAATAATAAAAAGTTTTAATACCACTATATGTAGGTTTTTTCACAAGTGAGGGTAAAAAGAAGGTGAAGCAGGAGATAGGATGTTAGGGGCTTAACTTATTTTTTCTAGAAGGGTTTAGGAAGAAAGCTCATCTTTTTTGCCGGAAGAGACTAATGAAGAAGCTAATTTATCGGCTTGATCCATTAATTCCATATTTACAGAACAATAGTAAGGTTTTTTCCAATTGAAGTCGCCATCACAATCTGCAGGATATATGCTAACTTTCCAATTATAGTAGATGGTAGGCTGTGGGAGTTGGACCCCTTCTACGGCAATAAGCCAATGTGTGTAAGGAGAGTTAGGGATGTAAGCATCTGATTCCTTTAAGGCGATCAAGTCGTTATAACCAATTGGGATTAATGCCTTTTGGTAAAAGTCATGATAATTTGGGGTTTTCATATGTTTGGACCTCCCTTTCATGTTCTATCCTCATTATATGAAACTTTCAAACAATTTTTGTGTGATAAATGTTAAATTTTCAAAAAAATTAAATCGTTTTCATAAAAATGACATAAATTCCACAACCATTCCCTCATTTTGCAGAAATGTGACCTCTATCACTACATCCTTTTTTCGTTCATTTTATACTTAAGACACACATTAACAATAAGAGGTGAATGAAAATGAGTGGCTGCATGAGTGCGTTTGGCGGTATGCCCCAGGGAGAATTAAGCGAAGGATTAAAACAATTAAAAAGTGAGCATCCTCCATTATTAGAGCAATTGGAGAAACTATATACAATAACTCAATGCATTGATCAAGAGATAAATGTAGAAGTAGATTTTGAAGAATTAATCAACCAGGTGAATGACTTTAAGGCTGCATTAGATCCACATTCTGAACGAGAAGAAGGAGTTCTCTTCCCAATGATGGGGGCTTATATTGGAACTACATCAGGTCCAATTGCTGTAATGGAGTACGAACATGATCAAGCAAAAGCAAATATCGCTTCATTTTTAGAAAGAGCACAAGGTATTGAAGCGACCACTGTTGAAAAGAAAAAGTTAGCTGAGCTTATTCAAAATGCCTACTTCATCTTAACTGAACATTTCTCCAAAGAAGAAAATGTCCTCTTTCCAATGGCAGAAAGAATGTTATCAGATGAAGAAAAAGCAGAACTGCACAAAAGAATACAAGAAATAAAATAAGGATAGGCAAAAGTCTATCCTTTGTTTTGTTCATTCCACTCCCATACCTTTTGATCAGAAGGAAGTAAAAAGGCGATTAATCCGAGTAGGGGTAGTACCCCAAGCCAGGTAATCATCGACTGTAAACCAATCCAGTCAGCAATATATCCTAATCCCACTGATCCAATTGCCCCCATACCAAATGCGAGACCTACTGTTAATCCAGACATTGTACCAATTTTCCCGGGGACTAATTCTTGTGCATATACGACTGTAACAGAAAAACTAGTCATGAGAATAAACCCGGTAATAATTAAAAAGATAAATGCCATCGTTGGCGATACATAAGGAATCAGAATGGAAAAAGGAATGGTCGCTAGCATGGAAAAGGCGATAATCTGTTTTTTTCCAAAACGGTCGGCAAGTGGACCTCCAAAGAAGGTGCCAATTGCACCAGAGACAAGAAAAGCAAATAAGAAGAGCTGTGATTGTTTAATTGAGAATCCGTATTCTTTGATAGCATAAAAGGTATAGAAATTGGTCATTCCGGAGGTGTACCACGTTCTAGCAAAGATTAGTAATAAGATAAAAACAATTGTACGTTTTACTTCTTTGGACAAACCGACTTTTTTGTCCACGCTGGTATTTTTTGCTTTTGCCGGTTTGGGTGAATGACTCAGCATTTGATTATACCAACCTGCAATATAAAGTAATAAAATCACAGCAAGAGCAGCGACAATCGTAAACCAAGACGCACCAATTTGTCCAAGAGGTACTAAAATGAGCGCCGTAATTACTGGAGCCAATGCCTGCCCTGTATTTCCTCCGACTTGATAAATCGATTGAGCAAGTCCACGGCGATTTCCAGCTGCCATATAGGCAACTCTGGACCCTTCAGGATGAAACACCGCTGAACCTAGACCAATAAATACTACGGATAAAACAATCCAAGCAAAGTTCGAAGCAAATCCAAGAGCAAGTACTCCAAGTAAAGTGAAGCTTAGTCCAATTGGAAGAGCATACGGCATAGGCTTTTTGTCAGTTAAAAATCCAACTACTGGCTGCATGACAGAGGAAACCATGTTTAATGAAAAAGCAATGATCCCTAGCTGCGTAAAGCTTAATCCCATCGATTTTTCTAAAATCGGAAACATAGCCGGAACAACAGCTTGGATGGCATCATTCAGTAAATGACAAAGCCCGATGATAAAGAGGATTTTAAACATGGTAGACTCTGATGCTTTTGGACTTTTTACGGGTAACGCTGCTTGTTGACTCATTGACATCCCTTCTTCTATTAAAATGCAAGTTTATTGCTATCCATATCTTACTACCGATTGAACAAAATAAGAAATATTTATTTCTAAATTCGAAATTATTAAATTATAATGAAGAGAGAATAGGTTTATTAGGGGGATTTATGGAAAAGTCTGTTGAAGTATTATTTACTCAAGAAGTAATCAATCAGTTTTTAATGAATTTTGAATTAGAATCAATAGTAAAAAAGTTAGGAGACTTTGAGAATTATGTATTCGAAGTAGTTCGTAATGATCATCCAGCGGTTTTAAGAATCACCCATAGTTCCCATCGAAATAGGGCTGACATAGAAGCTGAGCTGGATTGGATGAACTACCTGAACGAACATGGTGTTCATTGTCCTAAAGTATTTCCTTCCAAAAAGGGACAATTAATAGAAACTCTAGAGGCAGCGGATGAGTCCAGTTTTTTTGCTTGTCTATATACAAAGGTAGAAGGGGACCCTGTAAAAGTCAACTCCGATCAATTCAATAACGAATTGTTTTCTGCATGGGGTAGAGTAACGGGTCAAATGCATGCTGTAACGAAGGAATATCAACCGAAAAAAGGGATGAAATTACGTCCTTTTTGGCATGAGGAAGAACTAATAGATGTTGAAACGTATTTTCCAGATGAACAAGAAATTATTAAGAATACAAATGACCTTATGAAAGAGCTATGGGGGCTTCCTCAAACGAAAGACAACTTTGGTCTAATCCATACAGATATTCATTCTGGTAACTTCTTTTATGACGGTAAAGAGGTACATGTGTTTGATTTTGACGATTGCAGCTACCATTGGTTTGCATCGGATATTGCCATCCCGCTTTATTATTCTATTTTTTATGGATTGCGAAATGCTGATGAACAAGAAAAGACAGACTTTGCAAGCAATTTCCTTACATATTTTATTGAAGGATATAAGGAGTTTAATACAGTACCTGAGAATTGGGAGACACATTTACCACTTTTCTTAAAGCTAAGGGATATTACGCTTTATTCAGTATTTCAAAAGAAGATCGCCCCAGAAGACAGAGACGAACGATTAAATCAAATAATAAATGAGATCAAGCAAAGAATTATTCAAAAAGATACTATTGTAAAAACAAAGTAGACGAGACCTATGATGGGTCTCGTTTTTAAATTAATTATGGAAATTGACATCATCATAAAATTTTTTTATAATAATTTTGAAATCGAGATAATTTTCAAAACAAATCTAAAGGATGAGTTTTTATGGAGAATGATTCAGTAGCTAAGTCTTTAAAGTTATTTATTGTCCTTTCAAGAGCATATAAAGCGATTAATGAACATGTAAATAAAGTAATTCAAGCAAGCGGTTTAAACCCTACTGAATTTGCAGTATTAGAGCTTCTTTATCATAAAGGAGACCAGCCAATGCAGCAAATTGGTGGAAAAATTTTGCTAGCTAGCGGAAGTATTACTTACGTAGTCGACAAGCTTGAGCAAAAAGGGATGTTAAAAAGAATTGCGTGTCCAAAGGATCGCAGAGTAACCTATGCTCAAATTACGGAAGAGGGAAGAGCGTTCATTCAAGATATTTTTCCTGAACATGCAGAGCAAATTGATCAACTTATGTCGAGTCTAACTGATACGGAAAAATCAGAAGCGATTGAACTATTAAAAAAATTAGGTATACCTGCAGGTAAATTTTAATACGGCCAAAAGGTCGTATTTTTTTTGTAAAAGGAATATGATGGTAGAGTGTCGAAGAATTATAAGGTAGAAATAAAGATAGGGGGATATTTAATGAGCTTTGAAAACTATACATATGTACGTCCGAATTTAGAAGAAGTTTCAGCCAAATTTGATACTTTACTTAAACGCTTTAATAGCGCATCGTCTGTTGAAGAGCAAAGTGGAGTCATGCATGAAATTAACGCAGTTAGAAATGACCTTGGTACCATGTTCAATTTATGTTACATTCGGCACTCTATTGATACAAACGATGAATTTTACAAGCAGGAACAAGACTATATGGATGAAATTCAGCCTGAGATTGAGGGGTTGGCTACAAAGTATTATCAAGCATTGGTGGAATCACCATTCCGTTCAGAGCTAGAAGAAAAATGGGGCAAGCAGTTATTTTCCCTTGCAGAAGGACAGTTGAAGACATTTAAGCCTGAGATCGTCCCATTACTCCAAAAAGAAAATCGCTTGTCCACTGAATATACAAAACTAATAGCATCGGCAAAGATTGACTTTGAAGGTGAAGAGAGAACATTAACTCAATTGCAGCCATTTACAGAATCAACTGATAGAGAAATGAGAAAGCGAGCAAATGAAGCAAGATTTGGCTTCTTAGCTGAACATCAAGCAGAGCTTGATCGAATTTTCGATGATCTAGTAAAAGTAAGAACAGAGATTGCTCAGACACTTGGCTATAAAAACTTTGTAGAGCTAGGTTATTATCGAATGATGAGAACAGACTACAATGCAGAAATGGTAGCGAATTTCCGTCAGCAAGTGAAGGACTTTATTGTTCCAATAGCTACTAAACTAAAAGCTCGTCAGCAAGAGAGAATTGGTTTAGACCAATTAAAATACTATGATGAGGGCTTTATTTTTAAGACAGGAAATGCTGTTCCAAAAGGCAGTCCAGAATGGATCATTGAAAATGGTCAAAAAATGTATGAAGAACTTTCAGAGGAAACAGGATCGTTTTTCCGTTTTATGCAAGACAATAACCTTATGGATTTAGTCGCTAAAAAAGGAAAAGCCGCTGGCGGTTATTGTACATTTATTGAAAACAATAAAGCTCCATTTATTTTTTCAAATTTCAATGGAACATCTGGTGATATCGATGTATTAACACACGAAGCTGGGCATGCTTTCCAAGTATACTCTAGCCGTCACTTCGAAATTCCAGAATACTATTGGCCAACCTATGAAGCATGTGAAATTCATTCCATGAGTATGGAATTCTTTACATGGCCTTGGATGGAGCTTTTCTTCAAGGAGGATACAGATAAGTATAAGTTCTCGCATTTGAGCGAGGCCCTACTTTTCCTTCCATATGGAGTCTCCGTGGATGAATACCAGCATTGGGTATATGAAAATCCTACAGCAACACCGCAGGAGCGTAACCTTCAATGGAGAGAAATTGAGAAGAAGTACTTGCCTCATAAGGATTATGATGGGAATGAATACTTAGAAAACGGCGGCTTCTGGCAGCGTCAAAGCCATATTTACAATTCACCTTTTTATTATATTGATTATACTCTTGCTCAAATTTGTGCTTTCCAATTTTGGAAGCGTTCAAGAGAAAATCAAGAAGAGGCTTGGAGTGATTATGTAAAGCTTTGTAAACTAGGAGGAAGTATGTCATTTACTAAACTAGTGGAAGAAGCAAACCTTATTTCTCCTTTTGAAAATGGCTGTGTAGAATCTGTCATCGGTGAGATTGAAAATTGGTTGAATTCGGTTGACGATAAAAATCTATAATAGTAAAGAAGAGGTTGACTGAGTCAACCTCTTTCATTTATTGGACTAAACCAGCTTGAGAAACGACTTTTAGTTGTCCATCTTCTAAAATCGCTGTTAATTTATGGGTATCAGGTTGCTCCAGGATAAAATCAGCAATGGTATCTTCGAGTTTTTCTTGAATAACTCTGCGGAGTGGGCGTGCACCGAAAGCAGGATGATATCCAAGCTCAGCTAATTTCTCTTTTGCTTCCGTTGTAATAGTTAATTCAATATTTTGTTCGGCTAAGGTTTCTTTTAATTCATTAATCATTAAATCAACTATATATAAGATATTTTCTTTATCTAGTGCGTTGAATTCAATGATGCTATCAAAGCGGTTTAGGAATTCTGGTTTAAAGAAGCTGCCCAATGAGTCAAGAATATTGGCCTCTTCAACTGCTTCATTCGTACTAAAACCAACGTGGATTGATTTATGACCAACTCCCGCATTACTTGTCATAATGATGACTGTATCCTTAAAGCTTACAATTCTTCCTTGGCTGTCTGTAAGGCGCCCATCTTCAAGAATCTGTAAGAACATGTGTTGGACATCAGGATGAGCCTTTTCAATTTCATCTAACAAAATAATACTATAAGGATTTCTGCGTACTTTTTCGGTAAGTTGTCCTGCCTCATCATGGCCAACATAACCAGGAGGAGAACCAATTAATTTTGAAACACTGTGTTTCTCCATGTATTCACTCATATCCAGACGAATCATGGCATCTTTTGTACCGAACAGATCTTCAGCAAGTGTTTTTGAAAGTTCTGTTTTCCCGACACCAGTAGGACCAACGAATAGGAAGGAGCCAATTGGACGATTTTTTGACTTTAAGCCTGCACGACTTCTTCTAATCGCTTTTGCCACCTTCTTTACAGCCTTTTCTTGACCAATGACTTTATTGTTTAGGTTCGTTTCTAAATCCTTCATCTTTAGCTGTTCATCCTGTTGTAGTTTACCAACAGGAATCCCTGTTTTTTGTTCAATAATTTCTTGAATATGTGAAACTTGAACAATTAGTCTTTCAGAGCTTGTATCCTGATTTAATGATTGTTCAAGCTGCACTTCTTCATCACGTAGTTTTGCAGCTACTTCGTATTGTTCTTTTTTTAGTGCTTCTTCTTTCGCAGAAGCAATTTCCTTTAATCGTGCTTCAATTTGTTCGGTACCCTTATAATCAGAAGTTAAGTTTAATTTTGAGCCAGCTTCGTCAAGTAAATCGATCGCCTTATCTGGTAAGAAACGATCTTGAATATAGCGGTGTGACAATTGGACACATGCTTGAATCGCTTCATCAGAATAAGTTACTTCATGATAATCTTCGTACTTCTTTTGGATTCCTTTTAAGATGTTAACTGCTGCCTCCGGCGTTGGTTCAAGAACATGCACCGGTTGGAAGCGTCGTTCTAATGCGGAATCCTTTTCAATTTGACGATATTCCTTTAACGTTGTTGCGCCAACTACCTGTAATTCACCTCGTGCTAGAGCAGGTTTCAAAATATTTCCTGCATCCATTGAGCCTTCAGCAGAACCGGCACCCACTAAAAGATGAATTTCATCGATAAAGAGAATAATATTTTTACGTTCCTGTAATTCAGAAATCAGTTTCTTCGTTCGTTCCTCGAATTGTCCACGAATTCCTGTATTTGAAACTAATGAGGCAACATCTAATAAATAAACTTCTTTGTTCCGTAATTTACTTGGTACGTCCCCTTCAGTAATTTTTAAGGCGAGGCCTTCTGCGATGGCAGTCTTCCCGACACCAGGTTCACCAATTAACACGGGATTATTTTTGTTTCTTCTGTTTAAAATTTCAATGACACGTTTGACTTCTTCATCACGTCCAATGACGGGGTCGATCAAACCGGCTTTGGCCATAGTGTTTAAATTGCGTCCAAATTGATCAATAAATCCACCATTTGATGCTTTTTGATGTGTAGTGTATGATTCTGCGTCATTTTGATCTTGTGCAGAGTGATTATGCATAAATAGATTTTCAAAAGGGAAGCTTGAGAATGAGTTCATAGGTGAACTAAAATTAGCCCCTAATGCATTCTTTTCTTTTACATAGCATTCGTGACAGAGTTTTATTTCCTTACGTTGGCCATTGATATTCATATTTAACTGTACATTTGCATGGTTTGCATTACATTTTTGACAAAGCATAAGCAAATAACCTCCTTAAAGGAATGAAATTTATTAAAATCAAAGTTTGACTTTGACTATCTTTGACTTTATGACCATAGTATACTCTGACCTATTTTGACTTTCAAGTGATTTGTTTATAGAAATGGTTACCAATTCGGAAAAAAGCTCGTCTTTGTTTGTCCCTTTATTCATATATTGGTGTTAAGGGGGAGATGATGTGAAGAAGAATTGGACAGCAGCCTTTCAAATTGCGGCAGTCTATGTAGGAACTGTAATAGGGGCAGGATTCGCCACAGGAAAAGAAATTGTGGAGTTTTTTTCACGGTTTGGATTCTTTGGCTTAATTAGTATATTAATGAGCGGATATCTCTTTATTGCATTAGGGTCTAAGCTTATGAGAATTGCTGCCCAAATTAATGCTAAATCTTATCAGGAGTTTAATGAATACCTGTTTGGTAAATGGCCGGGCAGGGTGATCAACATATTCATGCTCTTTATGCTTTTAGGAGTTAGCGCAGTAATGCTTGCAGGTGCAGGTGCCGTTTTTGATGAGCAACTTGGCCTTTCTAAAAACTTCGGTGTTTTTCTCACGATTGCATTATCGATCATTGTAATGTTAATAGGTACAAAGGGACTTTTTGCTGTTAATGGCTTTGTGGTACCACTAATGATCTGTTTTAGTCTAATATTGATGTTTTTTTCTATTCAGATGCCTAATTTTTTGGGGCAATTACTCTATATACCACATGCGGATGATGGCTGGAAAAGTGTCATCGCTCCATTTTCTTACACCGCATTAAACCTTGGCTTAGCACAGGCAGTTCTTGTCCCAATTGCATCGGAAATTAAAGACGATTGGACGATTAAATGGGGGGGGATTCTCGGGGGATTAGCGTTAACTCTCATCTTAATTGCAAGTCATTCAACCTTAATTATGCTCCCAAACCTTGAACAATATGAAATTCCAATGGCCATTATTATGAAAAATTTGGCGCCTTTTCTCCACGGGGTGTTTGTCATAGTGATATACGGTGAGATTTTCACATCTGTCATTGGTAATGTATTCGGGCTTGACCGTCAGTTGAAACAATATATGGCTATCCCAACCATAATATCAGTTACGTCCATTTTTGTTGTTTCCTACCTAATAAGTTTGGTGAACTATGGTACCCTTTTATCCTATTTATATCCTTTGTTTGGTTATATTTGTTTGACTTTCTTTATTTTACTTTGGATGAAACCATTTACACCCTATGAGAAAAGTTAAAGAGGCTGACTTCGAAGTCAGCCTCTTGATTAATATCTACGTTTTATCCAAGCGGTAATACAATAAAAATCATAAAATCAAAGATGAGGTGTGAAACAATAACAAGTGGCATGCTTTTCTTCCAATAATATAAAAGCCCCCATGCGAGTCCTGATATAAACGCAGCCAATACTAATAGAAACGAGCCTGAATAAATGTGTACAGAAGCGTAAAGTACGGCTGCCAATAAAACACTGAACACTGGATTAAAATACTTCATTAATTTCTTTTGTATAAATCCCCGCCAGAAAAGTTCCTCTCCCGGTGCTGCAACCAATACTAAGGCAATATACTGCCAAAATAACGAAGGTGCATACCACTTGTACAATTTTTTTAAGCTGCTTTCAAATGGAAGATGGAGCCACTCCATCGCATGAATGCCTAGCCAGAAAACAAAATAGAGTAAGAATCCGCTTATTGCCCCAAGAAAGAAATACTGGATAAATGGGATTTCATCGTCAACATCACCTTGAAGAGTAGAGAAGGCAATTAATATGAGTAACGAACCGGAAAATATATACCAAAAAATGGTTTTATCATGAAATGAAAAGTTGATAAGGATGTGGGCAATGATGAACCCGACAATCAGTCGTATGTCTAGGTTGTGTATTTTCATTTTTGGCATCTCCTTTAAGAATCAATAAAAATTATTGTAGCAAATATGTATTTCAAAGGAAATGTTTACATCCATCAATTCACAAAAATGACTGATAAGAAATTAAAAAAAAGAAAAAATAACATAGAAAGGAGTGAAAGGTATGAGTAAATCAAAGAGCGAACAAGAACGTGAATGGACAGTTAGAAAGCAGGATCAAAATCCTCATGGGAAAGTAAAGTCATTTAAAAATTTAGCGAGTGAAGCAGGGAAGGGAAAAGAATAGAGTTGAGGGGCAAAAAAAGAAAAGGCAGTATAAAACTGCCTTTTCTTACGAATTATTACCATTAATAAGCGCTTTCTTTTACAACCTTATAGTTTTTATGGTTGACAACTGTACGTTGATCTAATTCTAAATCACGATAATTATCCATATATGTTAGGTCGACTATTACAGAATTTTCATTTACCTTCTCAACGATCCCTTGCAAGCCACCACGGAATTCTATGATATTCCCAACTTCTGCTTTTTTCATTTAGTCTCTCTCCTTTACTACAAAACTATAATAAAACCAGTTAAATACCAGTTTGCACTACTTTTCGGAATTCGTAAAGCCTTTTATTTGACAATTTGGTTAATTCTTACTGATTATTTAAATATATGTGAAGAAAATAGTAAAAAGAATAGAAAACGCTACCAAAAGTAGAATAAGAGAAAGTGGAATTTGACTTTTTGAAAGGTGTATACGGTAAAATAATTTAGGAAAAGGTGGTGTTTTTTAAATGAAGGAAGAATTCGTGACTGACATATTAAATCGATTAATGACGGGTGAGCTATCGGAGTATTACGTGAAAAATGAAGATTTTATGGCATTCCGTCAAGTTTTAGTGAAAAGAGAGGATTTCAAACATTTTCGTGGAATCGGACAACGAGGTGGAGATGTCCTCTATCAATATCTAAAGGAACCAAGAAGCTAACGAGACAAGCCGCTTTAACCAAGCGGTTTTGTTTATATTTGGAAAAATTTTAAAATTTGATAAAATGAATAAGATGATAAAATTTTTTAGGCGTCAAAGGGGATGAGAGAGTGTTCTTTACAGAGAAATTAACGGAATTAAAGCAGGAAATAAGTAAAGTGATGGTAGGGAAAGATACAGAAATTGAGTTAATGGCCATTTCTTTGTTGTTTAATGGTCATATCTTACTTGAAAGTGTACCTGGGACGGGGAAAACTATGCTTGCCAAAAGCTTTGCAACTGCAATTGGAGGAGAATTTTCGCGCATTCAATTTACTCCAGATGTACTCCCGAGTGATGTAACAGGAATACAATTTTTTAATCCAAAGCGACAAGAGTTTGAGTTAAGACCAGGCCCAATTATGGCAAACATCGTGTTAGCTGATGAAATTAACAGGGCCACTCCGAGAACACAGTCAAGCTTATTAGAAGTAATGGAAGAAAGACAAGTAACCATTGACGGAGAAACTGTACAGTTAAAGGAACCTTTTATGGTAATAGCCACACAAAACCCTGTTGAATCGCAACAAGGAACTTTTTCATTGCCAGTTGCACAGATGGACAGATTTTTTATAAAAATTAATGTCGATTACCCGGTTTATGAAGATGAAAAGAGAATCATCCAAATTCATCGTGGGGATAAAAAAATGAGTACCATTGCTCAAGTCTTTACAATACAAGAAATAGAGCAATTAAAGTCTGCCATCAACGATATTCACCTGTCAGATGAGATGGAAGATTATCTGTTATCTGTTGTCAGAAAAACAAGAGAACACAATAGTATTGAATTAGGCGTAAGTCCGCGAGGAACTTTAGCATTGATGAAGGCATCGCAAGGAAAGGCGCTTTTAAGCGGTCGTACATATGTTACTCCTGATGATGTAAAGGCGGTAGCACCCTATGTCTTAGGGCATCGAATCTTTTTATCAATTGAAAGTTCACTTACAAAAACGCCAGAATCGATTATTGAAGAAATCATGCACTCGGTACCTGTCCCAGTAGAAGTGGGGACAAATGAATGACTTGGAGCAAATATTCGGTAGAAGATCGAAAGATTCCGGGTATTAGTGTGTTTGCTATCCTCCTTATCTTTGTGAGTTTGTATATGGATTCAAAATTAGTCCTTTTCTTGGCAATCTTCTTTCTAGTCATTGTGGTCGCAAACCATTATTATCTAAAAAAAGCAGGTGAAGAGCTTCGATTAGATAATATTTATGAAAAAAACCATTTTTTTGTCGAAGATAAAGGACATTGGTCATTTGTTTTTAGGAATGAAGGACTTCCTATCTTAAAAGGCGAACTGAGAATTTACTTTGATTCCTTTGTTGTTCCAAAGGGCGAACGAATTGAAACAAGTCTCTCTATGTATGATATTTCACTGCCTTTTACTATTTTTACAAACCAAACAAAGCAGGTAGTCATTCCTTTTGAAGCGAGTAGAAGGGGGATTGCTAAAATTCGAAAACTTGAATTTCACGTACCTAGTCTTTTAGGTTTTGGTGAGATTATTTTGGAGTCAAAAGTTTTTCTTAGACAGCAAGCGGTGGTCTATCCTCAGCCTATTCCTGTAAAAGGTTTAATGGAGAAATTATCTATTCTTCAAGGTGTAAACGCAGTGCCGTATTCAGTTTTTGAAGATCGTCTTGGCCCACTTGGTACAAGGGATTACGTACCTTCAGACAGCTTTAATCGAATACATTGGAAAGCGAGTGCAAAAAAGCAAACACTGCAAACAAAAGTCTTTGAGAAGATTTCTGAAAAAGGGTGGGCCATTGCATTAAATGTATCAAATGGTCATTCCATTACAGGTGACATCGAGAAGTTAATCAGTGGAATAACTGAGATTGCTTATTATGCCTTTAACAAACAGATTCCATATTCATTATGTATTAATGCACGCACAGCAGGAAGTACTCCATTTATCTTTCTTCCAAAAGGAGATGGTAAAGAACAATTGCAAAAGGTATTAGAAACACTTGCTTCTATTAGTATTCAAAATACGAGCATCCCCTATGAATATATGCTTTCATTTTATAATAGGCATCTAGCACCACAACCATTTTTTATCCATACCGGTATCAGGACGGAAGAAGCAAATCGAATGCTCTCGAAAATAGGGCAAAGGGGAGCAAAGTTGCTTGAGCTCTCAATTGAACAAGAACATGGTATTTTGTGCGAATTAGATATTCAAAATGATAGAAGGGTACGCCTATGATGAAACGTGTCGCTTCCATAACCTATCGATTTGTATTGGAGTGTAATGTAGGATTTCTATTTGTTTTTTTATTCTTTATTAATAAAAAGGAACTTCCACCCATTACCTTATTATTCCTTACTTCTGTAAGTGGTATGATACTTTTTTCTATCCTTCTTGTTAAGTTACGGGAAAAGGGAAAGTGGATCTATATTGCAACCATTTTTCCGTTATTGTTGTTTATTTATCACCAAGTGGACCACTCTCTTTTTCTAGGATTAATTATTGGTTTGTTTATATTTTGGCGGGGAATTACATTATATGATGACGTGTTTTTAGGTTCTGAAACAGTTGTACTTTTGTTATCCTTTATGGTGGGTTTAGTTGCCATCATCTATTCTGCGGTGAGTCGCTATCCATTTCAAGACGTAGTGGTATATCTGCTTATATCTCAAATAATCCTAGTTGTATTAGGTAGCTATTATAGCAAATGGTATTCAATTCAAACAGATAAATCTAAATTTGCTCTATATTTTTTAAGAATCTTTGCCGTATTCTCCATTTTAGGTTTTGTACTAACCTTTTCACTAAAATATATCCAAATTGCTTTTTTTAGCATTTTACATGTAATGGTCATTCTTTTTAGTAATTTGATTGCTAAACCACTCTTGCTTGCTATTGAATTCTTAATCAGTCTTTTTGGGCACAAAGAACATATTCCAGAACTTCTTAGCAGCGATATGGAATTAGAAGCTGGTAAATATAAAGATCAATCCTATGGTTTTACAGAAGAGATCTTATATGTTTTGCTATTTGCCGGAGTAGTATTGTTTATTGCTTATTTAATATATAAAAGAAGACTAAAGCTCCAGGCAATAGAAAGTCATTCGAACCCACGGGTAGAGGTATTTGAGACTTTATTTAACACAAACCTGAGTAGAAGGGTACCAAGAAGAGGAAGACCTCCAGAGGAATTTATTAGAAAAGAAATATACAATCTAGAGAAATACGCTCATAAATTAAAATTAGGCCGTCTTTCGTCTGAATCGCTTGAAGAGTGGTGGAAGAGAATTGGATTGGTAGGAGGAAATGAGATTATGACCACGTACGAAAAAGTACGTTATGGCGAAATACAATCATCTGTTAAAGACCAAACTTTTTTTAAGAAAGAAATCCATCAGTTAAAGCAGCAAATGAAAGATATTCATAATAAGTTAAAACATTAAGCAATTAAAAAGCATGGGGAGGGGTTGGAATGGAACAATATATTTTGGCATTAGACCAAGGAACAACAAGCTCTAGAGCCATACTTTTTAATAAAAGTGGAGAAATTGTCCATACAGCACAAAAGGAATTTACTCAGTATTTTCCACAACCAGGATGGGTGGAACATAGTCCTAATGAGATTTGGGGCTCTATCCTCTCGGTTATTGCAGGAGTATTATCTGAATCAGGAATAAAAGCAGATCAAATTGCTGGAATCGGGATTACCAACCAGCGGGAAACCACGGTTGTTTGGGATAAAGAAACAGGTGAACCGATTTATAATGCGATTGTTTGGCAGTCAAGGCAGACCAGTGAAATTTGTGAGGAACTTAAAGGAAAAGGCTACGATCAATTGTTCCGTGAAAAGACTGGTTTGCTAATTGACGCCTATTTTTCAGGTACAAAGGTAAAATGGATTCTTGACAATGTTAAGAATGCCAGCGAAAAAGCGAATGATGGAAAATTACTATTTGGTACGATTGATACTTGGTTAATCTGGAAACTTTCCGGAGGACGAGCGCATGTTACGGATTATTCAAATGCTTCCCGTACCCTTATGTTCAATATTTTTGAACTAGAATGGGATGATGAACTATTAGCTATTTTAGGTGTACCTAAAACCATGCTGCCTGAGGTCCGCCCATCTTCCGAAGTGTATGCTAATACAGTGGATTATCATTTCTTTGGAAAAGAAATCCCTATTGCTGGGGTTGCTGGTGATCAACAGGCAGCACTCTTCGGGCAGGCATGTTTTGAAAAAGGGATGGCTAAAAACACCTATGGAACCGGCTGCTTCATGTTAATGAATACGGGAGAAAAAGCGGTTCAGTCCGAACATGGATTACTAACAACGATAGCATGGGGATTAAATGGTAAAGTTCAATACGCGCTTGAGGGCAGTATCTTTGTTGCGGGCTCAGCCATTCAGTGGCTACGTGATGGTTTAAGAATATTAAAAAATGCTAAGGACAGCGAGGACTATGCTGGAAAAGTAGATTCCACAGCAGGTGTATATGTTGTACCAGCATTTGTAGGTCTGGGCACTCCCTATTGGGATAGTGATGTTCGTGGAGCCGTGTTTGGATTAACTCGTGGGACTTCTAAAGAACATTTTGTCCGAGCCACACTTGAATCCTTAGCCTATCAAACAAAAGATGTTTTATCTGCAATGGAAGCGGATTCAGGTATTGAATTAAAGACGCTCCGTGTTGATGGCGGTGCTGTGAAAAATAACTTTTTAATGTCTTTCCAAGGTGATATCTTAAACGTTCCGGTGGAGAGACCTATTATCAATGAAACTACCGCACTTGGAGCAGCATACTTAGCGGGGCTTGCAGTTGGTTTTTGGAAAGATCAAGAGGAAATAGCCAAACAATGGGCAATAGAAAGACAATTCAATCCCAAAATGACAGATGAAAAACGTAATAGCCTATACGAAGGTTGGAAAAAGGCAGTGAACGCCGCTATAGCATTTAAATAATAGTTTTTTCATAGGCTCTGTTAAAGAACAGTGGTGATTTTTACCTTCTGTTGATTGGAGCTGAAGGCGCGAAGACTCCTGTGGGAGTATGGTTCTGGGGAGACCCCGCAGGCGTGTTTCGCCGAAACACCCACAAACCGCTCGCGCCTGGAGCGGAAATCAACAGGCAAGTTTAACATTGCCTTTTCAAAAAGAGGTTGATTCAAGATAAGTGGATCAACTTCTTTTATGTAATGTTACTGAATGTTTTTGGCGGTTTTTGACAGATTTGTGAACAATATTGATTTTTGAGTTTTTCAGTTGTTAACAAATGATTAAAATGCTATTCTAGCACTTGTATACAAGAAAACATTTATGACTAGGTCTAAAATCAATACATGAATGCTTACAAGTTTGGAAAAATTAAGCGGAAAAGGATTGATTTTAATTCTTTAGTCTTTTACAGATTTAGTTGACTAAACAAGAAGAAATGTTTATTTTTATTAAGTCAGATTAAATTTATTTAATTTAAAGGAGTTTGATTTAGCATGGCAGAAAAGCAATTTAAAGTAATCGCAGAAACAGGAATACACGCAAGACCAGCAACTTTATTAGTGCAAACAGCTAGCAGATTTGATTCTGAAATCACATTAGAATATAAAGGTAAAAAAGTTAACTTAAAATCTATCATGGGTGTTATGTCTTTAGGTGTTGGCCAAGGAGCTGATATTGTGATCTCTGCAGAAGGTAACGATGCGGATGATGCTCTAAATAGCTTGGCAGAAACATTGAAAAAAGAAGGTTTGGCAGAATAATGACGTTTTTACATGGGATTGCTGCATCAAACGGTATTGCTATTGCAAAGGCATACCGTCTTGTTGAGCCAGATTTATCTTTTGAAAAAGTGACAGTTGATGATTCTACTGCAGAGGTTGAACGTTTCCGCCAGGCAATGGCACAATCGAAAAGTGAACTAGAAGCTATTCGTGACCGTGCCAAGGTCGATCTTGGTGCAGATAAAGCTGCCATTTTTGAAGCGCATCTTCTTGTATTAAGTGACCCAGAGTTAAATTCACCAATTGAAGATAAAATTAAGTCTGAGAATGTAAATGCTGAAGTAGCCTTAAAAGAAACAGCTGATATGTTCATTATGATGTTTGAACAAATGGATAATGAATATATGAAAGAACGTGCAGCAGATATTCGTGATGTGACTAAGCGTGTGCTTTCGCATTTATTAGGTGTACAAGTTGTCAATCCAAGCATGATTGCTGAAGAAGTAATCATTGTAGCTGAAGACTTAACCCCTTCAGATACAGCTCAATTGAATAGACAATTTGTAAAAGGTTTTACAACTAATATTGGCGGACGTACCTCTCATTCAGCTATTATGGCTCGTTCAATGGAAATCCCTGCCGTTGTCGGTACAAAGACTGCTACAGAGGGAATTAACAATGGTGACCTAGTAATTGTTGACGGACTAAAAGGTGAGGTTCATATTAACCCAACACCAGAACTTGTTGAGCAATATCGTAAGGTTTACGAGGAATATGAAGTACAAAAAGCAGAATGGGCGAAGCTTGTTAACGAACCTACCGTTTCTGCTGACGATCACCACGTAGAATTAGCTGCCAACATTGGAACTCCAAATGATCTAAAGGGAGTAGTTGAAAATGGTGGCGAAGGTGTAGGCCTTTACAGAACTGAGTTTCTTTATATGGGAAGAGACCAGCTTCCAACAGAGGAAGAGCAATTTGAAGCATATAAGGCTGTCCTTGAAGGAATGGGTGGAAAACCTGTTGTTGTACGTACTCTTGATATTGGTGGAGATAAAGAACTTCCATATCTTGAGCTACCAAAGGAATTAAATCCATTCCTTGGTTTCCGTGCAATCCGTTTATGTCTTGAGGAACAGGATATTTTCCGTACTCAACTCCGCGCTTTATTGCGTGCTAGTAGCTATGGTAACTTAAAAATCATGTTCCCTATGATTGCAACGTTAGATGAATTCAGAGCAGCTAAAGCTATCCTTGAAGAAGAGAAGCAAAAGCTCCTTGCTGAAAATCAAACTGTAGCTGACCATATTGAATTGGGAATTATGGTAGAGATTCCATCTACAGCAGTTTTAGCAGATCAATTTGCTAAAGAAGTTGATTTCTTTAGCATTGGTACAAACGATTTGATTCAGTATACAATGGCTGCAGATCGTATGAATCAACGTGTGTCTTACCTTTATCAGCCATATAGCCCATCTATTCTAAGATTGGTGAAAATGGTTATTGATGCTGCACATGCTGAAGGCAAATGGGCAGGTATGTGCGGAGAGATGGCTGGAGATGAAACAGCAATTCCTGTTCTGTTAGGATTAGGACTTGATGAGTTCTCTATGAGTGCAACTTCTATTCTAAAGGCTCGTTCTTTAATCAGAAACTTAAAGAAGTCAGACATGGAGAAATTGGCACAAGAAGTTCTTAATATGCAAACAACTGACCAAGTTATTGAAGCAGTTAATGCTGCTATTAAGTAAAATAAGATAGTTTAAAGAGGCTGACTTACATAGTCAGTCTCTTTTTTACATTTTAATAGTAAAAAATATGGATATTTTCAAAAAATTATATGTTTTTTATGTGACAAATGGAGTATAATTATAGTTATAAAGACCTGTTCTTATATTTTATTCACCTTCGGTTAGTGGGTATTAAGAAATGGTGTATAAGGTTAGAGGATAGGTAGAAATATACATATGATACCTGTAAAAAATCAGTGGAGGTGAAAGGGAAATTGGAACAAAAGCCTGTACATTATGATGGAAGTTCACACCTTGGCCAAGCAGAGGCGGTAGTTAATGAACCTTTCCAGATGACTGATGAAATGAGAGTGAATATTGGTCAAAATCCTTACTCACTAAACACAAACGAATAAGTAAATTACTTTGGTTGGATTTGTCTTAGGGCAGATCCTTTTTTATTTTTGAATGTGTTAAAGAACAATGTTAATTTTTACACCCTGTTGATTGGAGCGGAAGACGCGAAGACTCCTGTGGGATTATGGTTCAGGGGAGACCCCGCAGACGCTTGCATCAAGGAGGCTCGCCGAAACACCCACGAACCGCTCGCGTCTGGAGCGGAAATCAACAGGCAAGTTTAACAGAGCCTTATTTTTTGGAGCAGATTATTTGAATGTGGTTCATTTCTTATGTAAAATTACTCTGAATTAAAGATATCTTAAATTAAAGTACTTACGGTTGAGTATTTTTTAAGATTTTGATTCAAACTATACTAGAAATTACACAATGAGAAAGGTGATTAAAATGGCACAAGTTTTATATATTACTGCACATCCACATGATGAATCACAATCGTATAGTATGGCAGTTGGGAAAGCATTCATTGATAGTTACAAAGAAAATAACCCGAATGACGAGGTCGTTCACGTGGATTTATATAGTGAAAATATTCCACATATCGATGCAGATGTATTTAGTGGTTGGGGAAAACTTCGTTCTGGACAAGCCTTTGACGAGCTTTCAGCGGAAGAGAAAGCAAAAGTCAGTCGTCTAAATGAATTAAGCGACCAATTTATCGCTGCTGATAAATATGTTTTCGTTACACCATTATGGAATTTCTCTTTCCCACCAGTAATGAAAGCATATCTAGATTCTGTTGCCGTTGCTGGTAAAACCTTTAAATATACAGAGCAAGGTCCTATTGGACTTTTATCTGGTAAAAAGGCTCTACACATTCAAGCTCGCGGAGGAGTTTATTCTGAGGGGCCAGCAGCACAGATGGAAATGGGTCACCGGTATATCACTATTATGATGAGTTTCTTTGGTATCAATGAGGTTGAAGGCCTCTTCGTAGAAGGTCATAATGCAATGCCAAATAAAGCGCAAGAAATTAAAGAAAATGCGATTGCTCGTGCAAAGGACCTTGGCCACACATTCTAAATTAATAGGGTAAAAATTATTGAGGTGGATAAACTATCCGCCTCTTTTTATGAAGTATTTACCACTACCTTTTGGAAATTATCCTGTATACTAGAGCTAGAAATGAAAAGGAGGCGTAATTACATATGGAATTAAATTTAGCAGGAAAAAATGCATTGGTTGTTGCTTCCAGTCAAGGGCTTGGGTTTGCCATTGCAGAACGCCTTGTAAAAGAAGGCGTTAATGTCATGATCTCGGGTCGAGAAGAAGATAAATTAAGACAAAAAGCCAATGAACTTCAAGAAATCGGGATGGGGAAGGTTGCTTATCAAAGAGCAGATGTTACTAACCTCAATGATATCCACCAGTTAGTTTCTGCAGTGAATGACACGTTCGGAGGTCTACAGCTCCTTGTCAATAACGCAGGTGGTCCTCGAGCAGGTGCTTTTGAAGATTTAACAGATGAGGATTGGCAGACTTCTTTTGAACTGAATTTGTTATCCTATGTACGTATCATACGGGCTGCACTGCCATACTTAAAGCAAGAGGGAGGAAGAATCTTAAATATCGCTTCCTCATCTATTAAAGAACCTATACCTGGTTTAATTCTTTCAAACACATTCCGCACAGGAATCGTGGGCCTATCAAAAACATTAGCTTCAGAGTTAGCTCCGTATAATATCTTAATTAATACGATAGCTCCAGGAAGAATAGCAACAGAGCGTGTAAAGCACTTAGACCAAGTAAATGCTGATAAACTTGGTATAGAGAGGGAAGCGGTTGAACAGCAAGTAAAGGCAGGTATTCCGTTAAAAAGATACGGCACACCTGAGGAATTTGCCAATGTTGCAACGTTTTTACTTTCTGATGCAAATTCTTATATGACAGGTAGTGCTTTTCTCGTTGATGGGGGAATGGTAAAGGCTATTTAATTAGGTGAATTTTTTCCTGTATTAACCTTTCTTTACGTTTATTACCGATAGATTTGGGCTATTGTAATAACAAAGGGAGTGTTATGAATGCGCAGAAAAATTCCAATCGGTATTGCTTTATGTTTAAGTTTGTTTTGCACTTCAGTTTTAAGTGGTTGTGGAATTTTGTTGTCTAATGAGTTAATTGTGAATCGCTATGCAGATGCATTATTAACGAAAAATAATGAGCTGCAATTTCGCTTTCGAATTAATGATGAAATCTTAGAGGGTCACCCAATGTATAAAGTAAAGGTGACTATTCACGATGATCAGTTGGCGGAAGCCATTGGGAAACGGGAAATTATTTATGGCGAGGAACAGGTAGTGAATGGGGAATATTTAGAAGTAAATGGTAAGGATGAGAAGTATATCTTTATGGAACCAATTCCATTAAAACAGGATTTACATATTAATGAGCTGAAAAATATGATTGAACAGGATCAAGCAGTATCTATAGAAGTATTTAATGATAAAGAAGTATTTGGACGTACGTTTTTAACCAATTTTTCATCAGAATTATAACGGTTTATTTTTTACATTGTTAGGATATCATTTAAATGTGCATAAATTTGGAGATGGAGCACTGAGACCGGACGACTGGACGTTCCGGTCTTTTTCATTACCTACAACAAAAACGGTAATGCTACAATAGAGGATATCCTATATTGGAGAGGAAAGATGAAATTGTTGTACAAACCAAGAAATACAATAATAGGTTTTATAGGTATTGGTGTAATGGGGAAAAGTATGGCAGGACATTTATTAAATGCAGGTTACTCCTTAGTTGTTTACTCCAGAACCAAGGAAAAAGCAATGGAGTTAGTAGAAAAAGGTGCAGAATGGGTCGAAACACCTAAAGAAGTCGCTGAAAAGGCAAATGTTGTTTTCACCATTGTGGGTTATCCGGTTGATGTTGAAGAGGTGTATTTTGGCGAAAATGGCCTACTTCCTAATGCGCAGGAAGGTAGTGTTATGATTGATATGACTACTTCAGCTCCGTCTCTAGCAGTAAAAATAAATGAAGAGGCCAAGAGAAGAGGGATACACACTATCGATGCTCCTGTTTCTGGAGGAGATGTTGGAGCGAAAGAGGCCAAGCTATCCATTATGGTTGGCGGTGAAAAGGATGTATTTGAAGCAGTGTATCCGCTTTTGCAACACTTGGGTACTAATATAGTTTATCAAGGGAATCCGGGGGCAGGGCAGCATACAAAAATGTGCAATCAAATTGCGATTGCTTCTAATATGATAGGTGTCTGCGAAGCAATTATTTATGCAGAAAAGGCGGGACTTGATCCTGAAACTGTATTAAAAAGCATTACAACTGGGGCAGCAGGCAGCTGGTCTTTAAGCAATCTTGCTCCAAGAATGTTAAAGGGGAATTTTGAACCTGGTTTTTACATAAAACATTTCATCAAGGATATGAAAATTGCATTAGATGAAGCTGAACGCATGGATATGCCAGTTCCCGGACTCGCTTTAGCAAAATCTTTATATGAGCAATTAGCTCTCAATGGAGAAGAAAATAGCGGGACTCAAGCTCTTTATAAATATTGGAAGCATTAATTATCCCGGCAAAAATCTCCCAAGCATAAATTTCTTCTGTCTTCAAGAAACTATAATGTAACCTTAAGACAGGAGGGAAAAACATGGCCAAGAGAACAAAAAAGAATGACGCGAAACAAAAGAATAAAAAGGGTTTTGATTCCGCGGTGTTAAATGAAGAATTTGCTCATGAAATGGGTGCTGCTGCGACTAATAAAATCCATAAAGATAAAGCAAAGAAAGAAAAGGCACCGAAGAATAACGGCGCTTATAAAGGTTAATAGTTCATATCCAACAAAGCCCCCTCTAAGATAATGAGGGGGCTTATTGTTATTTAGAGTTTAGGATAAAATGTTCTATTCTGTCGAGTCCTTGCTTTAAGGTCTCCATGGAACAAGCGAAAGAAAGCCGGAAATATCCTTCTCCGTATTCTGAAAAAGCACTGCCTGGCACGACTGCTACCTTTGTTTCATTTACTAATTTAATGGCGAAATCAAAGCTATTTAAAGGGATTGCGTTTGGTATTTTTACGAAGAAATAAAAGGCACCATCCGGCTTAACTGTTTCGAGGCCCATAGATGTTAACCGCTCAAACACATAATCTCTTCTTAATACATATTCTTCTTTCATAACAGATGCATCATTGATCCCTACAGTTAAAGCCTCTAACGCTGCTCTCTGTGCAATAGAATTTGCACATGAGACATTATATTGGTGAACTTTCAATATATGCTTTGTGATGTTTTCTGGGGCAAATAAGAAGCCTATTCTCCAACCAGTCATGGAATGTGATTTCGATAAACCATTAATCACTATGGTTTTGTCTTTAAGAAATTGTGCAATAGAAGTATGTTCTTGATCATAAGTAAGCTCACTATATATTTCATCTGCAAGCACAAAAATATCTTTTTCTTTTAGGAAAAGGGCAATGTCTTTAAGCTCATTCTCTAACAGGCTGACCCCAGTTGGGTTGGACGGATAAGGAAGCACAATACAGCGTGTGTTATCAGTAATAAATGGCTTAATGGTTTCTAAAGTAAACCGAAATTGATTTTCTCTTAAATCAACGTGTACAGGCACAGCACCCATCATGCGAATAATTGGTTCATACCCAGGATAGATTGGACCAGGTAAAATAACCTCTGTTCCTTCCGCTAATATCGTTCGAAAAGCGATATCAATCGCCTCGCTAGCCCCCATAGTTACAATAACTTCGGAATCAGCTTGATAGTTTAAACCGTATTTCTTCTCAACAAAATCACAGGCAGCCTTCCGAAGTTCAATCGTTCCTGCATTATGTGTATAGGATGTAAAATCCTCTTGAATTGCTTCAATACCAGCTAGTTTGACATGCTCTGGTGTAGGGAAATCAGGTTGTCCTATGGTAAATGAGATAAGGTCATCTATATGAGAGACCATATTGAAGAATTTTCTAATACCGGATATTTCGATATTTTTTACACGTTTATTCACTAAATGTTCCAAGATATGTCCATTCCTTCCAGTTAACGAATCATCTTCGTTTAGAATAACACGATTTTTGATAATTTGTAACCAACCATGTTTTCAATAGTTAAAAAACGGCCTGAGAATTTTCTCAGACCGCTTTTTTGGGGGAAGGGAATAATATATCAAAGTAGGAGTACTAACTATTAATAACCGTATTCCCAATCGATTTCATCTTCGTGCCAGAATACAGGTGACACGGAGCCCAATTCGACAATCTTTTCATTAAGTCTGCAACTGCAATGGTCACAACCACATTGCTGCTTAATTTCTTCGAATACGGAATGTTCAACATCTTCAATAAATGTAATATTTTGCTCCTGAAAAAGAATGGCAGTTCCTTTCATAGTAAAAGCACCTCTTTTATAAATTTATACAATGTAATTTTGAAAAGTTATTTATGAATATATTGTAATTCCAGTATTTTTTTCAGTCTATTGATTTGTGATAATGTTCACAAAACGCTCAAGAAGTTGTTAAGGAACTAAGAATTCTGCATAGAGGCTTGTTTTTTTGTCTTACATAACAAAGGTGACCAGCTGGCAGCAGGTCACCTTTTCTAATTAAGAATATCTTTCTCCTAGTTTTTTAAATATCGGTTTTTGGTATGAACGGGTATTCCTATTCGAAATAGATGATTGTTTTTCCATTTCAGAAATGCCTGTATAGGTTTGTAATAAGGACTTAGCATAACTTAATGAAAGTGTTGCTTTTGGATTTCTAACACGTCCATCAAGTTTACCTAAATGAGGAAGCATGTGAAAATCGGATTTAATTGGAGGGATATGGAAGGTGTAACTACCACATTCAACAAGTACATCAGATTGCTGTTGGCTATTTCTTGGGTTTTGTGAAAAGTGGAGGCCTACTTTTTTTGCCTTGCCTTCTTGGATAAGTTTTTTTAACGCTTCCTGTTTTAATTTGTACAAAAATTTGGGGTTAGTTGCTGTTTTTGCATGGCGATTCACGATAAAAACTGCTTGAGCGAGGTTTTCTATAGTAAGATTCGTTTTTGATAGGGGATTTTTCTGATCGTGATTCAAGAGTTGTTCTCCTTTCATTTTAGTAAACATCTATATTATACCTCTTTTTTTAAAAAATAGAAATAAGGCTGTAAATCTTATCCTAATAAAGTTCTGAAAATTTGTTAAAATAATCATTATTTTCATTAAATTACTTTCTTTCAATTAAATTCATTGTAAAATAGAAATACTAGTATGTAAAAACATTATTTTAAGAAATCAGAATTTATTCGCCTGAAGGATGATTTAATGGAGCACATAAATAATTTGTTAACGAATGAGTTAAACTCTGGGAAAGCCAGTGGTAAAATACAAAGCATTATTTTTAATATTATTTTTCAACACATTCAGGATATGGTTTTTGTGATGAAGGTAGAAGAAGGACTTCGTTTTCGTTATTTATTTATAAACGAACCTGGCATGATAAAAGCAAATCTTACTGTTGATTCGATTGGAAAAACGTTTCAAGAGGTACTTCCCAATTCATTTGCGAATTCCCTTCAGCGGAAGTATGAGAAGGTATTAAAAAGAAAATCAGTCATTACATTTGACGATCAAATTGAATTAAATGATGGAAGAAAGATTTACGGTGAAACGTTATTAACTCCAGTTTTTAACCAAGACCATTCCATTAGTTACATTGTTGCAGTGACTAGAGATGTGACTGAATGGTTACACGAGAAAAATAAAATTATTGAAAGTGAACAGAGATATAAATCCATTGTTGAACATAATTTAGATTCAATCTTTACCATAAATTTAAATGGTAAGATACTTGAAGCAAATCCTGCAGCGGCTTTATTAACTGGATATACCGAAAAACAGATGATTAACCGTTCTATTTACGATTTAATTGCTGAAAATGATATAGATAATTTTAAGAGTTATCTACAGAAATCATGTACAGGAATTGCTCTAGAAACAAATGATTGTAAGATAATCCACTCCAGAGGTTACTTACTGATTGTTCATATTAAAACTGTTCCGATTGTGATTCATAACGAAATAAAAGGACTGTTTGTGATATTAAAAGATCTTTCTGAAAAAGTAAAAAATATGGAAATGATAAAATTTATGGCATTTCATGACCAATTAACTGGATTATTGAATCGTCGTGCATTATTGGAACAGTTAAACAATCAGATACATACACCGACCCATAAGATAAATGAATTTGCATTATTTTCTATTGACCTAGACAGATTTAAGTTTCTTAATGATACACTTGGCCATCTTGCAGGAGATGAAATATTAAAAAAGGTTGCTGACCGTCTATCACAGTTTCAAAGTGATAAATGCTTTATTTATCGCATTGGCGGAGATGAGTTTACTATTTTATTACTTGATACCAATCAAGAAATGGCTAGTTCTTTTGTAAGTAAAGTATTCTCTGTTTTTTCTCAGTCCTTTTATTTAAACACTCAAGAGTATTTTATTTCACCAAGCATCGGGATTAGTTTATTTCCGAACGATGGAAATGATGCTGAAATGTTAATTAAGAATGCAGATGAGGCGCTTTTTCGAGTGAAGGAAAGAGGAAAGGCGCATTTTCAATTTTATCGGACAGAAATGAATTCAGTATTCACAAATGTTGTCGCGTTGGAAACACACCTAAGAAAAGCAATTGAAAAAGATGAGCTTTCATTGTTTTATCAGCCTCAGGTTGACGTTTCTACGGGGGAAGCTAAGAGTTTCGAAGCGCTACTAAGGTGGAATGATCGGGAATTTGGAAATATTTCACCCAATGTTTTTATTCCTTTGGCGGAGGATACAGGATTAATTATCCCTATCGGTTATTGGGTCATTGAAAAGGCATGTCAACAAATTCATACTTGGAATGCTTCTGGCTATACTGATATTCGGATTGCGGTTAATATTTCACCAAAACAATTTCTTCACTTAAACTTGGTACCTTTTATTTATTCTATGATTCAAACCTACGGGATACAGCCATCTTCTCTAGAAATTGAAATTACAGAAGGGGCTATGCAAGATAAAAAGGAAACTATTCCTATCTTGAAAAGGTTAAAAGAATTAGGGGTCTCCATTTCCGTTGATGACTTTGGAACCGGTTACTCTTCATTAAGTTACTTAAAGCAATTTCCGATTGACGGATTAAAAATTGATCGCTCCTTTATTAGGGATATAATGGTTGACCAAAAGGATGCAGCTATTACTAGGTCGATTATTCATCTTGGAAAAAACCTGGGGCTTGAAGTGATTGCAGAAGGGGTTGAGGATGAACAACAACTAAAATTTTTGGCAGAAGCAAAATGTCATAAAGTTCAAGGCTTTTATTTTTCGAAACCACTCTCTGCAGATGAACTTAAGGAGAAATTTTTATTAAATATTTAATATAAAGGCTCTGTTAAATTTGCCTGTTGATTTCCGCTCCAGGCACGAGCGGTTCGTGGGTGTTTCGGTGAGCCTCCTCGGAGAAACGAGCCTGCGGGGTCTCACCTGAACCATACTCCCACAGGAGTCTTCGTGCCTTCCACTCCAATCAACAGGGTGTATAAATCAACAATGTTCTTTAACACAGCCAATACAAAAAATCCATTCAAAAATCCTTATCATTGGTTATTGATAAGGATTTTTTTATTTTTCATCTGATGAAAATAATGTAAAGATAGTTAACTCTGGTTTAGCCATAAATCGGAAGGGAAGCCTGGTTGTCCCTATGCCTCTATTTACGTATAGCGTGAAATCCTGATCCTCTCCAATAGAATAAAGGCCTTCTGGATAATTTTTTGCAAATGGAGGTATGACTAGTGGACCGATAAATGGAAGTTTCACTTGTCCACCATGACTATGTCCGCTTAATTGCCATTGAATGGGATATTGCACGGCAGTTTCAGCAAGGTCAGGAGCATGTGACAGTAAAATTTTAAAACTATCACTCGGTATATTTTTTAATGCTAATGGTAAATTGGGTCTCCCTAACATGGCATCATCAATACCAATTAAAAAGATTTGACTTCCATCCTTTAATTTTATTCCTTTTGCTTCATTTAAAAGGACAGTAAAATTTGTTGTCTCCATAATATTCCGGTATATATTAGAACCGTAGCCCCCATGATCATGGTTGCCAAATATACAATACTTCCCTAAAGGTGCATGCAGCTTTTTTAATAATCCCACAAGTTTATTCATTTCTGTATACTTATTGGGCTCGTCCATTAAATCACCAGTAAATAAAATGATATCAGGTTGTAAATTATTGATTTTATTAACTAACTCTTTAAATTGACTAAGATTGTATTGAAAGCCCAGATGGGTATCACTGAATTGTACCATCTTAATTCCATGAAACCCTCTAGGGATTAGAGGATGTTTCATCTCTTGTTCTTGGATATCAAGTAAAGATGGCTCAATTCGATTGGCGTAAAGATAGCCACCAGAACTTAAACCAAGGACAGTAAGAACTGAACCAAATGATCGTTTTAGAAAAATTCTCCTCGTTTGTTTTTTAGCCATTACTTCTACCAGCCTATCTGTTATTGCCCCTATTAAAAAATCAAGGGTCCAATAGTATTGTCTGTAAAAATTGTCTCAAATGCAAGTGAAAAAGGTACTTGATAGTTCATATGCAGTAGCTGGAAGAAAAATACTAAAAAAGAGGCAGTCCATAATGGACTACCTCTTATCTATAACTTACAGCCCTTCTTTGTAGAGCTATCCAGGAAGAAATAAACTGATTCTTGTTCACCCTTACTTGTTTCTTACCTGATAGTGGATCATTTAAATATACGTTATTGGGATCGAAACCAACTAATACTACAGCATGTAAATCCAGCGGTGTTTTGATATATTGCTTTTCGTGATACCAACCTTCCCATCGATCTGGAAGACGATAATCTCCCGTCGTCCACACTACTACTGGATAGCCTGCAGCAACGTGATCCAATACTTTTTCAAAGGGCTGGTTTGTCAAGTTTACGGCTCTACCAGGTAGCTTCTGATTAATTAGAGCAATCATTGGTCGATCAAAAACGGCATATCCAGCACGCCTTCCAGTCATATCCCCAACAAATCCATCAGCAGGATTCCCCCACCGTAAAATATCCCCTTTAGCTGATCGGATAATAGGGTCGGGATCTTTCTGGATTAATCGGTAAAGGTCCATTTTATTCGTTCTAACACCAGCGTAATGTAATACCATTGCTAAACTTGTCACTTCACATCCGTAACGTAATTCCGGGTTTTGTTTAATTAAAATTACGTTTAGCATGGCCGAATTTTTTTTCGGTGGGGTACTTACAGAATTGCTTTTAACGGGCTTATTTTCCACATTAATTAGCTGGTCTTGAACATCTCTGATTGTTTGAGTTTTATTACTTATGGGGACTACTGGTGTTTTGTCCTGTTTATTTTCAGTTATTGAAACTCTAGACTCCGTTTTTTTCGTTTCAGAGTTAGATGTCGTATTGGCATTAAAATGGCTGCAACCAAACATCGGAAGGATTAAAGCTACCAAGCAAAGCTTTTTCAAATATCTGCTCCCCCTTTTTCGCTCAATAGAAGTAGGCGCTCTGGTATTACCATTTATTTACCCTAAATAACTGACTTGTTGAAACAATTTTAAGGGCTTGTTATAGGATGTGATTGTTTCTAAGCAGGTATAATGGTATCCTTTTGGAAAAGAACGAGAAGCGGCGTGTACGCGTATGGTATAATGAAAATATTTTTTTGGAGGTACTTGGATGGATGCATTGGATATCCTATCGGATCTTGAAAACTGTATTCCCTTTTTTCAGCCGATTTTTAGTGCCGATGAACAGCGGGTTATAGCTTATGAGGTTTTAGGGAGATATCAATCTGAAGGCAATATCATTAGTTTAGGTTCATTTTTTCAGGATGAAGAAATTCCTGATGAATATAAGTATGAAGTTGATTTATTAATTGTTAAAAAGGCACTTGAAAAAGTCCTGAGGATGGATAATGATATACGCATATTTTTAAACCGAAATGCTGATTTATTGATGTATCAACACGGTGAACCCTTTCTACAGGAACTTTTAGTATTTGAAAAAAAAGGATTAAATCTAGGGCGCATTGTTTTGGAGATTTCTGATCGAAATTATAATGGGGATGTAGGTCAATTTGATCATCTCCTTCAGTATTACAGGACCTACGGGATAAAAATAGCAATTGCAAGTGTTGATAGTGACAGTCATTATTTTGAACGTCTAGGTCAGCTAAATCCAGATATTTTGAAAATTAACTTACAACCGTTAAAGTCAACCTCCATGGGAACGAACTTTAATGATGTATTGTTTTCACTGTCCCTTTTTGCAAGAAAAATTGGTGCTACTCTTTTGTTTGAGAATATTGAGATGAGTTATCAGTTGCAATTTGCATGGAAAAATGGTGGACATTATTATCAGGGCTACTATTTATCTCCACCTACAGATGATTGTATTGACCGAGATTTATTAAAGGATCGATTAAAAGAAAAATTTCATGACTTTATTTCATATGAGAAGAGAAAGTTGGAATCTGTCTTTACAACTGCTGAAAATCTTCAAGCAAAGGTTCAGGAGTTAGTGATAAAAAATAGGAAATCAAGTTACAATGAACTCTTTCAGACGTTAATTAAAGAAATGGATCATGTGGCATTTCGAATGTATATATGTGATGAAGATGGATTTCAAAAATCAGCAAATATTTTTAAAGAAAAAGATGGCTGGAAAGTTCAATCAGAATATATAAATAAAAATTGGAGCTGGCGCCCATATTTTTTAGAAAATATCATAAAAATGCGCCATGAGCAAAAGGGAATTCTTTCTGATTTATATTGTGACATTGAAACAGGTGAGACTATTCGGACTTTCTCTTTTCCAATAAATGAGAATGAATATCTTTTTATTGATATTTCATATCAATATTTATTTGAAAATGACCAACTGCTTTAATACCTCTTTTGAATAGAATGATTCATGTAGTGGCATTTTAATGAAAAGGGTACTATGCCGGTTCATACGGTACACTTTCATTAAGAAGGAGTTATGCTTATGGGTCTTTTTATCAATATCCTTGGGATTGTAATTATTGGTATTCTAGCTGTATCTGCCATTTATACATTGGTGGTCGGCAGACAGCAAAAAGTAGTGGAAGGGAATATGGATACTCAAATTGAAAAGCATGTTCAAAAAAATGCTTATATTAAAAATCCAATTTTCTTAGCGTATGGAATCTTTTTTGTGTTACTCCTTTTTATCATCTTTTTCGTTGCCATAACCTATCTATGAATGGGTCTCCCTAAGAGATCCTTTTTTTTGCGATTTCTTTTAAGAAGATTGTGTAATAGGACATTGTTAATATATATACCCTGTTGATTGGAGTGGAAGGCGTGAAGACTCCTGTGGGCGTATGGTTCAGGGGAGACCCCGCAGGCGCGTTTCTCCGAGGAGGCTCGCTGAAACACCCACGAACCGCTCGCGCCTGGAGCGGAAATCAACAGGCAAGTTGCAGAGCATTTTATGAAAAAAATGCATTTTCTTTTATTTTTACTTGGACAAATGCAGTCTGTTATTTTATTCTTTTAATATTGGCATATAAATTCACACCATTGTAAAATTCTGAAAAGATTCCAATAGGATAGAAATTTGCCAAATGAGAAACATAACTGTAGACAGTTTGTTTGTGTTTGAAAGGAGAAGAAGCCTATGTCACAGCTTCAAGGTATATTAACAAGACTAAAAAACCTTCAGGAACAATCTAATAGTGGTGAACCTGCACAACGCTATTTTGAGGTAAATGGTGAAAGAAAATGTCAGGTAACGTTTCATCCAAAGACAGAAACTTTTGAATTAGAGATTTACAATGAGAAAGAGAAACCAAAGAGATATCAATTCGATAATATTGATATGATTACAATCGAAATCTTTGATTTAATTCAATAGGAACCTTTAGGTTCCTTTTTTTTGACCGGATATCTTTAAATTTTTCACAGCTTCGAAAACTGTGATAAAATAAATTTGTAGAAAAACAAATATTGAGGAGTTTTCGGCGATGATCAGTCTTCCAAGTGGGGAATTTATAGAATATACGATAGAAGAATTAATGATACCATCAGAGCGCGTTGCCCATGTGCAAATTGGAAACAATCTCGAGCATGCATTGTTAGTTTTAACTAAAAGTGGTTATACAGCTATTCCGGTCCTCGATCCCCATTATAAGTTGCACGGGTTAATCAGCACCCCAATTATTATGGATTCCATTTTAGGACTTGAACGAATTGAATTCGAAAAACTTGAAAACAAACGGGTAGAAGAGGTCATGAAAAGTTCTATCCCTCGTGTAAAAGTGACCGACTCCATTTATACATGCCTTGATTTACTTGTTAACCAACCGTTCCTTTGTGTGGAAACGGAGGAAGGTTATTTTGAAGGGATTCTTCCAAGAAGCACGGTTTTAAACCAACTAAACAAAATCGTAAAAAGGTTAAAAAAATAGGCTTTGTTAAAGAACATTGTTGATATATACACCCTGTTGATTGGAGCGGAAGACGCGAAGACTCCTGTGGGAGTATGGTTCAGGGGAGACCCCGCAGACGCTTGCGTCGAGGAGGCTCGCAGAAACACCCACGAACCGCTCGCGTCTGGAGTGGAAATCAACAGGCAATTTTAACAGAGCCAAAAATAAAAAAAGTGATGGCAAATAGCCCCCAATAAGGGGGCTGTCTTTATTTAGGGATGAGAGGTGTAAAGATGAGTATGACCACAGAGAATGAAGCGGCTGTAAGTTCACGAAGAAAACAAACAAAAAGGCCCCTTGTATTAGCTGCTGTTATATTAGCTATGTTTATGGGAGCGATTGAAGCAACTATTGTGTCCACAGCAATGCCTGCCATAGTTGCTGATTTGGGTGGATTTACGTTATATAGTTGGGTCTTTTCTGCCTACCTGTTAATGAATTCAATCACAGTACTTATTTACGGTAAATTATCAGATCTTTTTGGAAGAAAACCAATCTTATCGTTTGGAATCATAATATTTTTATTAGGCTCAATTCTATGTGGTTTTGCTACATCCATGAAAACACTCATCATTTTTCGATTGATTCAAGGCTTTGGTGCTGGAGCCGTTATGCCCATCGCAACTACAATTGTCGGTGATATATATACAGCTGAGGAAAGAGCGAAGATTCAGGGATATCTTTCTAGTGTATGGGGGATTTCTGCAATAACTGGACCTGCTGTTGGCGGGCTGCTTGTACAATATGTCAGCTGGCATTATGTTTTCTGGATCAATATTCCTCTTGGAATCCTTTCATTAGTGGGGTTATGGTTGTATCTTCATGAAAATGTTGAGAAGAAGAAACATACTATTGATTATTTTGGAGCTGTGCTATTAACAATTACGGTTTCCTCCCTTATGTTTGTTCTAGTGGAAGCAGGAAGCCATTTGGCATGGGGATCGTGGCAAATTATCAGTCTTCTGGTTATATCGGTACTTGCCATTATTGCTTTTGTCTTCCAAGAAAGCCGTGCTGTTGAGCCGGTTATGCCGTTTTCAATATGGAAAGAGAGATCCATCTTTATTGCGAATATTACTTCACTTACCACTGGGATTATGTTAATTGGGATATCTAGCTTCTTACCAACCTTTGTTCAAGGCGTTATGGAACAAACACCCATTGTGGCAGGATTCACACTAACAACCATGTCAATTGGTTGGCCGATTGCCTCAACCCTTGCTGGCAAGATGCTTATTTCGATTGGTTATCGCAAGACTTCAATTTTAGGTGGCATATTCTTGATTCTAGGGAGCATTGCTTTTGTTACGATGTCAGCTTCGTCTGGTCCGATTTGGGCGGCTGTGGGTTCCTTTTTTGTTGGTGTTGGCATGGGATTAACATCGACTGCTTTTATCGTTTCAATTCAAAGTACTGTCAGTTGGCAGCAAAGAGGAATTGCTACAGCAGCAAATATGTTCATGAGAAATCTCGGTAATACCATTGGTGCGGCATTGCTGGGAGGAATCCTTAATAGCAGATTAACCACCTACTTTAGTCAAAAAGATCCATCTTTAACAGTGGATGATACAAACATTCTCTTAAAAACAAATGAACGTGAAAACTTAGCTGAAAATATACGGAGGATTTTACAGGATGGACTAACCTTATCTTTACATACTGTTTACTTTGTGGTCCTTACCTTCGCTGTCATAAGTTTAGCTTTAATCTTTTTTATTCCGAAAAACAAAAAAGGCTCTGTGTAAACTATCACAGGGCTTTTTAGGAGGGATTACTTTGTCCTCATTATCAGAATTTTACTTGTTGTCTGTTCTTGCACAAGAAATGAATATGCGGAAAGCTTCTGAACGCTTGTTCGTTTCTCAGCCCGCACTTTCTCAGCGTTTACAAACAATTGAAAAAGACTGGGGAACCAAATTATTTATTCGGTCGCAAAAAGGGTTAGCATTAACCCCTTCAGGCGAGCATGTGATAGATTTTGTTAACGATGTGCTGAAAAAACAGGAAAAGGTTCGTGAGACAATCCATTCTCTTCAATCTGGTGTTTCAGGAACCTTAAAAATTGCTGTTGCATCTATTGTAGGTCAAAACTGGCTTCCACAGGTTTTAAAGAAGTTTATTGATAAATATCCACAAGCGAAAATTTCATTAGTAACCGGATGGAGCAGTGAGATTTTAAAAAGCTTATACGATGACCAGGTTCATATCGGAATTATCCGTGGGACCCCTGACTGGAAGGGAGTAAAGGTACACTTATTCAATGACCCTTTGTATTTAGTGGACCGAGAAATTAAAAGACCTGAGGAGGTCCTTGTCACGGATCGACCATTTATTCAATTTAAGAGTGATTCAAATTACTACCAAGAGATCCAGGATTGGTGGATGCGTAACTTTAAAACTTCTCCGAAAAGGACGGTTGTAGTCGACCAAATTGAAACATGCAAACAAATGGCGTTCAATGGGATTGGCTATGCGATATTGCCCGGTATTACATTAACTAAAGCAGAGAAGGATATCTTTAAAATTCCGCTTGTAAATGAGAATGATGAGCCGTTAAAACGGGATACATGGCTGCTTGGATACGAGTCTGCTTTTCAATTAAAGCAGGTCCAGGCATTTGTCGAACTTATTAAGGAACATATCGCCGAATCTTCTGAAGATTAATGTCGTTTTTCTTGTTTTCAACTCTTTTGTTTGTTAAAGTATTTTCTATAACCTAGCTATAGCGAATTATCGCTACTGCTTATTTAGTACAACTATAGGGGGCAACAAAATGAAAATGATGGATGCAAATGAAATTATCTCTTTTATCCAAAATAGTAAAAAATCGACTCCAGTAAAAGTTTATTTAAAAGGTGATTTAGAAGGAATAGACTTTGGCAGCGAAGCTAAAGCGTTTGTTAATGGAAATACTGGTGTTGTTTTTGGTGAATGGGCTGAAATTAATGCAGTATTAGAGGCAAATAAAACAAAAATTGAAGATTATGTACTAGAAAATGATCGCCGGAATTCGGCCATTCCACTTTTAGATACAAAAAATATTAACGCTCGTATCGAGCCAGGGGTTATCATTCGTGATCAGGTTGAGATCGGCGATAATGCAGTAATCATGATGGGTGCAGTCATTAATATTGGCGCGGTTATTGGAGAAAAAACGATGATAGATATGGGAGTTGTTCTGGGAGGCAGAGCAACAGTTGGAAAAAACTGTCACATTGGCGCAGGTACTGTTTTAGCAGGTGTTATTGAGCCACCATCCGCGAAGCCTGTTGTTATTGAAGATGATGTTCTAATCGGCGCAAACGCTGTAGTACTTGAGGGTGTTACAGTAGGTACAGGATCTGTAGTTGCTGCGGGAGCAGTAGTAACAAAGGATGTTCCTCCATACACTGTAGTTGCTGGAACTCCTGCAAAAAAAATCAAGGATATTGACGAAAAGACAAAATCAAAAACTGAAATTATGCAAGAACTTCGTCAATTATAAGAAAAGCGGAAAGCCTTGACCAGTCCCGACAGGCAAATGTTCTTCGGTAGGAAAAGTCTGTATTTTGATTTTTCTTGCCGAAGGTTATTTGACCCCAGGGACTAGGCGCTGGAGCTGGACAATTCTTGAAGTCAAATCTTATACATACCAATAATGTAAGATATGAAACAAGCGTGGAGCGACTCCACGCTTGTTTTATAGGAAAGAGGTAGAATATAATGAATGATTTAGTTAAAATCAGACGAGACTTACATCAAATTCCTGAACTAGGGTTTCAGGAATATAAGACGCAAGCTTACTTATTGTCCTATCTAAAATCCCTGCCACAAGAGCGGCTAACAATCAAAGAGTGGAAGACAGGCTTGTTTGTTATGGTCCATGGACTTAATCCACAAAAAACCATTGGCTATAGGACGGACATAGACGGCCTTCCAATAACAGAGGAAACAGGTTTACCTTTCTCTTCTTCGCATGAATCCTATATGCACGCCTGTGGTCATGATTTCCACATGAGTATTGCTCTTGGAGTGCTGACTCATTTTATTCACAAGCCGATTGATGACAACCTCTTATTTATTTTTCAACCTGCAGAGGAAGGGCCTGGCGGAGCAGAACCAATGCTCAAGTCAGATATCATGCAGGATTGGAAACCTGATATGATTTTTGCCCTCCATATTGCCCCGGAGTATCCAGTTGGGACAATTGCATTAAAAGAGGGCTTGTTATTTGCTAATACCTCTGAGTTATTTATAGACCTAATTGGAAAAGGGGGACATGCTGCATATCCCCACCAAACAAATGATATGGTCGTTGCTGCTTGTATGCTTGTTAACCAGCTTCAAACTATAATCTCAAGAAATGTGGACCCTCTAGACAGTGCTGTGGTAACAATAGGGAAAATTACTGGCGGTACAGTTCAGAATATCATTGCTGAGAGGGCAAGGCTTGAAGGGACAATTCGTACACTATCACCAGAATCCATGCAAAAGGTGAAACAGCGTATTGAAGCCTTAGTGAGAGGTCTAGAAACAGGCTTCGATTGTAAAGCAGTCATTGATTATGGCTCTATGTATCATCAGGTATATAACAATGAGCCCATTACTAAAGAATTTATGAATACGATTAAAAATAAGACAGATGTGAGTGTAGTGGAATGTAAGGAAGCGATGACGGGAGAGGATTTTGGGTATATGCTAAAAGAAATTCCAGGGTTAATGTTCTGGCTTGGCGTAGACTCTCCATATGGATTACATCATTCCAAATTAAATCCAAACGAAAAGGCCATTGATGTCGCAGTAAAAGTCATGACAACATATATTGAATTTAAAGGGAAAAAATCATAAAGAAGGAAGACTGTTCGTTTCTTGAGACGGGCAGTTTTTACTTTTATACATAATTTTTATTCCCTGTTGTAACCTTGTTTCTGTTTTATCGTCGGTATTAATAATACTAAAATGTTTTTTCTGCTTAACCAAGAAGATTATTAGAGGGGTGTCAGGGTTATGAGAAAAAGGATATTAAAATGGGTGCCTGTTTATTTATTAATCATGTTTATTGGTTTAGCTGGTTGTAGCTCTAGCAGTAAGAATGAATCTGCTAAAATGAGTGATGAAAAAACTGTGATGGATTCGGCAGCGTCTGGGAACAAAGGGGAAACTTCTAATTTTTCAAGTGAAAAATCGAAGGGGGAACAAACCAGTGAGCCTGGTAAATTCGAAGGAACAAAGCAGATGGTTATTTATCAGGCTGATTTGCAGCTTAAGGTAAAAAAATTTGAGAAAACTGTTCAAAGTTTAGAAGAAAAAGCAGTAAAATACGGAGGTTATATTTCACAATCAAATGTGGCTAGAGAGGGGAACGAACAAATAAGTGGTACTATCACGATTAGAGTTCCCCAGAAATATTTTCAGACCTTTCTGCATGATGCGGAAGGGGAGGCGGTAGAAGTATTACAGAGGAACATTTCAGGTCAAGATGTAACAGAGGAATACGTGGACCTTGAATCAAGATTAAAATCAAAAAGAGTAGTTGAGGAAAGACTATTAACTTTTATGAAGAATGCGGCAAAAACGGAGGACCTATTAAAAATTTCTGCGGATTTAGCTGGTGTCCAAGAGGAGATTGAAACAATTGAAGGCAGAATGAAATACCTTGAAAATCAAACTTCTCTATCCACAGTTACCATAACACTTTTCGAAAATAAAGTGATCGTACCTGATATTGACAAAGACCAGTTAAATACATGGGAGAAAACGAAAAAGCAATTTATGAAGAGCACGAACATGCTCCTAGCATTCATGTCCGGGTTAGTTGTATTTATTATTGGGAATCTACCGATTCTTATTGTTCTTGGGATTCTCGTCATTTTGGGTTTTCTATTATTTAAAAAGGGAAAAACAAGAAATAAACAAGATTAGGTAGCGTGGGCAGTTGACAGAATGCTATTATATAACCATCATGATTAAGACAATAGTAGGGGAGTAATCGTATGAAGAAAAGTTATGCAGTAATTGGCTTAGGTCGATTCGGCGGGAGTATTTGCCGAACGCTCACTGATGAAGGAATGGAAGTATTGGCTATAGATTCGAACGAAGAGCGAGTGAATGAATATGCGATGATTGCTTCTCATGCAGTAGTTGGAGATACAACAGACGAAAATGTATTAAAAAGCCTTGGGATTCGTAACTTCGATCATGTAATTGTAGCTATTGGGGATGACATACAATCCAGTATATTAACTACCCTTATTCTAAAAGAGTTAGGTGTAGCACGAATTACTGTAAAAGCTCAAAATGATTATCATGAAAAGGTTCTAAGGAAAATTGGAGCAGACCATGTAGTACATCCAGAAAGAGATATGGGTAAAAGGATTGCGACCAATATGACATCCAGTAATGTGGTTGATTATTTACAGCTTTCTGATGAGCATAGTATTGTAGAAATAGTTGCTAACGGAAAACTTAGTGGGCATACCATTATTGATTTAGACATACGTAAGAAATACGGCCTTAATATTGTTGCGATAAAAAGAGGAGATGAAATCATTGTTTCACCTCAAGCAAGTGAATCCATTTATCTTAATGATGTATTAATTGTTATTGGAACTGACATTGACATCGATCGATTCGAAAAGAAGGTACTTGAATAAGAAAAGCTCCAGCCAAAGGCTGGAGCTTTTTCTATAGTGTTTATACTTCCATAATAATAGGAAGGATCATTGGTCTACGCTTTGTTTTTTCATAAAGGAATGGAGCTAATGTGTCTGTTATTTCATTTTTTATTTCAGACCATTGGCTGGTTTTGCGTTCCATGACTTTGTTTAAATGTTTAGTAATCAAGTTTTGAGCATCATTGATTAAATCACCAGACTCTCTCATATACACAAATCCACGAGAAATTAGGTCTGGACCTGAAGCAATTTTAAATTCTTTCATATTAATGCTTACTACGACTACTACTAAGCCTTCTTCTGAAAGGATGCGTCGATCGCGAAGAACGATATTACCAATATCGCCAACCCCACTGCCATCAATATAAACAGAGCCGGAAGGAATTTTTCCTGCAACCTGAGCTGTATTTTCAGACAGAGCCAACACTTCACCATTGTCCATGATAAAGCAATTTTCTTCTTCTACACCACAATCAACCGCAAGCTTAGCGTGCATTTTCTGCATCCGGTACTCGCCGTGGATTGGCATAAAGAATTTAGGTTTAATTAAACGGAGCATCAGTTTCTGCTCTTCTTGACCACCGTGTCCTGATGTATGGATATTACTTAACTTACCGTGAATAACTTCAGCGCCAGCACGATAAAGCATATTAATGGTTCTACTTACACTAATTGTATTTCCTGGAATTGGAGATGAAGAAAATACAACTGTATCCCCAGGTATAATTTGAATTTGACGGTGTGTTCCATTAGCAATTCGCGATAGAGCTGCCATTGGTTCACCCTGGCTCCCTGTACAAAGAATAGTAACCTTGTCTGCAGGAAGACGATTAATTTGATTAGCCTCAATAAAAGTTTCCTTAGGTGCTGTAATATACCCTAATTCAAGCCCGATATTAATTGCAGCTTCCATGCTTCGACCAAATACCGCTACTTTTCTTCCGTTTACTACAGCGGCTTCTACCACTTGTTGTAGTCTGTGTATATTAGATGCGAAGGTTGCGAAAATGATGCGGCCATCGACCTTTCTGAAAATATCATGGATACTTTCGCCGACACGGCGTTCTGACATCGTAAAATCAGGAATTTCGCTGTTAGTACTATCTGACAGTAAACATAAAACACCTTCTTTACCAATCTCGGCCATTTTGGTTAAATTGGCAGGCTCACCTACAGGGGTAAAATCAAATTTAAAATCACCTGTATGAACGACTTGACCGGGTGGTGTTTTTACAACGATACCGTAGGAATCTGGAATACTGTGGGTCGTACGGAAAAATGTTACTGATGTCTTACGGAACTTAATGATATCGTCTTCCTTAATCTCGATCAGTTTTGCATTTCTTAATAGTCCGTGTTCTTCTAGTTTGTTTTTGATTAATCCTAATGCCAATTTGCCGCCATAGATAGGAATGTTAATTTCACGAAGAAGGTAAGGGATCCCACCAATATGATCTTCGTGTCCATGTGTTACAAAAAGGCCTTTGATTTTATCTTCATTTTTTACTAAGTAGGTGTAGTCAGGGATGACATAATCAATACCTAATAATTCATCCTCTGGGAATTTTATTCCAGCATCAATTAAAATGATTTCATCCTGGAATTGAACTGCATACGTATTCTTGCCTATTTCACCTAAACCACCTAAGGCAAAAACAGCAGTTTGATCATTTTTAACAAATTTCATAAATTATCCAATCTCCAATACTTTAAAGTCTTCATTTTGTCTTTCGTATTCTAAAAATGCTCCCGTTACTTCCTGTACAAATTCTACATTATATCCACGATCAGCAATTTTTGTACGTACATCTCTAACTGATTCCCCTTCAACAAAGAGGGATTTTGTGTTTTCGCGAACTGGAACTTCTGTAATACTCTGCTGGTAATAAACTTTGAAAATCATAACATTATCGCTCCTAACTAAAATCATAACTTTTTCTATTATATAAAACATTTTCATCTTTTTCATTTATTTTCTTTGGGAGTCATTGGACTAATGTGAAAAGTATGTAAAAGAATCGCTGTTTTTACAATGTACAATAAGGAAGGAGCCCTTCGCAAGTTTTGAAGGGCTCGGAAAATTTTAGGCAATAGATTTCTTTCTGAGTAAATCATTCCACTGTTTTAAGAGCTTTTTGCGTAGCTTCTTTAACATAGTGGATCATCTCCTTACCTCTTATTTTATACGATCCTTGTCCAATGTAAAGCAATCAATGGTAGAATATTGAAGGTTTTTAAAAAGAAAGGTTTTTTTACTATTATAATATGATAAAAACGCATATTCTTTCATGGATAAACATGGAATATTGGTGACAATACCAAATTGACAATAATTAATAGAAGGTTTAGTGTTTTAAAGGGATAAATTAAATAGAAGAGGAAGAATGGTGAAATGGGAAAATTATTTAGTGCTTTAGCCGTATTAAGTCTTATTTGGGGAACTTCGTTTCTATTCATAAAATTACTTTTGTCTTCCATGGATCCAGTTGTAGTGGTATTCGGAAGGTGTCTATTTGGAGCGAGTTCCCTTCTACTAATAATGATCTTAAGCAAGAAAAGAATAAAACTACGGACATTACCATGGTTTAAATTGTTTTTGGTTGCTTTGACAAATAACGCTCTACCATGGGTTTTGATTAGTTCAAGTGAAACAAAGCTTTCATCAGGTATGGCTTCAATTATTAATGCTACAACACCCATATGGACTTTAGTTATTGGTGCTTTGTTCTTTTCCTCATCGCTTCGTAGGAGTCAGTGGATAGGCATATTGGTTGGTTTTACAGGGATTTATATTGTATCTGATTTTAAACTAGGGGATATTTTTTCAGGAAATATCATCGGGATATTATTAATGACCGGTGCTACTTTATGCTATGGGATTGGCTCACATCTTTCAAAAAAATATATGGGTCATTTATCTGTGCTTGAAACTTCCTTCTTTACGTTATTTATTTCAGCTATTATAAGTTTTTTTTCGGTGCTTTTTACAACGCCAGAATCACTTTCGGGCTTTATTAATGTAAATACTTTTGGGTCTTTTGTTGGGTTGGGAGTATTAGGTTCGGGTATCGCATATTTGCTGTACTACTATTTGGTGAAAGAGGGAAGTGCAGAATTTGCTTCACTAGTAACCTATTTAGTACCGGTATCGGCTATAATTTGGGGAACCTTCCTTTTAAAAGAAGAAATTCATTTTTCCATGTTAGTGGGATTATTAATTATTTTTGCAGGGGTTTTTATTTCAACCTTGAAACCTAGAGCAAAATCAAATGAGACCTTTACAGCATAGTTTCAAACAAAAGGAGTTATTTTAAAATGAAAAAAATTGTTTTTTTTGATATAGATGGTACACTGCTAGATCATGAAAAAAATTTACCTGATAGTACGAAAAAGGCTATAAAATTACTAAAGGATAATGGAGTTTTTATAGCTATTGCTACAGGCAGAGCGCCATTTATGTTTACCAATTTGCGCGAAGAGTTAGAAATAGATTCATTTGTCAGTTTTAATGGGCAATTTGTTGTTTTTGAGAATGAAATTATTTATGAAAACACCTTAAATGAAAAGGATTTAGAGAGCTTATTCCAGAAAGCAAAAATAAATGAACACCCATTAGTTTTTATGAACCACCAAACAATGAAAGCAAGCGTGAAGCACCATCCATATATCGAGAAAAGCCTAGGGAGTTTGAATTTTACACATCCTGAAGAAGATGCAAGTTTTTACTTAAACCGTAAAATGTACCAATCACTCCTATTTTGCAAAGAACTAGAAGAGCTTAATTACTCAGTTGAATATCCAAACTTTCATTTTATAAGATGGCATCCGTATTCTGTTGATATCTTGCCAAAGGGCGGTTCAAAGGCAGAAGGAATTAAAAAAATGATAGAACGGTTAGGATTTGAGTTAAAGGATGTTTATGCATTTGGGGACGGATTGAATGATTTAGAGATGTTAAAAGCTGTTGGAACAGGAGTGGCAATGGGGAACGGCGTGCCCGAAGCTAAGGCGAATGCAGATCTCATTACTAGTGATGTGTCGGACGATGGTATTTGGAACGGATTAAAGGAACTACAGTTAATATAGAAAAGCGGAAGCGCCTTGATCAGCCACGACAGGCAAATGTTCTTCTGCGAAAAAAGTGGTTCTATGACTTTTATTGCAGAAGGTTATTTGACCCGAGGGGCTAGGCGCTGGAGCTGGACAATTCTCGAAGTCGATTTTTATGATTTCTTATTATATAAAAAAGGAGGTCGACTCTTCATGAGTCGCCTCCTTTTAACGTTCGATTGCTGTTGCCCCTTCGATTGGTTTTAAAGGGTCTGCATGATCAATATGATCGTAAAACATCACACCGTTTAAGTGGTCAATTTCATGCTGGAAACAAATTGCGGGTAAACCTTTTAAACGGATTTTAATCTCTTCACCATCTATAGTTATCCCTTTAACTGTAATTCTTGCATAACGAGGGACATATCCTGGAATGGCTGCATCGACTGAAAGACAACCTTCACCAGTTTGCAGATAAGCCTTCTCAACAGAGTGGCTAACAATCTTAGGATTAAATAGGGCGTAGCTATATAGTACCCCTTTTTCGTCAGTTACGTGTACTGCAATCATTCGTTTAGAGACGTTGATCTGCGGTGCTGCTAATCCAATTCCTGGCCGCAAGCCATGCTTTGAAGCAATTTCACTATTTTGACTGTTAATTACATATTCGAGTAAGCTGGATAGTATTTGTTTATCCTCTTCTGATGGCGGCATGACAACTTCTGAAGCCACTTTCCGAAGGGTTGGATGGCCATCTCGAATAATATCCTCCATCGTTAACATAACCTTCACTCCTGTGTTCAATAAAATAATTAGTATCCATAGTCTAACAGACTATAGATAAAATGTTAATCATTGATTAATCATATATCATATCAACCTCTTTAGGGGGTTCGATATTGTCAAAAATTCCAAGTATCGATATAGTAGGAGTTGAGTGTAGTTGGGAGGTTGTAAAGTGTTATTAAAATGCAAATGGTGTTTTATTATACCTGTAATAGCTGTTATTTTTATTTTATCTGGTTGCTTAGCAAAAGAAACACCCGAAGAAAAAATGTATGATGTGTTAGAAAAGGTTGTATCAAAAGAGAAGGTCTTTGAAGAACAGCAAGAGCCGCTAGTTAAATTAGAAGATGAAGAAAAAACATTATATGATGAGATTATCAAATTAGGCATGAAGGAATATGACCAAATCGTCAAGCTTTCCGATAAAGCATTGGCTCTAATTGACAAAAGAAAAGAACATATGGAAAAAGAAACAAAAAGCATTCGGGATTCTGAAAAGGAATTTAAAAAGGTAGCAAAGATAAAGGATGAAATACAAGATAAGAAACTTGCGCAATTAGCGAATGACCTACACAGTATCATGACCCAAAGGTATCAAGCCCATGAAGTATTGAATAAGTATTATATTGAGGCATTAAAAAATGATAAAGAATTATATGAAATGTTTAAAAATAAGGATGTACCACTAGAAGATTTAGAGACTAAGGTAACTCAGCTTAATGATAATTATAAAAAGGTATTTGAAGCAAACGAAAACTTTAATAAGCTAACCGAGCAATACAATGACAAAAAGGTGGCTTTTTATAAAAAAGCAGGACTAGAACCAGAAAAATAAGTGTAAACCAAAAATCGGCTATAATGGCCGGTTTTTTCTATATTATAACAAATGCGAAATAAGAGTTATTTTATATAACAGTTAGTTGATTTAAATGATACAGATGTTATAATTTTACGGAAATTAAATAATATGATTGTGGTGTAAAATTATTAAACATAGTATTTGACGAAGGAAAATGATTGATGTACACTCATATATGAGTTAAATAATTGTATCAATTGAGTTACATAAAATAGTGATACAGAATAAAATGTTGGTATAAGGAAGATTTTTTCGTTTATCTTATCTTTTCTGTGAAAACTATCTATTAGTAATTTCAAGAACTTGGCCGACATGACCCGTGCGTTTTTGGGGTAATCTAACTTAGTGGATTTATTTTAAAATTTTTTCTTTGAATAGAAAGGAAGAGGTGACTCAAATGGCTTCTAAAACTCAGAATGCCCAGCTTAATGCGAAAAAAGCACTCGAAGCTGTAGAAGATCAATTTCAAACACTTCAAATTCTTAATGAAGAAGGTGAAGTGGTAAACGAAGCGGCAATGCCTGATCTATCAGATGAACAGCTTCAGGAATTAATGCGTCGTATGGTATATACACGAATTCTTGACCAAAGATCTATTTCTTTAAACCGTCAAGGAAGACTTGGTTTCTATGCTCCAACTGCTGGACAAGAAGCATCACAATTAGCTTCTCAGTTTGCATTAGAAAAGGAAGACTTTATTCTACCAGGTTATCGTGACGTTCCTCAGATGATTTGGCATGGACTTCCATTATACCAAGCATTTTTATTCTCTCGTGGACACTTCGAAGGAAATAAAATTCCAGAAGGTGTTAACGTTATTTCTCCACAAATCATTATTGGTGCTCAAATCATCCAAGCAGCTGGTGTTGCCCTTGGTATGAAAAAGAATGGTGCAAAATCTGTTGCGATCACTTATACAGGTGACGGAGGAGCTTCCCAAGGTGATTTCTATGAAGGTTTAAACTTTGCAGGTGCATTTAAAGCTCCGGCAATTTTCGTTGTTCAAAATAACCGTTTTGCGATTTCTACTCCAGTGGAAAAACAATCAGCAGCTAAAACTGTTGCACAAAAGGCTGTTGCTGCCGGTATTCCTGGAATTCAAGTCGATGGTATGGACCCACTTGCTGTTTATGCTGCAACTCGCGATGCTCGTGAACGTGCAATTAACGGCGAAGGACCTACATTAATTGAAACATTAACATACCGTTATGGCCCACACACAATGGCAGGGGATGACCCAACTCGTTACCGTACGTCTGACCTTGATAATGAATGGGAAAAGAAGGATCCATTAGTACGTTTCCGTAAGTTCCTTGAGAACAAAGGTATCTGGAATGAAGTGCAAGAAAACGAAGTAATTGAAAAAGCAAAAGAAGATATCAAAGAGGCAATTAAACAAGCGGACGCGGCTCCTAAGCAAAAAGTAACCGACCTAATGTCCATTATGTTCGAGGAAATGCCTCAAAACTTAAAAGAACAATATGAAATTTATAAAGAAAAGGAGTCGAAGTAAGTCATGGCTCAAATGACAATGATTCAAGCAATCACTGATGCTTTAAGAATTGAGTTGCGCAACGATCCTAAAACCCTTATTTTTGGGGAAGACGTTGGGGTTAACGGCGGGGTATTCCGTGCAACTGAAGGACTTCATAAAGAATTTGGCGAAGACCGTGTATTTGATACACCACTTGCTGAATCTGGTATTGGTGGTTTATCAATTGGTCTTGCATTAACAGGATTCCGTCCTATTCCTGAAATTCAATTCTTTGGATTTGTTTTTGAAGTAATGGATTCTATTGCTGGACAAATGTCTCGTATGCGTTACCGCTCTGGTGGCCGTTACAATATGCCAATTACTGTTCGTTCTCCATTTGGTGGTGGAGTACATACTCCTGAATTGCACTCAGACAGCTTAGAAGGATTAATGGCACAAACTCCTGGTTTGAAGGTAGTTGTTCCTTCTACACCTTATGATGCAAAAGGATTATTATTATCTGCCATTCGTGACAATGACCCAGTTATCTTCTTAGAGCATTTAAAATTATATCGTGCTTTCCGTCAAGAAGTTCCTGAGGAAGAGTACACAATTCCACTTGGAAAAGCAGACGTAAAACGTGAAGGTACAGATTTATCTATCATTACTTATGGTGCAATGGTACATGAGTCTCTAAAAGCGGCAGAAGAATTAGCTAAAGAAGGTCATTCTGTGGAAGTTATTGATTTACGTACAATTAGCCCACTTGATATTGATACTATTATTGCTTCTGTTGAAAAAACTGGCCGTGCGATTGTTGTTCAAGAAGCACAAAAGCAAGCTGGTATTGCAGCTAACGTGGTAGCTGAGATTAACGATCGTGCAATTCTTAGCTTAGAAGCACCAGTATTGCGTGTGGCTGCTGCAGATACAATTTATCCTTTCTCACAAGCTGAATCTGTATGGCTTCCTAACTATAAAGATGTAATCGAAACTGCTAAAAAAGTTCTAACTTTCTAATAGAGGATTAACTGAAATCTATACAATAGGAGATGAATCCCAGTGAGCGCAACCGCAACCACATTTCAATTTAAAATGCCTGACATCGGTGAAGGTATTCACGAAGGGGAAATCGTTAAATGGTTTATAAAACCAGGGGATAAAGTCCAAGAAGACGACGTACTTTGCGAAATTCAAAACGATAAAGCAGTAGTAGAAATTCCTTCTCCAGTAGAAGGAACAGTTTTGGAAGTATTAGTGGGCGAAGGAACTGTTGCAACTGTTGGACAGGTACTCGTAACATTTGATGCTCCAGGATATGAAAATTTACAATTCAAAGGCGATCATGGTGATGAAGAGCCTAAGCAAGAAGCGCCGGCACCAGCACCAGAAGCTAAACAAGAAACAGCGGCTCCAGCTGCGGCAGCAACTGCTCCATCAACTCAACCTGCAGCAGAGGTTGATCCTAATCGCCGTATTATCGCGATGCCATCTGTTCGTAAATATGCTAGAGAAAAAGGCGTAGAAATTGCATTAGTAGCTGGAACAGGTAAAAATGGCCGTATTATGAAGAGTGATATTGATGCATTCCTAAATGGAGGCGCAACAGCTGCTCCTCAAGCGGCACCAGCGGCTGAAGCAGCGCAAGAAGCTCCTAAGGCAGCGGCACCGACTCCAATTCCACAAGGCGAATATCCAGAAACTCGTGAGAAAATGAGCGGAATCCGTAAGGCAATTGCAAAAGCAATGGTCAATTCTAAGCACACTGCACCACACGTAACACTTATGGATGAAATTGATGTAACTAAACTTGTAGCACATCGCAAAAAATTTAAGGAAGTAGCTGCTGCAAAGGGCATCAAACTTACTTTCTTACCATATATCGTAAAAGCTTTAACAAGCGCATTAAGAGAGTTCCCTGTATTAAATACATCCCTTGATGATGCAACAAATGAAATTGTTCATAAGCATTACTACAATATCGGAATTGCTGCAGACACTGAAAAAGGTCTATTAGTTCCGGTTGTAAAAGACGCCGACCGTAAGTCTGTATTCACTATTTCTAATGAAATCAATGAATTAGCTGGAAAAGCACGTGAAGGCAAACTTGCTCCAAATGAAATGAAGGGTGCATCTTGCACAATTTCTAATATCGGTTCTGCTGGCGGACAGTGGTTTACACCAGTTATTAACCACCCAGAAGTGGCTATTCTTGGAGTAGGTCGTATTGCAGAAAAACCAATCGTTCGTAACGGAGAAATTGTTGCTGCTCCTGTATTAGCGTTATCATTAAGTTTTGACCACCGTATGATTGATGGTGCTACTGCTCAAAACGCAATGAATCATATTAAACGTCTATTGAACGATCCAGAACTATTGTTAATGGAGGCGTAATAAAATGGTAGTTGGAGATTTCCCTATTGAAACAGATACTATAGTGATCGGTTCCGGTCCTGGAGGATATGTTGCAGCAATCCGTGCTGCTCAGCTAGGACAAAAAGTAACCATTGTTGAAAAAGAATATATTGGTGGAGTATGTCTAAATGTTGGTTGTATTCCTTCAAAAGCCTTAATTTCTGCGGGTCACCGTTATGAAACTGCTGTACATTCTGCATCTTTTGGTATTACAGCTGAAAATGTTAAGGTTGATTTTTCAAAGGTTCAAGAATTCAAAGCTGGTGTTGTAAAGAAATTAACTGGTGGCGTTGAAGGATTACTAAAAGGTAACAAAGTAAATGTTGTTCGTGGTGAAGCGTACTTTGTTGATGCTAATACACTTCGTGTAATGGATGAAACATCTGCACAAACATATACGTTTAAAAATGCAATCGTTGCAACTGGATCACGCCCAATTGAGTTACCTGCTTTTAAATATTCAAAACGTGTTCTGAATTCTACTGGAGCTCTTAACCTAAATGAAATTCCTGAGAAGATCGTTGTTATTGGCGGCGGAGTTATTGGGATTGAACTTGGTGGCGCCTATGCGAACTTTGGCACGCAAGTAACCATCTTAGAAGGTGCCGATGAAATTCTAGGCATGGGAGTATTTGATAAGCAAATGGCTGCTCTTGTTAAGAAGACGATGAAGAAAAAAGGTGCGGAATTCTTTACAAAAGCATTTGCCAAAGGTGTCGAAGAAACTGAAAACGGCGTAGTGGTGACTTTTGAAACAAAAGGCGAAGAAAAGAAAATCGAAGCTGATTATGTTTTTGTCATGGTTGGCCGTCGTCCAAACACTGATGAAATGGGCTTAGAGGAAGCTGGAGTGAAGTTAAGCGACCGTGGCCTAATTGAAATTGATAAGCAATGCCGTACAAGTGTAAGTAATATTTATGCAATCGGTGATGTTGTTGCTGGTCCTCAATTAGCACATAAAGCATCATATGAAGCTAAAATTGCTGCTGAAGCTATTGCTGGTCATCCGTCTGAAATTGATTATTTAGGAATTCCAGCAGTTGTTTTCTCTGATCCTGAGTTAGCGCAGGTTGGATATACTGAAGACCAAGCTAAAAAAGAAGGCATTGATGTGGTTGCTGCTAAATTCCCATTTGCAGCTAACGGACGTGCTCTTTCTCTTGACAGTGCAGATGGTTTCTTGAAACTAATCACACGTAAAGAAGATGGCCTTGTAATTGGTGCGCAAATCGCCGGTGCAAGTGCTTCTGATATGATTGCTGAACTTGGTCTTGCTATCGAAGCTGGTATGACAGCAGAAGACTTAGCAATGACAATTCATGCTCACCCAACACTTGGTGAAATAACAATGGAAGCTGCAGAAGTAGCCCTAGGCAGCCCAATCCATATCATTAAATAATTAAAAATAAAGTCCTTTCCAAAACGGAAAGGACTTTATTTTTTTATAGCGAATTTTATATTTAATACTCGAAAAAGAACATTGTTTGTTTTTGCACCTGTTGATTGGAGCGGAAGGAACGAAGACTCCTCGAAAATGCTATCGCATTTCATTCGTGCGTGGGCTGATTCAAGAGGCAGTCCAATGTCTTGTGGGAGTATGGTTCAGGAGAGACCCCGCTGGCGCGTTTCGCCGAGGAGGCTCGCCGAAACACCCACGAACCGCTCGTGCCTGGAGCGGAAATCAACAGACAAGTAGGGCGATAATTAAATTAAGTTTAAAATGATTGGAAAGGAGGTATGAAAAAAATAACTTATGTTTGGTTTTCATTCATATACTTAAAACACCAGATGTCTAAAGATATGTAATTTGAGTGGTGATAAAAATGAAGGTATATATTGTCATGCTTTTACAATTTATAATTTGGAGTGGCTTCACTTTTATAGAATGGCTTTCAAAACATGATCAGCTCATCTATAAAGTCATTATGTTTTTTGTTTTCTTTTATTTAGCGTTTTTAATTGGAAATTATGTGACTAAATCTGTTCGCAAAACTCTTTTCATTACGGCTTTAAGCCTTGTTATTTATACCTCATTTCATTATACGATGGCACAATTTATGCATTAAAAAAAGCCCCTGAATGGAGCTTCTATTTTTAAATTATTTTCTTGGATAATAATACATGACTCTTTCATTAAAAAGATGAAGCTCACCTTTGAGTTTTTTTGCAAGGAATTTACAAAACTCATTTGCTTTTCCCTTATCCCCATAAGTCGATTGTTCTGGAAGTGTTATTTGTATGTATGTTTGTTCACTAGGGACACCGTCTTCGCTTTGAACGTACTCTGTATCTACACCTACTAGGATGGCATAGTAGCGCTCTTGGGTTGCTTGTAAGTAAAACCATTTCCCTTTCCCGTCTTCTGTTTCTTTCACTTCGTATGGGAAAGCGGACTCTCCAAACTGCCAGTTAACCTGATCGCCTGTTTTTGAAGTAATACTTTTATAATAATAAAATAATTCCTTAACCTCATCTATGGTTATTGTTTGTTTTGCAGATGAAGGCACAAGCTTAATAAATGCATTTACAGCCATCATCATTCCCCCCTATTAGTCCGTAGTGTATGCCCTTCTATTCTAGCATTGAATAAAAAGCAATGACAACAATAACAAGTGCTAAAATGTTATCATTTCTTGTAATTTTCTAAAAGATAAATTATAATAATATTCTAAATATTAAATTAAAAGGAGGAATCTCATGGAATTATTTGACAAACTATATGATGAGCATGAAAAGGCAAAGGTGCGGTTTATTGGATTTACTACTGAAGATACCCGTTATGACTTTGGAATTATTTACACGAATATGTTTTTTGGTAAACCTCTTGTGATATGCATGCAAACTGGACGATCCACACTCCTAGACCCCAAAGATATTGAAGACATTGACTTCCTTCAAACAGTATTCCATATCCCTGATAAAGCGCAGGCAACTGATCTAGCTGAATTTTTTAGAGAAACACTTCCGTCTATCCCTTTTGTCACCCAATATGATTAATGTTAATTAAGATTAGGCCTAAACGGGCCTTTTTTTATGCATATTTTTTAAATGTGACATACAATTTGGGCTTGAAATTATTAATGTGATATATTATTATCTAATTAGAGGTTAGTTAAACGCTTTCATAGCAGGACCATTTAATATGAAAAGGGGATAGGACAAATGGGTACACTTGTATGCCAAACTTGTAACTCAACTATTGATCACTTTGAAGATGAAAAAGTAACGGTACTATACTCTAAATGTAATTGCTGTGATAACCATCATATCGAAGAAGAAGTATAACGATTAAATACAATAAAATAATAAACAGGCTGACTCATTGAGTCAGCCTTCATTTTTATCTTATTTTATTGCTTTGTACTCTTTTATAACGTGGATAGTTTTAATTTCATCATCTTCTGGGCCTTGGACAGGTAAGCCAGCCTCAAGGTTTTCTTTAATGTAATGCAAGTTTTCTTTTGTGATAATTTCACCAGGAATAAAAATTGGAATACCTGGCGGATATACCATAACAAACTCTGCAATAATTCTACCTTCTGACTCTTCAAATGGAATCACTTCAGTCTCTGCATAAAAGGCATCTCTAGGAGTTAATGCAAGGACAGGAATCTCCGGTAAAAGAACTTCTACTGGTTCCACCTTAACTGATCGATGTTCACACTCTTCTGCCAATTCCTTTAAGGCATTCACTAATAGATTTGTTTCTGTTTCTGTGTCGCCCAGTGTGATAATACAAAGGATGTTATATAGGTCAGATAATTCGACTTCGATGTTATGTTTCTCTCGAAGCCATTTTTCTACATCATAGCCTGTTAATCCTAAATCTTTCACTGAGATAATCAATTTGGTCGGGTCAAAATCAAAAGTGGCATTGGAACCCAAAATTTCTTCACCAATACAACGAATATGATGAATCTCATTAATCTTCTTACGGGTTGATTGAGCTAATTTGATTGTACGATCAATTAATTCCTTCCCTTTTGTTGCTAATTGTTTTCGGGCAGTATCAAGAGACGCTAATAATAAATAGGATGTGGATGTTGTCGTAAGCATGCTTAATATCGATTGTACATGCTTAGCAGAGACAAGTCCTTCCCGTACGTTTAAAATGGAGCTCTGTGTCATGGAACCGCCTAATTTATGAACGCTGGTAGCTGCCATATCAGCTCCTGCCTGCATCGCAGAGAGTGGAAGTTCGTCATGAAAATGAATGTGAACACCATGTGCTTCATCTACAAGAACTGGAACATTGTAGGTATGAGCAATTTCAACGATTTTTTTTAGGTCCCCAGAAATACCGAAGTAAGTCGGATTGATAACTAATACGCCCTTCGCATCAGGGTGCTGCTGTAATGCTCGATCTACTGCTTCTGGAGTGATGCCATGGGATATACCTAATTCTCTATCGATTTCTGGATGAATAAACACAGGAATGGAGCCAGAAAAAACAATAGCAGACATTACTGATTTATGAACATTTCTAGGTACAATAATTTTTTCTCCAGGACCACAAACTGCCATTACCATTGCAATGATAGCTCCACTTGTACCTTGGACGGAAAAGAAAGTATGGTCGGCACCAAAGGCTTCTGCTGCAAGCTCCTGGGCCTTTTTAATCATTCCTTTAGGTGAATGTAAGTCATCAAGGGGCCCAATGTTAATAAGGTCAATAGATAGGGCATTATCCCCGATAAATTGGCGAAACTCAGGATCCATTCCTGCTCCTTTTTTATGTCCAGGAATATGAAACTGAGTGGGATTTTTTTTGGCATGTTCTAATAAACCGCTAAATAACGGTGTTTGATTTTGTGACAATCTAACTACACCTCTTTATAAAGAAATACTCTTAAGTTCAAGTCTATAAAAAACATAAAACAAAGGAATTATAGCACTATTCTTTTATGTTGCATAGGATTTAATTTTCGCTGTCCTCATTTGTTACTTCAAGTTAGTTTCCCATTAAGAGAGGAAATTTAACCTTTTAAGACGAAATAACAATTAATAAACATTTAGGAGGGGATTTAAGTGAATTGGAAAACAAGAGTTACTGATACTTTAGGTATAAAATATCCTATTATCCAAGGTGGTTTAGCGTATTTAGCTTACTCGGAATTAGCCGCTTCTGTTTCAAATGCAGGTGGGCTCGGTCAAATTACTGCGATGTCTTTAAATTCTCCAGATCAACTTCGAGAAGAGATACGAAAAGTAAGGCAGTTAACTAACAATCCATTTGGAGTAAACTTTGCAATTGGCCAACATGGACGACCATTTTCAGATTTTTTACAGGTTGCTATTGATGAAGAAGTTCCAGTTGTTTCTATGACAGGGGGAAACCCAGCTCCAATATTTGAGCAATTAAAAGGAACTAAAATTAAAACATTGGTTCTTGTAGCTGCAAGGAGGCAGGCTGTAAAAGCGGAAGAACTAGGTGCTGATGCAGTGATGGTGGTTGGACAGGAAGGTGGCGGCCATTTGGGAAGGGATGATATTGGAACCTTGGTATTAATTCCTCAAGTAGTAGATGCTGTTAGCATTCCGGTTATTGCCTCCGGTGGGATTGGAGACGGCAGGGGGTTAATGGCGGCTCTTAGTTTAGGTGCAGAGGGAATTGAAATGGGAACAAGATTTATTGCTACAAAAGAATGCGTTCATGCAAATGAACTGTATAAGCAAAGGTTAGTAGAAGGGACAGAATCAGATACAGTTGTGATAAAGAGGACACTTGGGGCTCCAGCGCGAGCAATAGCGAATAGTTGGACAGAAAAGATTCTTCATGTGGAGAAAAATAATGGTGGGTATGAGCAACTAAAGGATTTAATTAGTGGGAATGCAAACAAACGATACATATATGAGGGTTCGGTTGATGAAGGTTTTGCTTGGGCTGGCCAAGTCATGGGACTCATTAAAGATGTACCATCGGTAAGTGAACTATTTGAACGAATGATTAGAGAAGCGGAAGAAATTCGTGCAAAATGGGGAAAATAAAGGTATCATACACTTTAGTGAAATAAGTTAGAAGGTGAAATAATGGAGTATCAATACCCAATTGATTACAGTTGGTCGACAGATGAGATTGTTGATGTGATCAAATTCTTTGAGGCCATAGAAAAAGCATATGAAAAGGGAATTGAGCGCGATGAATTAATGAAAGTCTATCGTCGCTTTAAGGAAATAGTTCCAAGTATTGCTGAAGAAAAGACTGTTTGTGGGGAATTCGAAGAGATAAGTGGTTATTCTTCCTATCGAACAATAAAAAAAGCCAAAGAAGCCTCATCAGGTGACAAAATAAAAATGTAGAAAATTAAAAGCTCCCAAGACCATCAGTTGTCTTGGGAGCTTTTCTTAATTATTTGGCTCTGTTAAACTTGCCTGTTGATTTCCGCTCCAGGTGCTTCGCTTTCCGTGGGTGTTTCGGCGAGCCTCCTCGGAGAAACGCGCCTGCGGGGTCTCCTTGAACCATACTCCCACAGGAGTCTTCGCACCTTCCGCTCCAATCAACAGTGTGTAAAAATCAACACTGTTCTTTAACACAGCCAATTATTTAATATCTTGAGCAAGTTTATATAGAGGTGCAACTGTTTGGAACACTTTCTCAATTTGTTGAATTAGTCCTTCTGCACCTATTTCAATGACCTTTTCTTTGTCTAGCGTAAGCCCACAAAGTAATTCAGCTTTTTTTACATTCTTCAGTCTGTCAAAAATGCCGTTCAGGTCTGTCTTGGAAAGATCTCCGTGTTTAACTGTATCTGGTTTCATATGGTCAAGTGACCATGCAAATTCATTTGGTATTTCTTTATATATTTTGTTTGCTTTCTTTAGGAATCTCTCTGCAATCGTATTTTTTGACGGTGCTTCATAAATGACTGCAAACCAAATAAATAAATGGGTTTGCCAAAGCCCAATCTGAAAATGTGGCAGCATTTTGTAGCCCCTAGCATTATTAGCAAAAGCAACCCACGTATCCTTCGGAGGATTAATGGTTCTTCTAGCATGTTTTGCAACATGAACAAACATTTCATCCCCGGTCAATGCTGATAAGGTAGGAGCAAAATATTGGCCAAGTTCTTCTAATTTTGGACGAATGATCCCCTTAAGAGCCTCCATACGCGGTTCTAATCCATCTATTAAAAAGACATCAAAATCCTCTTGTGTAAATCCTTTAAAATCCATTCCTTTAAACCTCCAACAGCCATTTGTCACTTATTGTAGCATAGTAACGAAAATACAAGAAGTTTGTTGCTCTTCTAGGTGAAAGCACATATTTGTTGCAACATATCAAGCAGACTCATATTATACAGTAAAAAAAATTATGAAAAATAAGTTAATAAAAAAGGGAAGGGGAGAAGAAAGATGAAACAACTTATGAATACATCATTGAAAAAAGCAGGGGAAAAGGAAAGAACAGCTGTCTTAAGACTAGAAATGGATTATGAGTTAGCTACATTGTTTGAGGCAATTGAGGAAAAGAATGAAAAGAAGATGAAAGAATGTAAACTAAAGCTAGAGAAAATTCGTCAAGAATTATTACGATTAAAGGCTCTATAACAGCACTTTTTAGACTCTCCGTACTTTTTTATCTAAGGGGAAACATAAAAGAATGGACAGAAAAAGAAGACTGGTGGGATTTACCTAAACGAACTCCGTAAATTGATAAGGGGGTTCGTTTATTATTGCGTTTATGTGTGATTCATTGAACTTTTACCATACTGAGTGTTAAAGTTGCTGTGTGTCTCCAATTTGATTAAGCTATAAGTACATCAATTTTATGACCATGATTCATACTACATACATTGGAAAAATAAGATCATTGGAGGTAAATAATGAACTGGGACGAAGTGTATACTCATGCGAAGCAATGGGTAATGGAAGCTGGAGAGACTATTCGATTATCCTTTAATAAGACGTTAAATATCCAGACAAAAACAAACCAGAATGATCTCGTTACAAATATTGATAAAGAAATTGAACAATTTTTTATTAAGAAAATTAGGGAGGTCTATCCTAGTCATAAAATAATGGGAGAAGAAGGTTTTGGTGACGAACTCCAGACACTAGATGGAGTAGTATGGCTGATTGACCCGATAGATGGAACGATGAACTTTGTCCATCAACAAAGGAATTTTGCCATTTCCTTGGGCGTGTACGAAAACGGCGTTGGAATAATTGGACTGATTTATGACGTAGTTCATGATGAGCTATATCATGTAAAACGAGGACATGGTGCATTTATAAATGATAAGCCAATACCATCTTTAAAAGAAACAACCGTGCAGAATTCCATTATTGCACTTAATGCTACCTGGGTAATGAAAAACCACCGGATTGACCATAATTTATTGATACCACTGGTCAGAGATGCAAGGGGAACACGGTCATATGGAACAGCTGCGCTCGAAATGGTCTTCGTTGCAACTGGGCGTGTGGATGCTTATATGTCCATGAGGTTATCGCCATGGGACTTTGCTGCAGGAGCGGTTATTGTGGAGGAACTCGGTGGAATCGTCACCAATTTAAGAGGAGAAAAACTGGATTTTCTTTCTAAGGATTCATTGTTCACTGCAAAACCAGGATTACACCAAACCATCTTAAATGACTATTTAAAAGATGGTAAATGGTAATTAAAGCAGAAAAGAAGCCTCTTCGGCTTCTTTTTTGCAAAATAAGAAAGTATAAAATTGAACTATGAGAATTGTCCAGCTCCAGCGCCTAGCCCCTCGGGTCAAATAACCTTCGGCAAGTAAAGTCAAAGAGCGACTTTTCTTGCCGAAGAACATTTGCCTGTCGGGGCTAACCAAGGCGCTTGCGCTTTTCTTATTTATAATTTTCCTTCTTCACGCAATTTCTTTTTAGTTTTAAATCCCAAGCCCATAATGACAAAGCATCCAACTACACAGAGAATAGCTCCTATAATGCTTTGTTCCCCGATTGCGATTCCAATTCCCATGATACATACTGCGGCAAGAATGGCATATACAAGCATTGGCCACTTAATTTGGTTCATTTTATTACCCCTTTATTTCAAGTCGTGGAACAGATCAATAGCTGTTTGACTCGTGTGTTTACCTTATATTTTTTATTCTACAATAAAATGCTTATAGGTTTCCACTTTAATTATGGTATAATGTTTTAGTTGTATATGGGAAACTATAAATAGTTTTATTTTTAGAATATAGGTAGGAGTGGGATTTTTTTGAAAATAAGAGAAGATATTCGTAATATAGCAATTATTGCTCACGTTGACCACGGAAAAACAACGTTGGTTGACCAATTGTTAAAGCAATCTGGTACGTTCCGTAGCAATGAGCATGTCGAAGAACGTGCAATGGATTCCAATGATTTGGAAAGAGAACGTGGTATTACCATCCTGGCAAAAAATACTGCCATTCAATACAAAGATACTCGCATTAATATCTTAGATACACCTGGACACGCTGACTTTGGTGGCGAAGTAGAACGTATTATGAAAATGGTTGATGGTGTTTTACTTGTTGTCGATGCCTATGAAGGCTGTATGCCACAAACACGTTTTGTTCTTAAAAAGGCTTTAGAGCAGAAAATAACTCCAATTGTTGTTGTTAATAAAATTGACCGTGACTTCGCTCGACCAGCAGAGGTAATCGATGAAGTGATTGATTTGTTTATCGAACTTGAAGCAACTGAAGACCAGTTGGAATTCCCGGTTATTTACGCTTCAGCAATTAATGGTACAGCAAGTACTAACCCAGAAAAGCAAGATGAAAATATGCAATCTTTGTATGATGCTATCGTTGAATATATCCCTGCCCCAGTTGACAATCGTGAAGATCCATTGCAATTCCAAGTTGCCCTTCTTGATTACAATGATTATGTTGGCAGAATCGGAATCGGTCGCGTTTTCCGCGGTACGATGAAAGTCGGTCAACAAGTAGCATTGATGAAATTAGATGGATCAGTTAAGCAATTCCGTGTGACCAAAATTTTTGGTTTCTTTGGATTAAAACGACAAGAAATCCAAGAAGCTGTAGCCGGCGACTTGATCGCTGTTTCAGGTATGGAAGATATAAATGTTGGTGAAACTGTATGTCCAATTGAACATCAGGAAGCACTACCAATCCTACGAATCGATGAGCCTACGTTACAGATGACTTTTGTTGTAAATAACAGTCCGTTTGCAGGCAGAGAAGGTAAGTATCTAACTTCAAGAAAGATTGAAGAAAGATTACGCGCTCAATTGCAAACAGACGTAAGCTTACGTGTTGAAAACACTGATTCACCAGATGCATGGATCGTTTCTGGTCGTGGTGAACTTCATTTATCAATCTTAATTGAAAACATGCGTCGTGAAGGCTACGAGCTCCAAGTTTCAAAACCAGAAGTTATCGTTAAAGTTATTGATGGTGTACGCTGTGAACCGGTTGAAAGAGTTCAAATTGATGTACCGGAAGAACATACTGGTTCAGTAATGGAATCAATTGGTGCCCGTAAAGGCGAAATGATAGACATGATTAACAATGGTTCAGGTCAGGTTCGTTTAATCTTTAACGTACCAGCACGAGGATTAATTGGTTACACAACTGAGTTCTTAACAATGACTCGAGGTTATGGAATTATTAATCATACCTTTGATAGCTACCAGCCAATGTTGTCAGGTCAGGTTGGTGGAAGACACCAAGGTGTACTTGTATCAATGGAATCAGGAAAAGCATCAACATATGGTATCATGCAAATAGAAGACCGCGGAACAATTTTCGTTGAACCAGGTACGGAAATCTACGAAGGGATGATCGTTGGCGAAAACACTCGCGAAAATGACATCACTGTTAATATTACAAAAATGAAACAGGCGACAAATGTTCGTTCAGCTAACAAAGACCAAACATCTGTTATTAAAAAACCGCGTATCATGACATTAGAAGAGTCATTAGAATATTTAAATGATGACGAATATTGTGAGGTTACTCCAGAATCAATTCGTCTTCGTAAAAAAATCCTTGATAAAAATGAACGTGAAAGAGCTGCTAAAAAGAAAAAGGTTGCTGAATTAAGTTAATTAAAGAGGTGCACGCTGTGGAAGATTTGAAATCCTTCTCCCCAAGTTTGAGATTTTTTATTCAGTTGACAAATGATATAGAAACAGGTGTATTCCTACAATATTTATTCATTGTTATTTTGTCAGTGATTGTTTACCGGTTAGGATTTGCAAAAAAACTGCCTCTTTTGAAAAACATAGTAATTTATATCAGCCTCTGTATTGGATGCGTATTTATGTTATTTTTTTCATATGCCCTTCCAATTGCTGAAGGGTTAGGTGCAGCTGCATTATTGTTGGTTATTTATAAAATCCGACTGCACCAATCAAAAAAGCATCAAGCTGAAGCGAAATAACGGGGGTTTAAAGAATGAAATCCTTACAGGATGCACTGTATAATTGGCTTACGATTAAAGTTGTCTGTGATGCACGTCCTGATGACACTGCTGCACAAGAAACTTTGGCTTTTTTTGACGAGATGCTTACTAATCAGCATCATGTTTCTATCATAGAAACGACTACGGACGCTGTCATGTACTATGTTACTTATCAACAAGGTGAGGAAACAAAAAAGGTACGTTATTCGCGTGAATTGATTGAGATTATGTTGAATCAAATCAATCAAGAGCCAGAGAAATATGAGAATTACCCAATTGAAGATTAAAAAAAACGCTTGCTCCATTAATAGATGGGGCAAGCGTTTTTTTTATTACAAAATAAGAAGGTGTGAAATTCAACTTCGAGAATTGTCTAGCTTCAGCGCCTCGCCCCTTGGGTCAAATAACCTTCGGCAAGTAAAGTCAAAGAGCGACTTTTCTTGCCGAAGAACATTTGCCTGTCGGGGCTGACCAAGGCGATTGCGCTTTTCTAATTACCAATCGTCTTTCTCAGATTTTGTTTTGAATAAGCGAAAATTACCTGTATCTATTCGGGCATTAGTTCTTTCGGCAATTCTTTCACTACAGTCATTACACATATATGTATGGATTGGACGATTGCGAAGTCTTTTAGCTATTGGTGATTCATCATCAATTGATTCAATTTTATCGCATATTACACATTTTACCCGCATGACGGCACCTCATCAAATCTTTCATAAATTAGAGTGTTTGTAATTATAGTATACCATGATAGAATACCGACGGGTAATCCAATTGGTTAAAGTTGAACCAAAAAAGGGATAGTAGTAATATGAGATTATCTGTTAAATACAGAACAAGGACAAACTAAAGGGGTTGTAAGAAATGCCGAATCAAGTGGAACAAAAGCTAATCAGACCATTATATGAGGAATTGCAAAAAGAAAGATTTGTAACGCTAGCAACAATTGATCATGAAACAGGAGGACCTAATGTAAGTGCTATCTCTTGGGTGCTGGCAAAGAATGAAAACACAATCTATTTTTCAGTAGATAACCGTTCGAGGATATTGGAGAACATCAATAGAAATAACAAGGTAGTCATTAACCTTATTGCAAATGAATCTACATATTCTATCCAAGGGGAAGCGCAGGTCAAAGTTGAAAGATTGGAAGAAGTACCATTAAAGCTTGCTTTGGTAGAAGTATCAATCAATGAAGTAAGAGATGTTATGTTTTATGGATCAAAAATTGTGTCAGAAGTAGAATATGATAAAACATATGATAAAAACGCGGCACAAAAGTTAGATAATCAAGTTATGGAAGCAATGAAAAAAGCTTAGGAGAAATCCTAAGCTTTTTCTACAGAATAAGAATGTATAAAATTAGACCTCGAGAATTGTCCAGCTCCAGCGCCTAACCCCTCGGGTCAAAAAACCTTCTGCAAGTAAAGTCAAAGAGCGTTTTCTTGCAGAAGAACATTTGCCTGTCGGGGCTGACCAAGGCGCTTCCGCTTTTCTTATTATTCTTTATAATGATTAGATTGATCGTTTTGTTCCTTATCTAACTTGTTTTCCTTATTCTGTGGAAGTTTTTTCTTTGGCTTCTCGGTAGAGTTTTTTGGACTTGGCGTAATTAAGTCACCAGGTACCTCAGGCATCAATCTCCCTGCAACATCAGCAAGTTCCTCCATGATACCCCGTATGGGTCTACCTTTATTGATATCTGCCTGTATTTCTTTTAATCTGGTCATTGTGTCGGCGTCTGCTACAACCACTGCATTGGCTCCGTATGGGTCTTTACGCAAGCTTTCAGCCACTGAATATTTGATTGACCCAACTTGAGAACGATCAATTTTAGAATTGACGTCTATACCAACAATCGCATATTTTCCTAATACCACTGCGGTTGCATCATTCACATTTGGAATACTTGTAGCCAATTCAACCAAACGTTTGGAAATTTCCTGCCCTGTTTTTCGGTCGACATTTTCAATATAGCTGTTTTTTACTTTTACTAAGGATTGATTAGCATTTTTTGCTGTTTCTTTATTTTTATCAGTAGTACATCCCGCTAGGACCAAGCTTATCGCAATAGTCATTACGATTTTTTTCATTCAACCACACCTCCAAGTAGCAAATAAAAGGTAAGTTATGCAGTGATAGCTAAATTCTTTTATACAAGCTAAGTTGTTCATTAACAATTATTGTGCGGAATATCTTCTATCTTTATACCAATAAACATATATTTTACCAAAGTCCAATCTATCAAAAGGGATTGTTGACATACTTAACAAACCCGACATCAAGTAAGCAGGAGGCGTCGCTTTGAGTAAAATATACGTGTTAGATACAAATGTCTTGCTGCAAGACCCGTATTCCATTTTTTCCTTTGAAGATAATGAAGTTGTTATTCCTGCAGTAGTTCTAGAAGAAGTGGACTCAAAGAAAAGATACATGGATGAGATTGGGAGAAATGCAAGGCATGTATCTAGATTAATTGATGGCCTTAGAGCCTCAGGAAAGCTCCACGAGAAAATCCCGCTTGAAAATGGGGGAACGATAAGAATTGAATTAAATCATCGTACATTTCATGAACTTCAAGATATTTTTATTGAAAAAACGAATGACAATCGAATTCTAGCTGTAGCAAAGAATTTATTCCTAGAGGAACAAACAAAGGAAGATGGTAAACCTGTTATTCTAGTGAGTAAGGATGCGTTAGTCAGAGTAAAGGCGGATGCGATTGGCCTTGCTGCTGAAGATTTTCTCAATGACCGTGTTGTAGAAATTGATCATATCTATACAGGATTTTTTGAGCTTTTTCTACCATTAGAATTATTAGGCCGCTTTTATGAGAAGGGTGAATTAAACCATTCAGAAATTGCTAATCATCCTTTTTACCCTAACCAGTTTCTCATTATGAAGGATGCTCTCGGAGGTTCAGCCTCAGCAATTGGGATGGTTGACAAAACAGGTAAAAAAGTAAAAAAATTAACGTTAAATCAAGAGCATGTATGGGGAATTCACTCACGTAATGTCCAACAAACCATGGCAATCGAATTATTATTGCGCAAGGATATACCGCTTGTAACTTTAACAGGAAAAGCAGGTACTGGGAAAACATTACTAGCCCTTGCTGCCGGATTGATGCAAACAGAGGACTTTAGAGAATATAAGAAAATTATTAGTCGCACGCCCGATTGTACCAGTGGGTAAGGATTTAGGTTTTCTACCTGGGGAAAAACAAGAAAAACTTAGACCGTGGATGCAGCCGATCTATGATAATTTAGAATATCTTTTTAACACGAAAAAGCCTGGTGAACTGGATGCAATATTAGCAGGAATGGGTTCAATTGAGGTGGAGGCTTTGACTTATATTCGAGGAAGAAGTCTACCGAAGCAATTTATCATTATTGATGAAGCCCAAAATTTAACCAAGCATGAAGTGAAAACCATCTTAACCCGGGTAGGAGAGGGAAGTAAAATTGTATTAATGGGAGACCCGGAACAAATTGACCATCCATATTTAGATGCCTATAACAATGGTTTAACTTTTGTAGTTGAAAGGTTTAAAGACCAAGTTATTTCTGGTCATGTAAAACTATTAAAAGGGGAGCGTTCAGGTCTGGCCCGACTTGCAGCAGATCTATTATAAAGACCTTGTTATTATAGCCATTGTAAAAAAAACGGGCGCCAAATGGCACCCGTCTTATTTTATTGTAAATCCAGTAACATGTTTAATAGGGTGATCTTGGTTTGAGCCATCCCCCAAGTATACATGAACGGGTCCATCAGATGATAGTGGTTTACCTTCTTTTGAAAATCCTAGAATTAAATCATAGGCTTCTTCTAATGAGAATTCATATTCCTTATTTTGAGTATGAATGACCAATGTTTGGGCGTCGCTAGCAGGCTCAGCATTCAACAAGAAAGGTTTTAAAAAAATACCAAACGTTCCTGTTAATACTTTTTCTTTTTCAAATTTTTTCTCTGATTTTAATGTTGGAGGGAATACAGCCCCTTCCATAATTTCGCGATCCCAATGTTTGGAAACCGCTTTGGTGTATTCTTCAATTGAATCAGAGTTTGCTTTTTTCGTTCCAAAATAAGTCGTTAAATCAATCCGTCTATCATCAAAAATCCAAACACCTGGATCAAGTGTAATAGTATATTTCGCGTTACCAGAAATCGTCATGATATTTTCCATCAACTATACCCCCTAAAGTCTACGCTATTAAGTATAGCTTTTTTTTATAAGAAAGTCATAAACAGAATACCATTTTGTAATAACCTTCATTGTTCTTGCAATTTTCCACTGTAAACGGTAAAATTTATAGATAAGTTGAATTATCGCTCTGAAATGGGGGGATGAATGTTGGCGTCTGAAATGATCGTGAATCACCAAGAAAAAGCCTATGCCTTATTGCAGGCTGACGCTGAAAAGATATTGAAGCTTATCAAAGTGCAAATGGACAATCTCACGATGCCTCAATGCCCACTTTATGAAGAGGTATTGGATACACAAATGTTTGGCCTATCAAGAGAAATAGACTTTGCTGTTCGATTGGGCTTAATAGATGTTAGGGATGGAAAAGCGATTTTAGATAAATTAGAAAGAGAACTATCAGCGCTGCACGATGCATCCTTAAGAAAATAATCTTAAAGAACTCAGACAATCACAAATATTGTTTGAGTTTTTGTTTTTTTGTATTAGTATGTGTTAAAGAACATTCTTGATTTGAAAACCTGTTGATTGGAGCGGAAGGTGCGAAGACTCCTGTGGGAGTGCGGGTCAGGGGAAACCCTGCAGGCGCGTTTCTCCGAGGAGGCTCGCCGAAACGCCCACGGAAAGCGAAGCATCCGGAGAGGAAATCAACAGGCAAGTTTTACAGAGCTTTATATTAAAATGTTGTAACAAATTCTTTTTTCTTAAAGTAATCATAACCATTTTCTATTATAATAGAGTGTAATTAATCGACAATTATAAAATGAGGACGTCTTATATGGTAAAAAAAATACTGAAATCCTATGATTACACCTTAATCATTGCCATCATTCTTTTATGCACATTTGGACTAGTTATGATTTATAGTGCAAGTATGGCTTATGCGGTCCAACGGTATCAAGTTAGCCCTGATTTTTTCTACCAAAGACAGAAAATATTTTTGTTGGGGTTTGCAGCTATCTTTTTGTTCACAGCCATTGTTCCATATAAAATAATGAAATTTACAAAATGGTTTCAGCTTCCAATGGTTTTAGGTTCAATTGCACTGCTACTTGGGATTTTTGTATTTGGACAAGTTAAGAATAATGCACAAAGCTGGTACGCAATTGGAACTTTCTTATTCCAGCCATCGGAATTTGTAAAGCTTGCAGTTATCATTTATTTAGCTGCCGTCTATGCAAAAAAACAAGAATATATCAATCAATTTAATAAAGGTGTTCTTCCTCCATTAGTTTATCTGTTCATCGTGTGTGTGCTAATAGGTGCACAGCCAGACTTTGGTACAGCATTTATTATTGCTGCTATTGCAGGGACAATTGTTTTCTCTTCAGGGATGAATATGAAGACAATGGGAAAATTATTTCTTATGGTTTTAATTCTTGCCCTTCCCATTCTTATTGCCAAAGGCGGAGATTTTTTTTCTGATGTGCAAAAGAGTCGTTTTCAGGTATTAGAGAATCCTTTTGCAGAAAAGTATGTAAAGGATGCGGGGTTCCATTTAGCCAACTCTTACATAGCGATTGGATCCGGAGGCATTAACGGTTTAGGATTGGGGAAAAGTATTCAGAAACTTGGCTACTTACCAGAATCACATACAGACTTTATCATGGCAGTAATTGCAGAGGAGTTAGGAATTTGGGGAGTAGGTTTTGTCATTTTTCTATTAGCTTATGTGGTCTTACGCGGAATTTATATAGGTTTACAGTGTAAGGATCCCTTTGGTAGTCTGCTCGCTATTGGAATTTCTAGTATGATCGGAATTCAATCGTTTATTAATCTCGCTGGGGTTTCGGGTTTAATTCCTTTAACGGGAGTTCCGTTACCATACATTAGTTATGGGGGATCATCTCTACTAATGCTTGGAGCAGCTACAGGAATACTTGTGAATGTTTCAATGTTTGTGAAATATGAGAAAAAATATAAAAATAAACAAGTGATCGATAAAAAGCAACGTACACAAGATGGGAACGTATTCTATATTCAACAATAAAAAAAGTTGCCGGTATAACCGGCAACTTTTTTATATATGGTTCCTCTTAGAGCGAGAATAAAGTAGAAGAAAATAACTTAAGACTCCAAACAGGCAGGTAATAAAGAATGCATGGAGAAGCGCGATATATAAGTTGAGTCTACTAATAATAATAAATGCGCCTGCAATGACTTGTAAAGAGACGAGGATAAAGGCAATGATCCAACCCCAATAAATGACTTTTTGATGTTTGTAGTTACGAATAACGATCAATAAGACATATGCAATCCAGATAAATATTAACCCTGCAGCTACCCGGTGACCCATTTGTACCCATTCCCACATGTCAGAAGGGAGAGCGGGGCTATCATTTTTACATAAAGGCCAATCCAAACAAACTAAACTTGATTTTGTATGTCTGACTAGGGCACCTGTATAAATGACAAGATAACTATAAATAGATAAACCTATTATATGGAAGCTCATTCTTTTATCAATTTTAAGCTTGTCTGCTTCGAATTTCTTGTCTATTTCAAAAATAAGAAGTGTTAACAAAAAAACAGATGCGAAAGAAATAAGAGAAATTCCAAAGTGAAGTGCAAGCACAAAACTTGATTGACCCCATTTCACCGCTGCAGCGCCAATTAACCCTTGTAACAATAAGAAGAAGAAAGATAGAAACGAAAGAAACTTTGTTTCTCTAATATGACCGATCGCCTTCCACGACCAAACGGATAGAACAAGCACCAAAATTCCAACTACACCGGAAACGAGACGATGGGCAAGCTCGATGACTAATTCGGGCGTAATATCTAACGGAACAAATTTGCCGTTACATAAAGGCCAGGATCTTCCGCACCCCATTCCAGAGCCCGTCTTGGTCACTAAAGCTCCGCCGATTAAAACCAATATCATTCCAATTGTGGTTGCAACCGCTAACCACTTTAAAGAGCGTCGCAAAAAATCACCTCATAAATAGTTCAAAAATTTGTCATTGGATAATCCTGACAGTATAATGAATGAAAAAGTAACATGGTATAAAAAGTCCCTATTTATCATAACGAATAAAGTAGAAAATGAACAGTTTTTAAGCACAGATTTTTAGAGAAGTTTTTTAACAGAAAAAGGGAAATGTATAATATATATTTTCTACTATTATTATAGTGAAAACTATTGAAACTTTGGATAGTGTTTGATAGAACTATATATAGCGGTTTTTTTCTATAAATTTGGGTGTGTCACAATTTGGTCAAAAATTATTCGAAAAAAATTCACAAAAATATCAAAAAGTGTGATTTAATATACAGAGAAAGTGTTTTTTGAATCACTGCTTTTTCGTTTCATTATATAGTCAATATGGTATAATATTTAACCTGATTATCCCTAATTTTTTGTAAAAAGAATAGACGGTAATTTTAGTAAGTATTGTTATCACCTAAATGGTGAATATTTGTTATGAAGGATTAGGAGGAGAAGATATGTCTAACCCAAAGGCTTTTGGAGAACCATCCATCGACAATGGTGCTGCAAGCCTACATTCTAACATAGAAAAAACCTCAGTATGGAAAGATTTTATGGCACTAATAAAGATAGGAATTGTTAATTCCAATCTAATTACTACTTTTACAGGTCTTTGGCTTGCATTACATTTCTCAGGTCAAAGCTTTTTAGGAAACCTTGATATTGTATTTTATACGGTAGCGGGTTCTTCACTGATTATTGCGGGTTCATGTGCAATAAATAATTATGTCGATCGGGATATTGATCATTTAATGGAGAGAACAAAAGGAAGACCTACTGTAACAGGTAAAGTAATACCAAGTAGAGTTCTTGCTTTAGGTATTTTCCTCATTGGACTGGGAACACTGTTTTTATTCTTAACTACGATGACTGCAACAGTTATTGGACTGCTTGGAGTTTTTAGTTATGTAGTCCTATATACTTTATGGTCTAAACGTCAGTTGGTTTCTAATACTATTATTGGCAGTATCTCAGGTGCTGTTCCACCTTTAATCGGTTGGGCTGCAGTTGATGCCAATTTGGATATTATGGCATGGTCATTGTTTGTTCTAATGTTTGTTTGGCAGCCTCCACACTTTTATGCTCTTGCAATGAGAAGAGTGAAGGAGTACAGAGCAGCTGGTATTCCGATGCTTCCTGTAGTAAAAGGCTTTAAAACAACAAAAATTCATATTTTGATTTGGGTAGCTGCACTATTGCCAATCCCATTTTTTCTTACTAAATTAGGAATCCCATTTCTAATTCTTGCGACTCTGCTAAATGTAGGGTGGCTGGTTTTAGGGATTTATGGATATAGGATCAAAGATGACATAAAGTGGGCAAAACTAATGTTTGTATACTCTTTGCAATATTTAACTATTATTTTTGTGGCGATGGTAATTGTTACATTAATTTAGTTTTGCTTGCTTTGGCTGACTCGAATGTATGAGATATACCTTTTGAGTCAGTCTCCTACATACTTCTTTGACCAAGCATCATATATTTAGAAATTTTATAAGTGAAAGAGGGGTTTGATTAAGCTATGAAAATGCTTGCAAAATGGCGTTTAGTCTCGTTGTTTGCGATGATAGCGCTTGTACTCTCCGGATGTGGTAAACCATTTGTTTCCGCGTTGAATCCAGCCGGTGAAGTTGCAGACATGCAATATGATTTAATGAAGTTAAGTACTTTAATCATGGTTGGAGTTATTGTAGTAGTCATGATTATATTTGTTTTGGTGTATGTTCGTTTCCGTAGAAAAGACGACAAAAAGATTCCAAAGCAAGTAGAGGGAAGTCATACCCTAGAAATCATTTGGACTGTTGTACCAATTCTTTTACTTCTTATCTTAGCTGTTCCAACTGTTGCAGCAACTTTTAAACTTGCTGATGTGGATAAAATGGATAAGAAAAACACGAAAGCACTTGTTATTAATGTTAGATCACATTTATATTGGTGGGATTTTGAATATCCAAATCAAAAGATTGTGACGAGCCAGGAATTAGTGGTTCCTACAAACGAAAAGGTTTATTTCAATTTAAAATCTATGGATGTTAAGCACTCATTCTGGATTCCAGCAGTGGGTGGTAAATTAGATACCAATACAGATAACATCAATAAATTCTGGTTAGAGTTTGATGACAAGCGTGCAAACGACGCGGGTAACCTTTTCTACGGAAAATGTGCTGAGCTATGCGGACCAGGACATGCATTAATGGACTTCAAAGTAAAAGCAATCAGCCGTGACAAATTTGATGCTTGGGTGACAGCGATGCAAGATGTAAAAGAGCCTCAAAAAGCAACAGGCGCTCTAGCATCACAAGGTCAAGAAATCTTTAATAAAAGCTGTATTGGCTGTCATGCTGTAACACCTGCTAATAAGATGCCAGATACAGCTCGTATCGCACCAAACTTATCAAACTTCGGTGAAAGATCACGTGTTGCTGGTATATTAGATCATAATAAAACAGAAATAAAGAATTGGATTAAAAATCCTGAAGCATACAAGCCAGGTAATCTAATGTCTGGAAAATATCCACAAATGAATGATGAACAGCTTGATGCGTTAGCCGAATATTTAATGAGCTTAAAAGTTCAGGAATAATTGGGGAAATGGTTGAAAGGGAGGTAAAATTGTGAGTACCTATGCTCAAAAAAAGGGATTTGGTGCGACTTTATGGGACTTTTTAACAACTGTTGACCATAAGAAAATCGCGATCCTATATCTTATTGCAGGTGGATTTTTCTTCTTAATTGGCGGACTTGAAGCCGTATTTATCCGAATCCAACTTGCAGTACCAAACAATGATTTTGTCAGTGCAGGGGCATTTAATGAAATAATTACCATGCACGGAACTACAATGATTTTCTTAGCAGCAATGCCGCTTATTTTTGCATTTATGAATGCGGTAATGCCATTACAAATTGGAGCTCGTGACGTTGCATTTCCATTTGTAAACGCCGTTAGCTTTTGGTTATTCTTCTTTGGTGGAGTATTCTTAAACCTTTCATGGTTTTTAGGTGGAGCACCTGATGCTGGATGGACGTCATATGCATCGCTTGCAATGGCTTCAAAGGGGCATGGTGTAGATTTCTACATCTTAGGTTTACAGATTTCAGGTTTTGGAACATTAATGGGTGGTATTAACTTCTTGGTAACGATTATTAATATGCGTGCACCAGGTATGACGTACATGAGGATGCCATTGTTCACTTGGACAACATTTGTAACCTCAGCACTTATTCTATTTGCATTCCCTCCACTTACAGTGGGTCTAGTATTAATGATGTTTGACCGTATGTTCGGAGCTAATTTCTTTGAAGTAGCAGCAGGTGGTAACACAGTAATTTGGGAGCATCTCTTCTGGATTTTTGGACACCCTGAAGTATATATCCTTGTACTTCCTGCGTTTGGTATTTTCTCGGAAATTATTCCGATCTTTTCAAGAAAACGCTTATTTGGATATTCATCCATGGTATTTGCAACCGTATTAATCGGTTTCTTAGGCTTCATGGTTTGGGCACACCATATGTTTACAACTGGTTTAGGTCCAGTTGCGAATGCTATTTTTGCCGTAGCGACAATGGCAATTGGAGTTCCTACAGGGATTAAGATTTTTAACTGGCTGTTAACAATGTGGGGTGGTAGTGTTAAATTTACGACTCCAATGCATTGGGCATTTGCTTTTATTCCATCATTTCTTGCCGGTGGGGTAACAGGAGTAATGCTTGCTTCTGCAGCCGCGGATTATCAATATCATGATACTTATTTTGTTGTAGCACACTTCCATTACGTAATCGTTGGTGGTGTTGTATTTGCTATCTTTGCAGGAACACACCTATATTGGCCAAAAATGTTTGGAACTATGTTAAATGAGACTCTTGGAAAAATTACCTTCTGGTTATTCTTTATTGGTTTTCATTTGACATTCTTTATCCAGCACTTCTTAGGATTATGGGGAATGCCTCGTCGTGTATTCACATACCTTCCAGGTCAAGGTTTTGAAACAGCTAATATGGTAAGTTCAATTGGTGCTTTATTCATGGGTCTTGGTGTCATTATTATGTTAATTAACATTATTATGACATCAGTGAAAAATGTACGTGTAGGAAATGATCCATGGGGCGATGGAAGAACGCTTGAATGGGCAATTCCATCACCACCACCATTTTATAACTTTAAACAACTTCCACTTGTTCGTGGTTTAGATGCATTCTGGATTGAAAAAATGGAAGGTAAAAAGGGTATGACTCCTGCTGAACCGCTAGGTGACATCCATATGCCGAATTCATCCTTTATTCCATTTGTTATGTCCTTAGGACTATTCATTGCTGCATTTGGTGTGATGTATCATGGAGATAAGGTAGCATGGGCACTTCCAGTAATGATTATTGGTTTACTAATTACATTTGGTTCAATGTTTGTACGTTCCGTTAAAGACGATCATGGTTTCCATATTCACAAGGAAGAGCTTATGGATGAAGATGATAAGGGGGTTAAGGCATAATGCACGCTGAAGAAAAATTTACTTATGAAACATGGCCTGCTGCGCCGGAGAAAGCTACCCTTGAAGCAAAAAATAAATTTTTAGGTTTTTGGTTCTTCTTAGGAGGAGAGACGGTTTTATTCGCCTCCCTCTTTGCAACCTATTTAGCTTTAAAGGATAAAGTGGGGGATTCTACTCAACCACTTGCCAAAGATTTATTTGAACTTCCATTAACATTTGTAGCGACTATGTTGTTATTAACAAGCTCACTAACAAGTGTATACGCTATGTATCACATGAAAAACTTCGCTTTCAAGAAAATGATGGTTTGGCTTGGTTTAACGGCATTATTAGGCGCTGGCTTCTTAGGTTTAGAGGTTTACGAATTTAGTCATTATGTTCATGAAGGACATAAGTTTACAAGTAGTGCATTTGGTTCTGCGTTCTATACGCTTGTTGGTTTTCACGGTGGTCACGTTGCTTTCGGTTTATTATGGTGTTTTAACATTAATGTTCCGTAATGGAAAGCGTGGTCTAAACCTATACAACGCGCCAAAATTCTATGTATTTAGTTTATATTGGCATTTTATCGATGTTGTTTGGGTATTTATCTTTACAGTAGTATATTTAATGGGAATGGTGGGATAAACTGATGGCAGATCAACAATTAAATTCAGGAAACCCAAGAGTTGACATTGAATATCGTCGTCGGAAAAATACTGAAGAGATGAAATATCAAGTGGTGTCGTTTACCCTTATGATTTTCTTAACTCTTATCGCATTTGCTGCAGTAGCAATTAAAGGATTTACAGCTTGGTTTACTGTACCTTTTATTATCCTTTTAGCTGTTGTTCAAGTAATTTTTCAACTATATTACTTTATGCATATGAGTCATAAAGGACATGAAGCTCCATCACTATTCCTATATTCAGGAGTGCTGGTAGGTGCCGTAACTATCCTAGCTTTTACTACTATTATCTGGTGGTAAAACCAGGACAATAAGAAAAAAGAAAATCGGCTTAAAGCCGATTTTCTTTTTTAAAAATTGGAAAGTTTTCTTAGTTTGCTAATCGTATTTGCCACGGGTATAATAAAGTCAATAATTCTTTCAATGAACATTGAGGTGATTTCGGTGCTTACATTAGACATATTTGGATTTGAAGCACTATGGAGCCCGTACTTTTTATTTATTTTAATTCTATTAACGGCAGGGTATTTTATCTTAACTACAAAGTATAGAACAAATATTTTTCAAAATAGTGAGCCGCTTACCAAAAAACAAGAATTTCTTTTCTTGCTATCAATGGTCCTTTTATATGTTATCAAGGGTTCACCATTGGATATACTAGCCCATCTCATGTTTTATATTCATATGATTCAGATGGCATTGTTAGTCCTTGTAGTGCCCCCTATTTTCATTTTGAGTATCCCCAACTGGGTGTGGGAGAAAATATTCAGTGTTCGAACTATTGATACTTTGTTTAAGAGTCTTACAAAACCGCTTATTGCATTAATTGTTTTTAATGGACTGTTTTCTTTTTATCATGTTCCAATCATTTTTGATCATGTCATGCAAAATATTTGGTTGCACGCTGGTTATTCAATTATTTTATTTTTTACTGCTATTTTCATGTGGTGGCCTTTATTAAATCAAATGCCTGGTCATCAAACATTAAATGGATTAAAGAAGGTTGGCTTTATTTTTGCAGATGGAATTTTATTAACTCCAGCCTGTGCATTAATAATATTTGCTGATAATACTCTCTATGCTACCTATTCAGATCCTCATGTTTGGGGACAAGTAATGAAATTATGTGTTGGGGCAGCAAATTTTGAAAGTTTAAATTTAAGTGGACCTCAACTTTTTAGTTCTATGTCATTAATCGAGGATCAACGTCTTGGCGGGGTAATAATGAAAATTATTCAAGAAATCGTATATGGTGTGATACTAGGCCGGGTTTTCTTTGAATGGTACCGTAAAGATCAGGAAGATTCAAAACGCGAAATGAATCAATCTTTAAATCCAAATCTGATTAAGTAGTTCCCCCAATGATTTGGGGGTTTTTCGATGTTATGGATTGAAAAAATATAATTTCACGGTTACACTACTATGTAGAATGAATATAAAAGAGAGGATCTTTAAATGAATTCCTTACCAATTTTACCGACTATTAGTACGAGCTTTATTGTTTTAAGTGCCATAACAGTTGCCATTGGCTGGTGGCAAATTAAACAAAGAAAAATTGAAGCTCACAAAAAAACAATGTTTTTTGCAGCTATTTTTGCACTAATCTTCTTTATTATCTATGCTTCTAGAACAATTTTTATAGGAAATACCTCCTTCGGGGGCCCAGACAATATTAAGATCTATTACACTGTGTTCTTAGTATTTCATATTACTTTAGCTACTGTTGGAGCTGTTTTCGGTATTGTATCCTTAACAACAGGATATAAAAATAATCTTGCATTACATCGGAAACTAGGGCCTGTTACGAGTATCATATGGTTCTTTACTGGAATAACGGGTGTAGCAGTTTACCTATTGTTATATGTTTTTTATCGTGGTGGAGAAACCACCTCAATGATCAAAGCTATTCTTGGGTTTTAAAATGAGTGCCGAAATTGGCACTCTTTTTTCTTTTTTTAGAATATTCCCCTTTTACTCGATAACATCTTATAATAATAATAATATGTCTATTGTGAAAAGGGGGAAATTACATGGATTTAAAGATATTAACTGAAGATTATTTTCTGGAGTCATTAAAATTATCAGAGTATGCTTTTCAATATAAGATAGCTGAAGAACGCATTCCTGTTAGAAAAGAAATGTTAAAGCGACATAAAATACTTGGGGTATTAGAACAAGAAAAGCTTGCTGCAAAGCTACATATCATACCGCTTAGGGTTAATATGAATGGTGAAGAGTGGAAAATGGGTGGTCTTGCCGGCGTTGCAACATATCCGGAATACAGAAGGAATGGGTATGTACGCTCACTAATAACTGAAGCCTTGAAACAAATGCTGGCAGAGGGTCAAATTGTTTCCTTCCTTCATCCCTTTGATTTTACCTTTTATCGAAGGTTTGGATGGGAGATACTAAACGATATTAAAAAGGTGTCTCTTGATAAAAGGCATTTAACTTTTCTTTCACTACAGTCAGGGAAAGTAATTCGATATTCTAAGGAAGAAATTCATGAGGAGCTTTATAACATCTATCAAACATATAGTAATCAATTCAAGGGTATGCTAATACGTACTTCAGAATGGTGGATGAACCATGTGATTGATAATGATTCACAGATGGCTGTTTTCTACAATTCTTCCAATCAAGCAAAAGGATATATCCTTTATAAGGTGAAAGATAGAAAAATGGATGTAGAAGAATGGATATCTCTTAACCCTGAAGCAAGAGTGGGCCTTTGGAATTTTATCTGTCAGCATGACTCTATGGTTGAGAAAGTCTCTCTTACCCTTCCAGCTCACGATCCTTTCCCATATTTTATCCAACAACCGAAGGTAAGTATGGAATTACAGCCTTATTTTATGGCAAGGATTGTGAATGTAGAGGAATGCTTAAATAGATTTACGTTTAATATGGGATCTGAATCTGTATTCCTTCATTTAGAAGACACTTTTGCCCCATGGAATAATGGTACCTATTTGATTGGGAAAGGACAAATAAAGGTATTTAAAGAAAAGAGTGGGAGTCAGTGTGTTCAGCCGCCAAGAAGGGGAATTCATTTAACCATTAACGAGTTGTCTGCAATTATTTTTGGTTATAAACGTCCAATAGAGCTTTACCAAATGGGATATTTAAAAGGGAAAGAAGAAGAAATACTGCATTTTGAAAAGGTAGTGCCAAATATCCAATCATCATTCTATGACTTTTTCTAAAATAAAAGAGGCTAACTTTATGAGTCAGCCTCTTTTTTATATTACAATGCAAATTTACTAACTTCTGCGTTAATGCTTTCAAGAATTTTTTTGCACTGATTTACAAGTGAGGATGGGAAGTTTTCTCCTTCACCATACTCTACACCATGTGGATAGTAATGTTTACCTAATAATGGTGTCATCAGTTGGATCGTTGCTTTGAAAGTATCAACATCTCCTTCGACTGAATACCCTTGCACACGAAGGTAAAATACCCCCTCTTTTAATTCAAACTTGCGGTCGTATGTAACACGTTCATAATCCCATTGACCTGCGCGAACTAAACCGTAATCAGTCATTACCTCATCTAAACGGTTTAAATCTGCTTTTAACTTTTCAATACCCGTATTCTCGAATTTCATTATGAATCCCTCCTAATGACGCTTGCTAACCCCTATATTTCCTCTATTGGTATTATAGCAAATATAATTCATTTTAATAATAGTTGAAAATGTTTCAACTTGCAATGAATTCATTCATCGAATAAAACATTCTTGATTGGAAAACCTAAATTATGGTTATGAGTATAATTGAAAACATGGAGGGTAAAATGAATGGAAAAAATCCGTGATATTATGACAGACAATGTTGAGTGCTGCACTTTACTAGATAATATGTACGAAGTAGCACTTAAAATGAAAGACTTAAATGTAGGCGCAATACCAATTGTTGATCAAGAAAAGATTGTTGGCATGATCACAGACCGTGATATTGTGGTTAGGGGGGTTGCCGAAAAGCATCCAGGGTCAACGAAGGTAGAAGATATCATGAGTAACAATCTTGTGACCGTATCTCCTGATTCCACATCAAAAGAGGCTGCAAAGTTAATGGCTGAGCACCAAATCCGTCGCTTACCCGTGGTAGAGGGGGATAAATTAATTGGGATCGTTTCACTTGGTGATTTTGCCATTCGGGAACTAACAGATGACCAAGCTAAATTGGCGTTAACCGAAATTTCTGAGCGCGGTGCTCAACACTAAAATTATTATACTGAGAATAGATTTTTTAAAAGAAACAGGTGCAATGTGTACCTGTTTTTATTCATTAATCAGACATATTTGATAATGCCTGTTACTAATCGATCTATAAATGATATAATTATATTATCTATACATATAATTATAGAAAAAGTAATAGAGAGGGTGAAAACCTCTGCGTACGCTCGTTAGAATTATGATACTCTCGGTTGTATTTTTAACCATTGGTTTTTATGTTAGTATAAACGAAAAAAATGATAATACTGTTTTAATAAAGGAAGATCGAACCCAAGAAAGTAAGTTGACACTCCCACAAAGCCCGGATTATAAAACAAATCAAAAGACGGCGTCTGAAAAACCAAAAGAGGGATTAGCTCTAATGATCGGACAAGATGTTTCTATACTGGAAAAAGAGTGGGGAATACCAGTACGGAAGGATGAGTCATTATATGGCTATCAATGGTACATATATAATCAGGATTCCAAACATTACTTACAGGTTGGGGTTGCAAATAATCGTGTAGTAACAATTTTTGCTGTAGGAGAAAACCTTGATGTCGCTCCTTTTGAGATAGGTCAACCAGTTGAGGAAATTTTTAATACACAATATATTGATACCAACATTAATTTGAATTGGCAAGGGAGTACGTATCGTTTTGAACTTAATGATACAGATCTAAATCTTCGACCAATGGTAAAATTGGGAGATATTTATGTCCAATTGTATATAGATAAGTTTACTGGAAATCTTTCAAGCGTTCGCTTTTTAGACGCAGAGACCTTAATTAAACAACGGCCTTATGAACTTGTATACAGTGGGGAATTAGTCAAAGAACCTGAGCTTTCTGATGAGACTTGGAGAATGATCGAAATTGGAACAGAACAGGAAATTTTTGATATAACCAATGTGTTGCGAATAAGACATAAATTAAAACCATTGAAATGGGATGATCAAACGGCAGAAGTTGCTTATGGGCATAGTAAGGATATGTTCGAAAACAACGACTTTTCCCATACTTCCAAGAAATTCGGAGATCTTGAGAACCGATTACAAACTGCAAAGGTAGTCTATCAAGCAGCCGGCGAAAATATTGCCGCTAATTACACGGATGGACCTGCAGTAGTTGAAGGCTGGCTAAATAGTAAGGGGCATAGGGAATCTTTATTAAATAAAGAATTCTCACATATTGGAGTGGGCGTATACCAAAAGTACTATACACAGAACTTTATTCAAAAAGGAGAAGAATAAAAAAGCAAAAAGGATAACGCCATGTTATCCTTTTTGCTTTTTATCTACTTCAAAACGGCTAAATAGAAAGGTAGGACCGTCCCATTTACCGAACAAGCGAATTTGCTCCCCGGTGGTAAAGGAATCAATCTTTACATTTTTGATAATGGGGGTCATTTTTTTGGCTGTAATTATTTTTGTAGCTGTTTGAATCTTTAATGTTTGTAAGACTATGTATCGATGATAATAAAAACGTTGTTTTTCTTCAGTTAGACTCTTTATTTCACCTGCTATCATGGATTCCTGAGGGATCTGACTGACCGCAAGCCATTTTTCATCTTGCTCCTTCATTTCTTTCCGTGTAAGCCAATAAAAGTAAAGACAGATGATTGGTATAACAATGGCGGTGACCATTAAGATCAGCCTCCTCCATTTTTATTTATTAATAATAAAAAAAGTTCCTGTTGCATAAGCTATTTTTTTTCCATCACTTCGAAAGGCTTCTCCAGATATCACCATTGTTTTACTTCCTTGGTGAATAATTTCAGCTTTACATCGCAGGAGGTCGCCTGTTCCTGGTGCTGTATAATGTATATTAAGCTGATTGGTAACAGCACCAAATCCTTCTGGGAGAAGATAATTGGCTAAGCTTCCCATTGCAGTATCGAGTACTGTCGCTGTTATTCCACCATGTAATATATTGAGGTTATTATTAACTGTCTCATTAATTGGAATTGTAATTTCGCAAGAATTATGATCAAAGGTTCTTTCCATATGGAGAATGCCATCAATAAAGGTGCTGCGTTTATTGATAATTTTTTTTTGCACGCCTTCTAAAAGGTGGGTTATTGCATGTAAATCTGTTTCGGTGCCATTTTCAATACAAGAATCTAATAATTGCTGTAGTTGCTCCTTCATTTTACTTACCTCTTTCTTTTCTTTATCTTAGGTTCTGTTAAACTTGCCTGTTGGTTTCCGCGCCAGGTGCTTCGCTTTCCGTGGGTGTTTCGGCGAGCCTCCTCGGAGAAACGCGCCTGCGGGGTCCCCCCTGAACCATACTCCCACAGGACATTGAATTGCATCTTGAATCCGCCCACGCACGAAGGAAATGCGATAGCATTTTCGAGGAGTCTTCGCGCCTTCCGCTCCAATCAACAGGGTGGAAAAATCAACAGTGTCCTTTAACACAGCCTTATCTTATGACATCTTACCATTTGAATACTTATTTATAAATATTTTGACACTAGTTTGTATTTCACATTTCGTATTTTTCTACATATTGTATTATTGGCAATATATATGGGCAGAGGTGAGAGAAATGACGCAAAAAAAATTACACCCCTCCGTACTGCAATTCAAAGAATTTGTTAAAAACAATCCGAATATCATAAGAGAGGTTCGGAATGGAAAAGCCACGTGGCAAGAGTTATATGAAGATTGGTACTTATTGGGCGAAGAGGATGAGCGTTGGGGATCAATTGGTGTTGAGGCAAAGGAAGAACAGAAAGAAGATAATGAATCCAAGGGCGACTGGATGTCCAATATCATGGGGATGGTCAAAAAAATGGACCCTAACCAAATGCAAAATCATATAAATAATTTAAGTCAGGCACTAGGAGCGATCCAAGGGGTTATCTCTCAGTTTCAAGGAGGGAATACCAATGCACCAACTGGCTCAAATAAGGCACCAGAAGGGCCGAAACACCCTTTTTCTTTTCGAAAAGACTAATAGAAGGGAAGTAAAGCATGCGAAAAGAGGTACTTGATTATTTAGAAGGTCAAAAGGATTTAAAGCAGTTTGTACGTGAACAACCGTACTGGTACCGAAAGCTATCGAGAAACCCGTATGATTTACAATCGCTTGAAATTGCCTCCCTACATTATTATAAGAAGACCATACCACACCAAGTAGAAAAATTTTCCAATAGTGTACAAATGGCCTCTATGATGTATTCAATGTTTCAGGCAATGAAGAATCAAAATTAACTAAGGACCACATGAAAAATGATGTGGCCTTTTTTTATGGCTGTATTTTGAAATGGATTAAAAAAATAAAAGGAAGCGAACAATACTAGAAAGGAGTGATTGGGTTTGAAAAAAATTATACTATCGATTGTTCTTCTACTTTTCATGAATGGTATCGTTTTAGCTGTTCATTCAAATGCACAAGAAATTCCTTCCTTATTTGTACAGCACGAAACAAAAGGGAAAGATGTTTTGGTGGAGTGTATTGTAACAGGGATTAGCTTTCGACAATCTACGTTGGAAAGCCAGAAAATTGGGAAATTGGTAGTTTGGATCGACGGTATACGAAATAAAGAGGTAACAGCCGCAGCATTCATTATTAAAGGACTTTCACCAGGGTCTCATAATGTAAGGTTAGAGGTCGTTAAGTTGAACAACGAGCCCTACGGGTTGGCTAAGGAATTTATGGTAAATGTCTCTAAATAAAAGGAAATTTTCGCATTCTCCCAGCATTCATGATAAAATGTCCTTGGAGGTGGGCGTATGCTTGCTACGTTAGAAAGGATAGAACTAGTAGAAAATGCGGAAGCATTAGCAAAAATGGTGCTAGAATCCGATGTAGTTGAACAATATCAGATTTGTTTATATAAATTGAGAAGCAACAAGGAGACACAGCGGAAAATTAACCGCTTTGTTAAATTGAAAGAACTATATGAAGAAGTCCAGCGCTTTGGGAAGTACCATCCTGATTACAAACGGGTTATGACACAAATCCGTGAGGTAAAAAGAGAAATGGATTTGGACCCATTAGTGGCCGAATTCAAACTAGCTGAAAATGATTTACAAGCTCTATTAGATGAGCTCAGCTTGTTAATTGGTGGTGCAGTTTCGAAACATATAAAAGTACCAACAGGAAATCCATTTTTTGATTCAAATCACGGTGCAGGCTGTGGCAGTGGGGGCAGCTGTGGGTGTGGATAATGGAAAAACCAGCTCATTTCAGCTGGTTTTTTGTTTTTCTATATGCTAGACTTATTTAAAAATGATGGTTTTGTTGAAGGGGAAAAAAGTATGTTTGTTCAAAGACAAGGATTGGTCGTTTGGCTTTACTCTTTAAAACAAGCTAAGATGCTGCGCCGCTTTGGAAATGTACACTATGTATCAAAGAAATTAAAATATGTAGTGCTATATTGTAATCAAGAAGATGTCGAAGGGATTATGGAGAAGTTAAATTCATTTTCATTTGTAAAAAAAGTAGAGCCATCATACAAGCCATTTTTACGAATGGAGTATGAGAACTCGGCACCAGACAAAGCAAAGGAATATGACTATAAAATGGGCATTTAAAAAGGTGAGGAATCGTTCCTCACCTTTTGTTATTGTAAAGGAGCTATATAATGATTTAATCGTAAAATTCCAATTAAATGTTGATAAAACAGTTCTTTTTCATTAAAAATGGTGGATGGTTTCACCGATAGTTCAATGATTTGTTTTCCAAGCTCCTCTGCAGTTTGAGTAAAAAGAGAAAATCTTTTGTTTGGTGTAAAGTTTGGGTTAGGAATTCCTTCGCGACAGATATACAGGGCTTGGAACTTCCCAGGATCTGTTGGTTTTAACACAACTACTAAGGAGGTCAGCTCCTTATTTTCTATCTTTGTATGAAGTGCCATCATATGTTGAAGACGAGGTTGATTGGCTTTTGCAATCTCAATGAGTTCGTAAATATCTGAATATCCTTCTCCGAGTTCAATAAAACGCTGTATCAATGAAAACTCTCCTTTAAATGCTTAATTCATTAATACTTTAACATTTTCTTTCAGTCATTTAAATATAAACAAAAAAAACCCCGCAGAATTATCTGCGGGGTCCTTCCACATCCTCTTAAAGGATAGAAGGCAAAGGGAGAGGAGAAACCGGAGGAAGAACTTATGGGGAAACGTAAGTCTTCTCCGCGGTTGGCAACAACATCCTCGAATTGATGTTGTTAATAACATTATTTCCACAACCTTTCAGCTTATACGTCTTTTTTTAAAAATTTCCATTTGAAACATTAATTAGCTTTTATATCCACTAGATTTGTGTAACAGATTGTCTACTTTTTATGAATTATGATAGGATGGATTAAGAAAAATTATTTCCGAAAAATGTGGTGATAGTAAGTGAGAATCGTGTCAGGCAAGTGTAAAGGGAGACCTTTAAAAGCCGTTCCGGGAAATACAACCAGACCTACAACCGATAAAGTTAAAGAAGCGTTATTTAATATGATCGGACCTTATTTTGATGGCGGCATAGGATTAGACCTGTTTGCTGGTAGTGGAGGATTAGGCTTAGAGGCTTTAAGTAGAGGATTAGAGAAGGTTATTTTTATCGACCGTGAGCCAAAGGCTATCCAAGTGATAAATGAAAATATTAAGGCATGTAAGTTTGAAGATCAAACAGAGATTTATCGCAATGATGCAGAACGAGCTTTAAAAGCTTTGATTAAACGGGAGATTACCTTTGATTACATATTTTTAGACCCTCCCTATAAAAAACAGCAATTGGTTAGTCTAATGGAAAAAATGGATCAGCAAGAACTAATAAAGAAGAATGGCATTATTGTTTGTGAACACAGTTTTGATGTAGAATTGCCTCACTCAGTAGGTCGTTTAACACAAATGAAGCATGAAAAATATGGGATGATTGCTGTGACGATTTATTCGCGAAACAGTGAGGAATAGGGGGAGTCATTTTGGCAAGTATAGCTGTTTGTCCAGGGAGTTTTGATCCAATAACATATGGTCATTTGGATATTATCCGAAGAGGGGCCAAGGTTTTCGATATGGTATATGTTGTTGTGCTAAATAATTCAGCTAAAAATCCACTTTTTACGGTGGAAGAGAGAATTAATTTAATCAACGAAGTAACAAAGGATATGCCAAATGTAAAAGTCGATGAATTTGCTGGGCTCCTAGTGGACTATGCAAAAAGTGTTAACGCAAATGCCATATTGCGTGGGTTACGTGCAGTCTCTGACTTTGAGTATGAAATGCAAATTACCTCAATGAATAGAGTGTTAAATGAAGATATTGAAACTTTTTTCATTATGACCAACAATCAGTATTCATTCTTAAGTTCTAGTATTGTAAAAGAAGTAGCAAAATACAATGGAAATATCTCAGAACTGGTTCCGCCAATTGTTGAAAGAGAATTACATAAGAAATTTAATACTGAAACAAAGGAAAGCTAGGTGATTACCTAGCTTTTTTGCTTTCTTAATCTGCTAAACAAGATTAGTACATAAACTAAAAGTGAAAGTATGGTTATAAGCGGGCCTACTTCCATCATTTTATGATAGAAGTCGTGAGTCAAAGAGTTTTCACCAAAAAAACTTACGGGTAAAGCATTTGAGGGCTGCTCATTACTATTAAAACGTACATAGATGGGTTTCCATAATACGAATGCAAAAATACTCGCAAAGATTCCTTGGAGAATCCTTGCTATAAAAAAGGGCTTAAATCTAATATCTGTCTGGGCTAAAATACTCGCAACTTGGGCTTGCACACTAAATCCACTAAAAGCGAGGATAAAGCTGGTCATCATTGCTTTTTGTAAGAGGGTGGCGTCCTGTACCTGGCTTGTCAACTGACTACCTAAGGTAATTTCAAATAAACCTGAAATAAAAGGGATGCTCAGCATTTCCGGAAAGGAAATGGAAGAGAGTAGTCCTTCAACAGCTCTTGCCAGCGCAGCTGTAATATGTAAGTGATAGAGCAGCTTGTTAATGACCGAAAATAAAATGATAAAACCGCCGACCATTAATAAGGTTTGAATAGAGGAATTTACGGCATCACCAAGCAGCTTACCTATCGGCCGGTTATCCTTTAATCTGGTCTGGTGCAAAGCGGAAAGGGCGGATCTAACCTTGAATCTTTTTCGTTTCTCATTTGTTGCCTCAGGAGTTTCCTTTCCATAAAAACGCATAATGAGTCCAACACAAATATTCCCTAAATAGTGAGCAAGTGCCAATAAGACTCCTAAGTGAGGATTATAGAAAAATCCGACTGATACCGCACCAAATATAAATAGTGGGTTTGAGGAATTGGTAAAGGATACGAGCCTCTCTGCTTCAATTTGGGTTAAGTGCCCTTCTTGGCGTAATCTTGCAGTAAATTTTGCCCCGGCAGGAAATCCGGAGGCCATTCCCATAGCCCAAACAAATCCTCCCACTCCCGGAACCTTGAATAGCGGCCTCATAAGGGGCTCTAAAAGAACACCAATGAATTTCACAACTCCAAACCCTATTAACATTTCAGAAACAATAAAAAAAGGCAGCAGGGAAGGAAATACTATCTCCCACCACATATTCAGGCCTCGTATCGAAGCGTCAAAGGACTCTTGGGGGTAAGAAATCAATGATACTGCTAAGATGGTGACCGATAAAGAGAGGAATAGTGTCTTAAGTTTTGAACGAAACAATATAAAGTGACCTCCTTCCGAGGGAATTGGTAACATTGTGCAAAATTATGGTTTCAATGCTAAAATAGAGATTATTCCTAATAATCCATGAACCCTTGTCCTCATATAACTCAAATATACTCATACAAAGCGAAATTAGACCATAAGATTGAACGAGATTTGTCTTTTAGTATCTAAGGTATTGTCATCTATATGTGGGAGGTAGCTAAATTATGGAGCACCCTAAAATAGGTTTGGCACTTGGTTCAGGCGGTGCGCGTGGGTTTGCTCATTTAGGTGTCATAAAGGCATTTAAGGATGCTGGAATTCCTATTCATTTAATAGCAGGGAGCAGCATGGGAGCACTTGTAGGCAGCTTTTATGGGGCAGGTATTGAAATGGAACGCCTCTACAAATTATCAACCGCCTTTAAAAGAAAATATTTTTTGGATTTCACCGTGCCAAAAATGGGTTTTATCTCTGGAAAAAAAGTAAAGGAGTTTATTAAGGTTTTTACCCATGGAAAAAATATAGAAGATTTAAATATACCGATAGGAATTGTAGCCACTGACTTATTAACGGGGGAAAAAATTGTTTTTAAAAAGGGACCTGTTGCAGATGCTGTACGTGCAAGTATCTCTATTCCAGGGATTTTTGTTCCAGAAAAGTATGATGGAAGAATTCTCGTTGACGGTGGTGTCAGTGACCGTGTTCCGGTATCTGTTGCTAGGGAAATGGGCGCAGATATTGTCATTGCCGTAGATGTTTCGAGAGTAAAACGGAATGCTGAAATTTCTTCTATATATGACGTTATTATGCAAAGCATAGATATCATGCAATCAGAAATAGTCAGAAACAGAGAGATTACAGCGGATGTCATGATTCGTCCCCCTGTAGAAAACTATAGTTCACGAGCGTTTACTAATATTGAAGAAATTATCAATATCGGTGAAGAAGTAGCGAAGGGGTATATAAAGCAAATTGAAACTGTCATTGAACAGTGGAAGGGGAAACAATAGGTAATGCGTAAAAAAATATATATTGGGTCTGTACTTTTATTTACACTGCTTCTTATCTTTGGTATGTATTATTCTTTACCATACTATGTATCCAAACCAGGCATGGCTAAAGAACTTGGACCAATCATATCAGTAGAAGATGGATATAAAGATGAAGGAAATTTCATGCTTACCACTGTTAGAATGGGAAGAGCAAATATCTATTCCTACTTAGAAGCAAAGCTCATGAAATATGAGGAATTGTATCCGCTTGATATGGTTTTATATAAAAAAGAAACCGAAGAGGAATACAATGTTAGACAATTACACTTAATGGCAGAGTCAAAACTTAATGCAATTGAAGTTGCTTACCACAAAGCAGGAGTGCCTGTCCATTATAAATATAAAGGAATCTATGTTGTCCAAGTGATTCCTGGGATGCCAGCGGAAGGAAAAATCAAAGCTGGTGATCGTATATTTAAAGTAGATGGGCATGAATTTCCTTCTTCAGAAAAATTCATTGAGTACGTAGGCACTAAAAAAGCTGGAGATCAGGTGACATTAACTTTCTCAAGAAATAAAGTAGCGAATACAGTAACATTAAATGTAAAACAATTTAAAGATGATCCTAGTAAGGTTGGTATAGGTATATCATTGGTAGATGATAAGGAAATTCATGTTGACCCGAAGGTGAAAGTTAAAACAGATGAAATTGGCGGACCATCGGCAGGACTCATGTTCTCATTAGAAATTTATAATCAGTTAACAGAGGAAGATTTGACGAAAGGCTATCAGATAGCTGGTACAGGTACTATAAGTGAGGACGGGATCGTGGGCCCTATTGGCGGAATTGAACAAAAAATTGTCGCAGCAGATAAGGCGGGGGCGGAAATCTTTTTAGCACCGAATGAAAATGGGGTGAAAAATTCTAACTATCGTGCAGCAGTTAAAACAGCTCGTGATATTAACACAAAAATGAAAATCATCCCGATTGATACATTTGATGATGCAGTAACTTACTTGAAACAATTAAAACAAAAATAAAAGATGGTGCTGCTGCATCATCTTTTATTTTATATATATTGGTGGTTGACTAAACTCTTGTTTGAACATTTCATCCTTTAAATGATTGGGGACACCTAGAGCGTAAACACGCGCTGCTTTAACGTCAAGGTCTATCATATTTTCCTTAAAGCTAGAGAGCTTTGATACAAGAGGTAAAGTAAAATCCTTTTTTGTTTTATTTAAGTATTCTCTTCCGTTAGCTGTCATCCCTAAAAGTCTTAAATAGGTTGCTTTTTCTAAGTTACTGTTCATTTCTACTTTTTTTGTATTTGTTAAGATATGAACGCAAAGCCTTTGAAGTCTTGTCCATGTGTATCTCTTTGTTTTGATCCTCTCCATAAATTGCTGAAAGCTCTCTGATTGGATAGCAGCAGCCTGTAACCTATTTTCAAGGCCTTCCTCCATTTCGTAGATCTCCTTAAGATCCTCGGTACTGCTATGAATTAGTCGGAATTGTAAATAACTCCAGTAATTTTCCCATTGATGAAACAACTGGAAATGATGGAAATATTCCTCTAATAACTGCTTTGTTGCCGCAGGTACATATTGATCAATTCCTTGACCTTCAGCCTTTGGAGAAAAAATAGCTTTTCTTATACTTGTTGCACTAGCAATTGTTTCTGATGTGAAATGTTCATCATGGTAATTGGCATTTTTACGTGTCACAGTCATTGGATTGATTAAACTGTGTTGTCGTTGGATTGCTTTAATGTATTCAAGACCTAAAATGTTATTGGGCTTTGCTAGATCCAGGTAGTTATTTGAACTTTGTAATTGTTTAAATGCAAGTGCTGTTGCTTTTGGATAACTAACACCTGTATCCATAAAAAATTTTATTCCGTCATCAAGATTCTTTTCTTCTTCTTTTATGTATTCGATGGTGTGAAGAAAGGAAGAAATGTCACCACTCTCACTTCCAAAGCAAATGGATTCACATCTGGCTGCTTCTAGAATAGATATTGCCCCGTTTGCAAAAATTTCTGCTTTCTGTGTAGCAAAGCGGTAGGGGAGTTCAAAAACGATGTCTACCCCGTTCAGTAATGCCATTTTTGTCCGATACCATTTGGACAATAGTGCAGGTTCCCCTCTCTGCAAAAAATTTCCACTCATCACTGCAATGACAACATCTGCCTGTGCCGCTTCCTTTGAAGCACTTAAATGATAGGCATGGCCATTATGGAAAGGATTATATTCAACAATTAAGCCAACAGCTTTCATTTACTCTCTCCTTACTAAAAAGATTTAACGTTTTCTAATAATTATTATCATTATAGCAAAATTGTAAGGAAACCAATCAGATAATATGATAAGATGATAAAGATGTTTGCAAAAAGGACAACTGGATAAACTAGTATAGATAGCTTATGTAGACAATTTGCATTCATTATCATTCACCTGACGGGGTGTAAAGAAAAAACATTGACAAAAATATTATCGAAGGCTATAATTACCTTTGTTGCCTTGGGGTGATTCAATTGAAATGGACATTAAGTCAATTACAAAAATATCGAAACAAGGATTTTCCGATTGATGAAACGATTCGGGTGGATGAGATAAAAGAAGTTGATTCTACTATCCGAGAGGTATCTCCTATGCATATTTCAGGGCGTGGAGATATTGATTCAACGAAAGTGACTTTCCATTTGAAAATCGAAGGTCATTTAATCCTTCCTTGTTCTCGTACTTTAGTGGATGTAAAACTTCCAATTAATGTCGAAACAACTGAAACTTTCCTCTTACAAGGTTCAGTTTATGAAACTGAAGAGGATGCATATCAAGTAAAAGGCGATGTGATTGATATTATGCCGATCATTCGTGAAATTCTTTTACTTGAGGTTCCAATGCAAGTCTTTTGTGAAGATGTCAATAGTGAAGAAGCTGCTCCTCAGTCCGGTAAAGATTGGGAAGTTGTTCATGAAGAGGAACAATCTAAAAAGATTGACCCTCGTTTGGCAGGGCTTGCAAAGTTTTTTAACGAAAACAATTCTTCTTCCGAATCATAATCGGCAAAAACTAAGAAGCAAAGTGAAGAACCAGCATTCCTGGCCTTCATTACTTTCTTAATACTCTTTAAGGAGGTGGGAAGAATGGCTGTACCTTTTAGAAGAACTTCTAAAACTGCAAAAAGAAAGCGTCGTACTCATTTTAAATTAAACGTACCTGGTATGGTAGCTTGCCCAAACTGTGGTGAAATGAAACTTGCTCACCGCGTATGTAAAGCTTGCGGAACATACAAAGGAAAAGACGTTGTAAACGACTAATTTCCGTTAGGATAGAAAGCACAAGGGTAATTATACTCTTGTGCTTTTGTCGTTTTAGCAGACAAACATACATAATAATGCCTATAATCGGAATTAGAATAGTAATAGAGGTTAACTTTCAGAAGGGATGTGGTAGTTTGACATATTTAATTGAGAAAAATGATAAAGGATATTTATTATTTACCATTACGAGAGCTGAAAAGAGAAACGCGATTAATTATGAAGTTATGAATGGTTTAAATGAAGCGATAAAAAGAGCTTCAGAACCTGATATTAAAGCACTAGTCATTACTGGCATTGGAAATCATGCCTTTTGTTCTGGAGGAGATTTGTCAGTTTTTCATCTACTTCGTACAAAAGAAGAAGCATATCCTATGCTTTCAAAAATGGCAAACACACTCTATTCACTACTGACCTTACCTATCCCGACAATTGCTCTTATAAACGGTACAGCCATTGGAGGAGGTTGTGAGCTAGCAATCTCATGTGACTTCCGTATAGCTAGAAGAGGAATAAAAGCAGGATTTGTTCAGGGGAAACAAGCAATCACAACCGGTTGGGGGGGAGGTTCCATTCTAGGAGAAAAGCTTTCGCAGAGGGCTGCAATGAAGCTATTAATGGAAGCGGAGATCCAAACGGCAGAAGAGCTAAAAGAGGCTGGGTTTATTGACGAACTCTTCGAATCTAACGGAAAAGTAGCTTGTGAGCAATTTCTAGAAAACTTTTTAACGAAAGAATTAAGTGTTCTTCAATCTTATAAAATGATGTGGGTGAGAAAGTGGGAAGAGGCTAAGCTGAGAGATAGGATTGAAGAAGAGGTAAGAAACTGTGCTGTATTATGGGAAAGTGATGCACATCATAAACATGTAATAAATTTTATTAGTAAAAAACATGAATAAAGATTAAAAGACAACTTCTGATTAAGTCTATCTTTTCTAGTAGATGCATATGTATTATAAAAACACTAGGAGGGATGTTCTTATGTCACCCACTCGACAAGATGCGTGGTCCCAGGACGAAGACTTATTACTCGCTGAAGTTGTGTTACGGCATATCCGTGAAGGTGGGACCCAATTGCAGGCGTTTGAAGAAGTAGGCAAACAGCTTTCGCGTACTTCGGCTGCTTGTGGATTCCGTTGGAACTCATATGTTCGAAAACAATATAAATCAGGCATTGAACTTGCTAAAAGGCAAAGAAAAGAATTGAAAAAAACAGTAAGCTCCTCGGAAGAAGAAGGAATCCAAGAAAAAGTGAATGTTGATTTGGCACCATCGTCGACAGGTAGTGAACAAAAGAACACCCTAACATTTCCTGCTGTCATTCATTTCTTAGAAGGTGTTCGCAAAAAAGCGGAAGTTTGGGCGAATTTTGAAGAGGACAGGAAGAATTCACTTGAAAAGATTAAAGAGTTAGAAAAGAAAACTTTTTATCTAGCTGCAGAGAATGAAAGACTGTCAAAAAACTTAAAAGCCATTGAAGAGGATTACCGCTCGTTGATTGAAATAATGGAAAGAGCTAGAAAAATGGTTGTGCTACAAGACGAAGATCGACAGCAAAAGGTGAAATTCCAAATGGATAAAAACGGAAATCTTGAGCGAGTTGAAAAATAAATAAAAAAGCGGACATTATGATGTCCGCTTTTTTATTGATATATTACATAAAAAGTATAAATTTCGACTTCGAGAATTGTCTAGCTCCAGCGCCTAGCCCCTCGGGTCAAATAACCTTCTGCAAGTAAAGTAAAAGAGCGACTTTTCTTGCAGAAGAACATTTGCTTGTCGGGCTGAACAAGGCGCTTGTGCTTTTCTATTATTGTTGTGCTTCAACACCTTCTGGATACCAAACCAATGGATTTTCTCCGCGGTCTCGTTCCATATCGTATTCAACCTTAGAGAAGCCCATCTTTTCCCAAAAGCCACTTGATTGTACTCTAGGATTCGTCTTAATAGGCAGGCCAAAGCTTTTAGCGAATTCAACAAGTGCTTTACCAAAGCCTTTACCTTGATAATCTCCTAATACTTCAAGTTTCCATAATTCTAAATAATTCTGCGGCGGGTAAAAATAACGATCGAATTTGGCGTCAATTTGATATAAACTCATTCTTGCTACTAATTTGTCCCCGAAGTAGATACCGTAAAATGGAGATTCACTATCATCTTCCACCATATTTGCTTCAAGGTCTTCTATCATGGATAATTCCTGAATTCCATATTCTTTGAATTTTTTAAATTCCTCTAGTGTTTTGAAATTAACCTTTAGTTTCTCCACTTTTACGCCCATAGTTGACCTCCTAAGAAATGATATCCTCATAATATTGTATATATTCATTTGTTCATGAATAACATGAAGGTGTATTAATTTTTGCATTATTCGAAATGAGTTAATATTATTATATAACAAAAATACAAAAAATTCTTCAAATAAGTTTAGGAAGCGTTTTCAAAATTTGCAGGAAATTCGCAGAATGATGTAGAAATATAAAAGATGGATGGAACAAAAGGGGCTTGAAAGGGGAAAAAATGTGCAAAAAATTTTAATTGCCAATAGGGGAGAAATTGCTCTCCGGATCATTAGAACCTGTCAGGAGATGGGGATTGAAACAATTGCAATTTATTCAGATGCTGATAAGGATATGCCTTTTGTTAAAGTAGCCACTAAGGCTGTAAATGTAGGGGAACCTCCAGTAAATAAATCTTATTTACAAGCAGAAAAAATCTTAGAAATAGCCAAAAGCGAAAATGTGGATGCCATCCACCCGGGTTATGGATTCTTATCAGAAAATGCAGCTTTTGCAAAACGGGCGATCGAAGAAGGAATTATATTTATTGGACCTAAGCCAGAAACAATTGAATTAATGGGTGATAAAATTGTTTCGCGACAAACGATGGAAAAGGCAGGCGTGCCAGTTGTACCTGGAAGCGGGTATGGACTAAAGTCAATTGAAGAAGCTTGCAGTCTAGCGGAAGAAATCGGGTATCCTATCATGCTTAAAGCGAGTAGTGGTGGGGGAGGAATAGGTATGGTGCTTTGTGAAAATGAGCAAGCGCTCATTAAGTCCTACGATTCCACTAAAACTCGTGCCATGGCTTATTTTGGTTCAGATGAAGTTTTTATTGAGAAATATATAGCTGATGCCAGACATGTCGAAATACAAGTATTTGGAGATGATGCAGGAAACATCGTGCATTTGTTTGAAAGGGATTGTTCTATTCAAAGAAGGCATCAGAAAGTAGTTGAAGAATCTCCATCTCCTTTTCTAACTGAGACGGTTAGGAAGAAGATGTATGAGACTGCAGTTAAGGCTGCTCACGCAGTTGATTATATTAACGCAGGAACTATTGAGTTCATCGTGGACGAAGATGGTAACTTTTACTTTTTAGAAATGAATACCCGTCTCCAGGTCGAACATCCAGTAACAGAAATGATTACCGGGCTAGATTTAGTAAAATGGCAAATCCTTGTAGCGCGTGGTGAGAAATTGCCTTTGCTGCAATCTGAAATAAACTCAAAAGGAAGCGCTATAGAATTCCGCTTATATGCGGAGGACCCTGTACGTTTTCTACCGTCACCAGGAAAAATTAGTTCATTAAAAATGAACAAAACAAAAGGAGTCCGAATTGATTCTGGCTATGAGGAGGGTGGAACGGTAACGCCGTTCTATGACCCAATGGTTGCTAAATGTATTGTGTATGGTCAGACAAGGGAAGAGGCTATATTGACGGCAGAAAAATTCTTTAAGGATGTAGAAATTGAAGGAATAAAAACAAACGTGCCCCTGTTTTTATCCATTCTAGCCGATAGTGATTTCCAAAAAGGATTGTACACAACTAGCTTTCTTACAAAAAAATTAGTGAAATAAGGAGAGAGAGACATGAAAGAAATTACAGCAACTATGGCAGGTACTGTCTTAAATATTTTTGTAGCAAATGGTGATCAGGTTAATGTTGGCCAAGAGGTATTAATGCTTGAGTCGATGAAAATGGAGATTCCGATCGAAAGCAGTACGGAGGGTGTCGTGTTAAATGTGAAGGTAAATATCGGTGACTTCGTAAATGAAGGCGATGTTCTGATCGTATTAGAATAACAAGAGAGGAGGAGTAGAATGGCGACCACTAATATGTTAAATGATCAATTACATGCTAATAGAAAACAAATAGAGGCCGGCGGCCAACCAAAATATCATGAAAAATTAAAATCGCAGAATAAGATGTTTGTGCGCGACCGACTGGCATTGTTATTTGATGAGGGGAAATACGAGGAAGACGGGAAGTTTGCCAATTTTAAAGCGGTTGATCTACCGGCAGACGGTGTGGTTACAGCAATTGGTAAAATTAATGGTCAAACTGTTTGCGTTATGGCTAATGACTCTACGATTAAAGCAGGTTCTTGGGGAGCCAGAACAGTAGAAAAGATTATTCGTATTCAAGAGGTTGCGGAAAAACTGAAAGTGCCATTATTCTATCTTGTTGATTCCGCGGGTGCAAGAATTACGGATCAGTTAGAGATGTTTCCAAACCGTAGAGGAGCAGGGAAAATATTCTATAATCAGGTAAAGCTTTCCGGTATGATTCCACAGGTATGTATCTTGTTTGGTCCCTCGGCTGCTGGAGGAGCGTATATCCCGGCTTTTTGTGATATCGTAATCATGGTTGACCAAAACGCATCTATGTATTTGGGATCACCGCGCATGGCCGAAAAGGTAATTGGAGAAAAAGTAACGCTTGAGGAAATGGGCGGTGCCAGAATGCATTGCTCAGTTAGCGGCTGTGGTGATGTTTTAGCATATAGTGAGGAAGAGGCGATTGAATCAGCTAAAAAATACATTAGCTATTTTCCTTCCAGCTTTAAAGAAAAAACAATGCTGGTAAATGGAGTCGCGCCTAAAGAAGGTCGGGAATTAGAAGCTATTATCCCTGAAAATCAAAATGCTCCTTTTGATATGTATGAATGCATTGATCAATTAATTGACCAAGGTAGTTTTTATGAAGTGAAGAAATTATTTGCTCCGGAATTAATCACAGGGTTAGCGAGAATTAATGGAAGAGCAATTGGAATTATTGCGAACCAACCGAAAGTAAAAGGCGGCGTTTTATTTGTCGACTCTGCTGATAAGGCTGCTAAATTTATTCAGCTTTGTGATGCCTTCCATATTCCATTATTATTCTTAGCAGATGTTCCTGGATTCATGATTGGTACAAAAGTAGAACGGGCAGGTATTATTCGTCACGGAGCTAAATTGATTGCTGCGATGAGTTCGGCGACTGTACCAAAAATTTCTGTTATCGTAAGAAAAGCATATGGTGCCGGGCTTTATGCTATGGCTGGTCCTGCATTTGAACCTGATTGCTGTATCGCTCTTCCAACTGCTCAAATTGCAGTAATGGGCCCTGAAGCAGCAGTTAATGCAGTATATTCAAACAAAATTAATGAAATTGAGGATCCAAAGGAAAAAATTAAGTTCGTTCAGGAAAAACACAAAGAATATAAAGAGCACATTGATATTTACAAGCTGGCTTCAGAATTGATTGTTGATGAGATCGTGGCACCTTCTGAATTAAGGAATGTACTTATCCAGCGCTTTGAATATTATCAGTCAAAAGAATTAAATTTCAGTGTTCGAAAACATCCAGTATATCCAGTATAATTCCAAATCCCTTGTCGTTTCATTGACGATAAGGGTTTTTTTCATAACTGTACTTACAGAAGTTTGGCAAAACCTGATAAAATATGGGTAAAGATGACTAAATGAGGGGATATCATGAAAGTTGGAATAATAGGGGCTGGTTCCATTGGATTATTATTTGCTTCCTATATTAATAAAGTTTTTGATGTAACTATATATACAAGAACAGAAGATCAAGCGTTTCAAATAAATGAAAACGGGATTATGATGCATAAAAATGCTGTGACAACATTGTCAGCGGTCAGGGCCCTTCCTATAGCATCATGGAAGGGAACAGAGGATTTTACCATTGTTACTGTAAAACAATATCAGCTGCCTGCAGTTATTGATGTAATGAAACACCTACCTGCCCTTCCTAACAATATTTTATTCTTACAAAATGGAATGGGTCATTTAAAGCTATTAGAAAAAATTAACGATATTAATCTGTTTGTCGGAACTGTTGAGCATGGTGCTTTAAAGCAAAACGCCTTTACTGTCAGTCATAATGGGGAAGGGGAAACAAATGTAGCGCTTTTTAGAGGTGATCTTTCCTCTCTACAACGCTTTGCATTCGCAGTACCTTCTGATTTTCCAATCAATGTGCAGGAAGATTATTATTCAGTTCTTTTGAATAAATTAATTGTTAATGCAGTGATTAACCCCTTAACTTCAATTCTGCATGTGAAAAATGGAGAATTGGTTCAAAATGAATATTTTTTTCTCACTTTAAAGGCTGTTTTTGATGAAATTTCCTACATTTTAAATCTAGATCATCCAAAAGAACACCTGCAAAGAGTGGTGGAAGTCTGTAAAAAAACTGCAGAGAATCGATCATCCATGTTAAAGGATATCGAGGCGAATAGGTTAACAGAAGTAGATGCCATTCTTGGTTTTATCCTTGGGGAGGCAAACACGCGAAACAAACCGGCTCCTCTATTAGAGAGTATCTATAATTTTATCAAGGGAAAAGAACAAGAAAAGGGGGGAAAATGGTGAGTAGTATTCTGTCCTCTGTGTTAACGGTTCTTTTTGCCTTACCTGTACTAGGTTCTGTTTTGGTCTTTTTGTTTGGAAAAGTAATAACAAAAAATTCACGGAGAGCTGTTCATCTCACACTAGATTACACTACTATTCTATATATTATTTCTGTCCACTTTTTAATTGTAACAATTTTGGGAAAATCTTTGTTTTGGGTAATAATACTTCTCATGATAATGATAGCTATGATGTTTGTATTTGTTCATTGGAAAGTTAAGGAAGAAATAATACTAAAAAAGGTGATGAAGGGCTTTTGGCGATTTAATTTCATTCTGTTTTTCCTAGTGTATATTGCCCTCACTTTTTATGGCTTAATTTCAAGTGCTGTAACTTTTAGCTTTTCAACATAAAATTGAGCGGATGGTTTTTTCAAATGGGGCAGGTAGTGATATACTCGTTAAGAATGAATATCAGTGATCAGAAAGGGAGTACATAAATGGAGATTTTAAATCTCTCTTTACCAGCAACGAATCGGTTTGCTTCTAACTATTTGGAACAATCTGCTGATATCCAGCCTTTTTTTCACTATCGATACAATGATGTAGAGGATGATAAGAAAAGGTTGGACGAACTCAGCAGTAGAATATTCCCTCGCAAAGAGGTAGCTGCACACATAGAATCCTTTATGGAACGCTTTCCAACCTCAGACGCTGTAAAGAAATCAATTGAAAAATTAAGACAAGATGAAAGTGTCGTTGTCATTGGGGGACAACAGGCTGGAATTTTAACAGGTCCACTTTATTCCATCCATAAGGTCATTTCAATTATTAAATTAGCAGAACAAAAAGAACGACAACTAGGGGTTCCGGTAGTCCCTGTTTTTTGGATTGCTGGAGAGGATCATGATTTCCAAGAAGTAAATCATGTCTTTGTGCCTGTTAACCAAAAAATAGATAAGTGGACCTATCCTGAAAAGGTACTCCAAAAGAAAATGGTATCAGATATTGAATTAAATAAGAATGTCTGTTTATCATGGGTACAAAACATCATTGAAAATTTTGGTGAAACTGAACATTCAAATTCACTATTGCAATTTGCCGAAGAACAAATTAATAAATCCCAGAACTTTGTTGATTTTTTTGCAAATATTATTATGGAATTGTTCAAGGATTATGGATTGTTGATTGTTGATTCAGGGAACAAAGACTTTCGATTGATACAAAAGGAGTTTTTGGCTAAGCAATTAGACAATCATGAAACAATCACGTTCTCGGTTCTAGAACATCAAAAGCAAATTGGTAATAAAGGATACCCAATTACCATTGATATCAGTGACCAAGCAGCCAACTTATTTTTTTATGACCAAAAACAAAATGAGCGAATTCTGTTGGAATACAATCGAGAATCGAATCGTTTTGTGGGGAAAAGTGGTGCGGCTTCTTTTTCAAAAGAGGAATTAATGGAGCTTGTGAGTAAAAAACCAGAACAATTAAGCAATAATGTGGTGACTCGTCCCCTTATGCAAGAATGGCTATTTCCAACGATTGCATTTATTGCTGGACCTGGGGAAATCTCCTATTGGGCGGAATTAAAACTTGTCTTTGAGCATTTCCACATTAAGATGCCGCCGATTGTCCCTCGCTTAAATATTACGTTCTTGGATCGGTCAGTAGAAACGGATATCTTTGATTTAAAGCTAAATATTACAGATGTAATTACTAGAGGTACGGGTCAAGAAAAGGAAAGCTTTCTTTCAACCATTAAGGATATGGAGTTAGAAGAAATGTTTGCTAAGGCAAAACTTGACTTAATCGAGCAGTACAAACTAATTGAAGCGAAGACAGAGGAACTTGATCGAGGGCTTCTTCCAATGTTAAACAAAAACGAAGCGTACCTACTGAAAGAAATCAATTTTATGCAGTCAAGACTAGAGGATTCGGTTAAGTTTAGACATAAGGTTATATTAAATAAATATGCTCGCGTGGACCTTGCGTTAAGGCCTGATGGTTTCCCGCAAGAACGGGTTTGGAACATATTTTATTATTTAAATGAATATGGTTTAACGTTTATAAAAGATATCATGGTTGAGGCATTTGAATTTGATGGTCGCCATAAGGTAATAAAAATTTAGAAAAACTTCACTTTTGCGGTGAGGTTTTTCTTTTTTTTGTAAAAAATCCGCTGGATAAAAAAGGATTTCACGGAAATTGGGGCGAATTGTTTAAAAATAGGTGGTGAAAAGTGGGGGAATGTGGTACATTTTTTATAGAAAGTGGGGGTAATGGGTATGTTCATGGGTGAATACCATCACAGCATTGATAATAAAGGCCGTTTAATTGTGCCCTCCAAATTCCGAGATGAACTTGGCGACATGTTTATCATCACTCGTGGATTAGATCAATGTTTATTTGGTTACCCAGTCTCAGAGTGGGGACTTATTGAAGAGAAATTAAAAGGCCTGCCTCTGACAAAAAAAGATGCCCGTGCTTTTACCCGTTTCTTCTTTTCAGGTGCAACAGAGAGTGAACTTGATAAGCAAGGAAGGATTAATATCCCTACACCACTTTTGCAGTATGCAAAGTTGGAAAAAGAATGCGTAATTTTGGGTGTTTCCAATCGAATTGAAATTTGGAGTAAACAGATTTGGGAAGACTATTTTACACAGTCTGAAGAATCTTTTGCGGAAATTGCAGAAAATATGATTGGCTTTGATATATAATGGATAAGTTATATTAATATATTTTCTGTTTGATTTCGTTGATTGGAAAAGGTGGTACGAAAATGTTTGAACATACAACTGTGTTATTAAAAGAAGCTGTAGACGGATTAAATATTAAGTCAGATGGTGTTTATGTTGATTGTACTTTGGGTGGAGCCGGACATAGTTCCCTGATTCTCTCCCGACTCGGAGACAACGGTAAATTGTTTGCATTTGACCAAGACGAAACAGCCATTGCTCATGCGAAAGAAAAATTATCTGAATATGGAAGCCGGCTTGAGATTATAAAGAGCAACTTCTTATACTTAAAAGATGAGCTTGAAAAACAAGGAATTTATAAGGTGGATGGAGTTCTATATGACTTAGGGGTGTCATCTCCACAATTGGACACGCCTGAAAGAGGGTTTAGTTATCATCATGATGCTCCGTTAGATATGAGAATGGACAATGAAGCAGATATTTCAGCTTATGATGTAATCAACCACTGGGCATATGAAGACTTAGTCCGAATCTTCTTCCGCTATGGGGAAGAAAAATTCTCTAAACAAATAGCTCGAAAAATCGAAGCGGCAAGACAAATTAAACCAATTGAAACAACTTTTGAATTAGTTGATTTAATTAAGGAAGGGATCCCTGCTCCTGCAAGAAGAAAAGGGGGACATCCTGCAAAGCGGATTTTTCAAGCAGTAAGAATTGCTGTTAACGATGAATTAGCCGTTTTTGAAAATTCATTAAACCAGGCGATAGATTTGTTAAATCCTGAGGGAAGAATTAGTGTAATTACTTTCCACTCGTTAGAGGACAGGATTTGTAAGGCTGCATTTAAGAAGGCTAGTGAAACACCTAATTTGCCTCCGGGTTTACCAATCATTCCAGATGAATATAAACCAATCTTAAAGCTAGTCTCACGTAAACCCATTCTTCCTTCTGAGGAAGAGTTAGAACAAAATAATAGAGCCCGTTCTGCAAAACTTAGAATCGCAGAAAAGTTAAAAAAATAGGACAGGCAACAGCACATATGCTGGAAAATTAAAAATCTGGAGGGGAAAAGATTGAGTAATCTTGCCAGGAAGTATCAACAACAACAACAAGAGCACGTTGAACAAAATAGCAAAAGTATTGGTGAAATAAAAATAAAAAAATCCTGGCTCACTCCAGGAGAAAAGATCATTGGAGTCGCATTTGCTGGTTTGGTATGTTTCGGTGCAGTTCATCTAATTTCTACCCAATCTAGTATTTATGAAGTCAATAAAGATCTTCAAAATGTTGAAGCAAAAGTAAAGGAACAACAGAAGGTTAACAGCGACTTGCAGGTACAAGTAAGTGAACTTAGTGCATATGACCGAATTTATGAAAAGGCAAAGAAGATGGGACTTGTGCTAAACGAAAATAACGTCAAGGTTGTGCAGGAGAAATGAGTAAGAAACAGCCATATATGAATGCAGGAGCAGCGATATTGTTTGTAATATTCGGCCTGCTCTTTTTTGTATTACTTTTTAGGTATTATTCTATTCAAATTACTGGAGAAGTGGGCGGACAGCCACTTGCTGCAAAGGCACAGCAAAAGTATAACAGGCAGGGGGTTCTGCAAGCTGCCAGGGGAGAAATACTGGATCGAAATGGCGAGGTGATTGCTGAGGATACAGCCGCATATACCTTAATTGCTATTTTAGATAAAAAAATGACGACGAACCCTAAAAAACCACAACATGTTAAAGATCCACATAAAACGGCAAAGGAACTAGCTAAATTTCTTAAAATGGATGAATCTGAAATTTATAGCATTCTTTCTAATGGGATTTCTAAGGGAAGATTCCAAGTGGAATTTGGTAAGGCGGGTAAAGATATAACGCACCAAACGAAGAAAGAAATTGAAGCATTAGAACTACCCGGTATTACTTTTATTCGTGACTCGAAACGGTTCTATCCAAATGGGATGTTTGCTTCACATGTAGTGGGATATGCTGACCGTGTTGAGCAAAAGGATCAAACCTATAAATCAATTGGAAAAATGGGCATCGAGAAAGAATTTGATAAGGTTTTAACCGGTGTTGACGGTAAGATTAATTATGAGAGTGATTTATGGGGTTACTTACTTCCGGACGGGAAAGAGAAAATAACACCAGCACAAAATGGAAATGACGTCTATTTAACGATTGATACAAAAATTCAAACCTTTTTAGAAGATGCAATGAATAAGGTGGCAAAGGACTATAAGCCTAAAAAAATTATTGCAATCGTCGCTGACCCTAAAACAGGAAATATCTTAGCGATGGGCCAGCGACCCTCCTTTCATCCTAAAACAAAAGAAGGTATTGATAAGAGCTGGCATAATGAAGCGGTTGAAACATCGTTTGAACCTGGTTCAACGATGAAAATATTTACGTTAGCAGCCGCAGTGCAAGAGAAAGTATTCAATCCAAATGAGTATTATCAATCGGGTTCTTATCAAGTGACAAAAAAGGATAAAGCTATTCATGACCACAATGGGTCAGGATGGGGAAGCATAACCTATTTGGAAGGCGTACAGCGTTCATCCAATGTTGCCTTCGCAAAAATTGCAAAAGAAAAATTAGGTTTTGAAAGGTTTAGAGAATACCTGACTAAATTTGGATTCGACAAACCGACGGGTATTGAGCTTCCTGATGAAACCTCTGGGAAGATTCAATTTACTTATCCAATTGAAAAAATTACTACGGCTTACGGTCAAGGGACTGCCATCACCCCTATCCAGCAAATACAGGCAGCTACAGCGATTGCTAATGGAGGGAAGATGCTGAAACCACATGTGGTTGAAAAAATAGTCAACCATGATACAGGAGAAACTGTAAAGGAAGTTTCTCCAGAAGTAGTGGGAACTCCGATTTCTACTGAAACCGCAAAAAAGGTCCGCGATTTTCTTGAAACAGTTGTCACGTCTCCAAAAGGAACCGGAGGACGGTACAAAATTGAGGGATATAGTGTAGCAGGTAAAACGGGAACGGCAAATATTCCTGGACCAAATGGCAAGTATCTAAAAGGGGTCAATAGTTACATGTTTTCTTTCCTTGGGATGGCACCAAAGGACGATCCAAAATTAATCGTCTATGTTGCTGTTCAACAACCGGAGCTGGAAGGATTGGAAGCTGGACAAGGAGCAATTCCTGTCTCTGGCATTTTTAATCCGGTAATGCAAAATAGCCTTCACTATCTAAATATTCAACCCTCTGTACTTGAAAAGGCGACAATTAATAAAATGACTGACCTTAAAGGTCAGTCCGTTACAGAAACGGTTAAGGAATTAAAAGAAAAAGGCTATGAAACAGTTGTATTAGGTAACGGCCCTGAAATAGTCGGTCAACTTCCTAAAGCAGGAACAACGATTCTTGAAGGAGAAAAGGTAATTATTCAAACAGATGGTGAATTAACAGCACCAAATATGACGGGATGGTCTTTAAGAGATGTGATGAAGGTGGCAAACATGGCTGGTCTTAAGCTTAACT